>JBLHKZ010000006.1:0-51121 GCA_047618185.1 Limisphaerales bacterium
GCAATCTGCTTGCGGAGATTCTCTTTTTCATTTTCGAGCACGGCTTCGGGAGCGGCCTTTTCCAGCTTCGATACGCCTAGACCGAAGAATCCTTTAATGACGTTGATGATGCGTTTGAACATGAGGAAGGTCTTTCGTTTTGCCGGGCAGACTATGGAGGAAACGGGGGGAGATCAATGCAAACCGACCTACAATTGGCCGCGCGCATTGTAACACGTCGTTCAAGGAGTCCCGGGTGCAACCCCTTTGAGGGCGGTATCTGGATCGGCCATCAGATGCAAGTCGGTTGGTTGCAGGATTTCAGCGAGCAAATGGATCGCCGCGCGTTTCTTGGCCTTTGGCCCGAGTGAGCGATAGTAGAGCGTCAGGTAGCGGTGGGTTGTCTCTTAAAAATCGATGACGCCAAGCCCGAGCGAATGAACCTTCGCGTTGGATCATCAGGGTCGGGAAAACGTCGACGTGCTGGCCGTCGGATCGCTCCGCGAGTCTGGATTGGCATCGCGGTTGACGCGTCGGATAAGAGTGTTCATATTACTGGTCACAACGGTAATTCCATGGCACCAGAAAAGCGTTCACTCATCGACGGGTCGGGCAATTGGACCCGGCGGAAATTTCTTGGCGCGGTCGCGGGAGCGACAGCCGGGGCGTCATTGGCGCCGGGGCTGATGCTCGGGGCTGAGCGGGCGAGGGCCGGGACTCCCCAGACGGTCGCCATTCTGGCCACCAAGGTCGCCAAGTACTCTCACGCCCAACATTTCATCGATCGCTTTCTGGAGGGCTACGGCTGGCACGGCAAACATCATCGGCCTTCCTTGAAGCTGGTTTCGATGTATGTCGACCAGTTCCCGGAAAACGATTTGGCGAGAGAGCGCTCCAAGCGCCACAACGTGCCGATCTACCCGAGCATCGCCGAGGCCTTGACGCGCGGAGGTTCGAAACTCGCGGTCGATGGCGTGTTGATCATCGCCGAGCACGGCGAGTATCCCCAAAATGAAATGGGGCAGAAGCTCTACCCGCGCTACAAATTCTTTAAAGAGACGGTCGATGTTTTTGAGTCGAGCAAACGATCCGTGCCGGTGTTTAACGACAAGCATTTGTCGACGGATTGGAAGGAGAGCGTGGAGATGGTGGAGGACTCAAGGCGACTGGGATTCGCTTTTCTGGCCGGCTCGTCGTTGCCCGTGACCTGGCGCATCCCCTCGATTGAATTGCCGTTGGAAACGGAATTGGAGGAGAGTGTCGCAGTTTGCTACGGCGGTGTGGATTCCTATGATTTTCACGGATTCGAAACGGCGCAATGCATGTCGGAACGTCGCGCCGGCGGCGAGGTCGGCGTGAAGGCGGTTCAAGCGCTCAAGGGCGAGGCTCTTTGGAAGCGCGTGGAATCCAATCCGGGCACGAAGGAACTGCTGTTCGCGGCGCTGGCTCGAAGCCACAGTCTCAAGGCGCCGGAGGGGTATACGATCTGGCGGCCTACCGTTGAGTGGATTCGAGAGAAAGCGCCCGAGGCGACGGGGTTCTTCGTCGAGCATCGCGATGGATTCAAGACCGCCATGTTTCTGCTGAACGGCCTGTTGCGGGATTTTAATTACGCCGGACGTGTGAAGGGCGGCGAGATCGCCTCCTGCCAGATGCAATTGCCGATGCCTCCGTCCAACACGACCCTCGCCGATTTCTTCAACCCGTTGGTCAACAATATCGAGCGGACCATTCTGAGCGGCCGCGCGACCTATCCGGTCGAGCGGACATTGCTGACATCGGGGATGACTCTCGCCGGGGTCAAGTCGCTGCACCGCGATCAGTCTCGGATCGAGACTCCGGAAATGAAGGTCGCCTATCGCGCCGGGAAGGAATCGGTTTTCTGGCGCGCCTAGGAGTAAGCTTGAATTGTGGCTGAATTGAAAAAAATCGCGTTCGTCCTCGACGAGTTCAAGCTGGACTCGCCGGCGCAGCATTTGCTCGATCGGTTTCTTGCGGGATTTCATCGCGATGGCAAATGGGCCCGGCCAGAGGATCGGCTGGTTGCGGTTTCGATCCCGGATGAAGAATGGAACGCGGAGCTCGATCATCGGGTGAAGGACTTCGACCTGCGGCGGACGAAGAGTCTGCTCGAGGCGCTCCAGGATGCCGACGGCGTCGTGGTGGTCGGGAAGGGAGTCGTAGGCGAGGCCAATGATGTAAAGTTGAGATTCATAGTTAAGAGCGTCCCCGAGGGCTGTCCGGTCTTCATCCATGGGGCCGCGGGGATTGAAGCGAATTCAGTGGGCCGTCTGCGGGTCATGGCGATTGAACGGAAGATTCCGATCGCTTCGGGCACGACGGTCCCGGTGACCTGGCGACTTCCGGAGTTTTATATCGAGCGCGGTATGAAATTGAAGCGCGCCCTGGCGGTCGTTCACGGAGATTTTCCGGCCGCTGACTTTTTTGGGCTGGAGGCGACGATGCCAATCACCGGGCGGCGCGCTGTGGAGAAAATCCAGCATGAGGTTGGGCCTGAGCTGCGCACAAAGGAGAAACGTTGGATGGTCACCGGCGTGGCGGCGCGGTATTTGCGGGAGGACATCCGGTCGATGATCAAGGAAGGCGGATGGGAGGAACTGCTCGCCGCCGCCTTGTCGCGCTCGAACTCTCCCCTGGGCAAATCGGTTGAGGACGGCCGCACACAGGACCTTTCCGACCTGGATGCATTCCTGAAGCTGATCGATCATGGGCGTTCGATTCTCATCAAGGAAATCGACGGTTATCAAACGATGATCGTTGTCGCCAATGGAGCGGTGAAGGATTTCACAATGGCTGTCGAAGCCGCGGATGGAAAGATTGTCTCGGCGCAGATTTATCGTCCGCAGGGTCCGGCGCGCAGCGATTTTGACCGGCTTGCCGAAGTGATTGAGGCCATGTTTGAAACTGGCAAGGCTCCCTGGCCATTTATCCAAAGCTTTCACGAAGTGAGCATGCTCGGGATTTTGCGCTATCAGTCGCAATACTGGTATCAGCAGCCCGAACCGGAGTCGGTCAGGGCGGTCGCCGACGAGCAACATGGCGGGGGAGCGTCGAGCCAAGCGGCGCCGAAGACGGAGAAAGCCGCCCGTCGGTCGCGAACCCAAATAACGCCGCAGCGTTTGAATTAGCCTTAATACCTCCGAATGAAGCCGATTAAGACACTCGCCATTCTGCTTGAAAATTTTGAACTGGGGCAACCCTCTCAGCAGTTGCTGGATCGTTTTAAGATCGGTTTTCAACACGATGGAAAATGGCGGCAGCCCGGTGACCGCAAGGTGATTGCGCACGTCCCCGAAGGAGAATGGAGCGCGGAACTCGATCGGCGCGCGAGCGAATTTGGATTGCTGCGCGCGCCCAGTCGCGAGGCGGCGTTGCGCGAGGCCGACGCTGTTTTGGTTGTCCCTCGCGGTTTGGGAATGGCGACCAACGAGGAGCTGATCGAAGAAACTCTCGCGCAATTGCCGGAGGGGCGACCCTGTTTCGTTCACGGAGTTTTGGCGAATAATCTCGTTGGGGCGCGACGGATGGTCGACCTCGCCCGTCGCCGCAAGATACCTCTGGTTTCGGGAAGCGCGCTGGCCGCGGCGGATCGACTGCCTCCGGTTGATATCGAACTAAATGCGCCGTTGAAGGAGGCGTTGGTCGTGGTTCAGGGAAGTTTTGCCTCCGGTGAGCACGCGGGGCTGGGTTGTCTGCTGCCTCTGATCGAGAGGCGCGCGGGCGGCGAGACTGGAGTGAATCGAGTCTATCGATACGCGGGGTCGATTCTCTGGAACGTCGTCCGAGCCGGTTCCTGGCCTCGCCATCTTCTGGCGCCGGCGTTGTCGCGATCCAATTCTCCGCAGGGCGATCCGGTCAAGGACGGCCGAACGCAGGATCTTGAGGGGTTGAAGCTGGTTAAGAAACTGGCTGTGAATCCGCGCGGCTGGGTGATTCACCACAAGGACGGTTTTCGCTCAACCATTCTAATCCTCGATGGCGTCGTGGACGATTTCAATTTTGCCGTGGAGCGCAAGGACGGAACGGTCGTTTCGGCACAGGTGCATCGGCCTCCGTTGCCGAACGATGATGTCTATAGCCGGCTTGCCGCCGCGATCGATGCGTTTTTTGAGTCGGACCAGACTCCGTGGCCCACGCGGCGCGCCATATTGGAAGCGCATCTCATGGAACTGTTTCTCAACTTGTCGCTCTTGGGCGGAAGTGTTACGGATGTCAGCGCTCTCAAGCCGCCGATCGTTTATCGGCCGGAGCGTTAGGCCAAATTGATCCGGGCTAAGGGCCCTCAAGAGCGACCACTGAATGACTGAAAAGAAAATAGCCGACGATTCAAGTTCATTCGATCCCGTCTACGAGCACACTCGGCGGGAGACGCTTTTCATCATCTGCGCGTGGGTGTTTTTCTGCGTCTGGGTGGTTGGCGTATCTCTGGCGACCGGCTATGACGTCGATCCCGATACGATGAAAACCGTGATGGGCATGCCGGCCTGGATTTTCTGGGGCGTGGGCCTCCCGTGGCTCGCTTCCAACGTTTTCATTATCTGGTTTGCCCTGAAGATTATGGTCGACGATCCGCTGGGCGAGGACGAGGACGAGGAAGTGGAGACGGCGCTAGCTTCAACCGCGGAGGCCGATCATGGATGAGGCTTCAACGCTACAGGCGGTGGCTCGAGAAACCGCTTCGTCCAACGCCGCTCTGTTCAGTTTCGCGATCTATCTGGCGGTTGTCTTCGTGCTGGCCTGGCTTTCCGGCCAGGTGCTGAAGAAGCGGAAGTTCGTGAATGAGTATTTTCTGGGCAGTCGCAATCTGGGCATGTGGGCATTTGCGCTGACCTTTGCGGCGACGAACGCCTCGGGCGGCAGCTTCATGGGTTTTCCCTCGCTGATCTATACGCATGGCTGGGTGCTTGCCTTGTGGATCGCGAGTTACATGATCGTGCCTCTGGTCACGATGGGACTGCTGGCGAAACGATTGAATCAAATCGCGCGCAAGGCCAAGGCGGTGACGGTGCCGGAAGTTCTTCGCGAGCGCTTTGCCAGTCGGAGTGTCGGCATGACCGCAACAGCCGTGCTGTTGTTCTTCCTCTTTTTCTACCTGGTCGCGCAGTTCAAGGCGGGCAGCAGCATTCTTACGATTTTGTTACGGGACGTGGAAGTCTATCAGCAGGCGGTGAACGCCATGGGGAATTTCACGGAGGGAATTCCGTGGGTGAACAATGCGGCGCCGGACTATCTGCTTTGCCTCCTCGTCTTTGCCGTTGCCGTGGTCGTCTACACAACCTACGGCGGTTTTCGCGCGGTGGTCTGGACGGATGTCATGCAGGGACTGGTGATGGTTGTCGGCGTGATCATCATGTTGGTTCTCGTGCTGAGTCAGGTGGGCGGGTTGGGGAACGCCACCCGCAAACTGGCCGACATGATGCCGCCGGAGAAGGGCGAGGCCATCGTCAGGCTCACCGCGCCGTTGGACCAGAATCTGGAGATTCGTCAAGACGCGTGGTTGGCGCTCACCGATGAGAGCGGCGCCCGGAATGGCATCGTGCGCACGGGGGAGGTCGCTTTGATTCCCGCGGGCAAGCTGGCCAGTGAGCCCATTAAGATACTCAAGATCACGACGCCGGCAGAGATCGAGTCCATCGAGCCGGACCCGTTGTCGATCGCCATCAAGGTGGAGATTGTCAGCACGACGCCCTACGCCTCGGGCGCCGGAAAACGCGGGGTCTACACCAGCGCTCCCGGACCGCACGCCGACAGCAAGGTCGGCTTCCTCGCGATGGGCATGGCCTTCAGTTTCTATGTCTTCTGGGCCTTTGGCGGGGCCGGTCAACCGAGCAACATGGTTCGCCAAATGGCCTTCAAGAATTCCGCGACTCTTCGTCGTTCGATCGTCACGGTCGCCGTGTATTACACCATCATCTATTTCTCTTTGGTCGTGATCTTTGTTTGCGCGCGAATCTTCCTGCCGGGACGGGAAATGGCGCCAGACCGGATCATGCCCGAGATGGCGACCTTCCTCACCACGGCGGCCGGCGTGCCCTGGTTGGCCGGCCTGTTGGTCGCGGCTCCCTTCGCGGCGGTCATGTCGAGTGTGGACAGTTTCCTGTTGATGCTCTCTTCGGGCGTCGTGCGAGACATCTACCAGAACAACATCAATCCCAACGCGCCGGAGAAAAAGATCCGAATGCTGACCTACGCGTCGACGGCGGCGATTGGCGCAGCCGCCACGCTCGCCGCGCTGAATCCGCCCGAGTTCCTGCAAACATTGATTGTCTTCGCGACGGGCGGGCTCGCCGTGGGCTTCCTGATTCCCGTGGCGCTGACGATCTACTGGCCCCGCATGAACGCGACAGGCGTGATCTCAGGCATGCTCGGCGGCTGTGGGATTCTCCTGATTCTCTATTTGGTCGGATATAAGATAACCGGGAAGTTCGGGCCTTATCCCTTGCTCGGACTGGACTCTTTTATCTGGGGCTTCCTGGGGTCGGCGATCCTCGCAGTCGGCGGCGCGTTGGCCACGAAACCGCCGGCCGAAAGTCTGGTTCGCAAATACTTCAGATCGCCAAGCGGCGGAAATTGAAGTCCGGGGAGGACGCTTTAGGTGGGAGATAGTATGCGTTGGCGTCCGCGGCCCCCCCGGTTATTGATGGGTTGCTGTTTAGAACACTCAACGGCTCACCACCCGGACCCGGGCCTTCAGCCCGGGCTATCACATTGCGGGCTTTCAGCCCGAGAACCGCCCAACACTTTCAGAAGCGCCCAGACGAGTCTAGCTGGTTGACCTTTGTCAATGGTGGGCGTAGAACTGCCAACGTGAAGAAACCAAAGGAAGGAGACAAAAAGTAAACACCATGAAAATTCAAAAACAACTTGCACGGGTCGGAGCGCTGGCGGCGGCCTTTGCGTTATTGGCGCCGGCGCAAAGCGCGAGCGGCGTGGAGAAGCCGCTCACTGTGCCGGCATTGAAGGACAGTGAAATCGACGCTCAGTTGACGAAGCTGAAAGCGGGATTGAAGACGGAGGCCGAAACGCCGGCATCGAGCACGACGCGACGAGCTTCGGCGCTGCGGACCTTTTCCGGCAAGGCGTTGATCACTCGCGGACTCGGAAACAACCGCTCGCTGTCGGACGCGCAAGCGGAACGGATCGCGGACGAGTTGTCTGCGCTGAAGAAGGAGTTTCCGAAACAGGAGGCTGCGCTGGACAAGGAAATCTACAAGGCGAAGAACCTCACGATTGGCCGGCAGGCCCCTGAGATTGAGGGCGTGGATGTCGACGGCGTGAGTTTCAAATTGAGCGATTACCGGGGCAAGGTTGTGGTGATCGATTTCTGGGGAGACTGGTGACCGCCCTGCCGGGCTATGTACCCACACGAGCGGTCGCTCGTTAAAGAATTGGAAAACGAATCTTTTGCTCTCCTCGGCGTCAACAGCGACAAGAAAGACCGTGTTCAGAAGGCGATGAAGAAAGAAAACATCACCTGGCGGTCATTCTGGGACGGGGGCAATACCCGCGGTCCCATCGCAACGCGCTGGGGCGTCACCGGCTGGCCGACGGTCTATGTTCTCGATCACGAGGGCAAAGTCCGATATCAAGGCACGCGCGGCGACGACATGACACGGGTTGTGAAACACCTGCTGGCTGAGATGAAGAAATAACGCCAGCCCTGAGATTCCATTAGCCGGTCATTTGGAAGCTGCTTCCGATTGGCCGGCTAATGCGTTTAGGAAAGCGGTCAGATTCTCAATGTCGTTCCCGCTAAGACTCAGAGGCTTCATGAGCGGATCCAGATGCGGGTTCCCGCTGCCGCCGCGATTGGAGTGTCAATCCGCTGTCGTTGCTCCTAGTCTTGCGGACTTGGTTGCGTCTGCGGAACGTCGACGCAACGCGATTTCAATACTATGAGAATTCGTATCGTTTCCGGTTTCTCCGCCGCGCTGCTGATGTCAGCGGGCTTGCTTCAAGCGCAACAGAAATCCGATTCCCAGTTCGTCGCGAAGGTTGGCGATCCGGCGTTTGCCAAGGGCCAGGGGCCGGTCGTTTCAATTGACGAAGCCCATCACAATTACCACACGGCGGAGGGGCGGTACAAGGGCTTTGCTGAACTGTTGCGAAAGGACGGGTTTCGCGTGGGCTCTTCGAGTGGTCCGTTTTCCGCGGAACAATTGAAGAAGACGGAAATTCTGGTGATCGCGAATGCGCTGCATGAGAAAAACGCAAGAGTCTGGACACTGCCCACGCCTTCGGCATTTACCGACGAGGAGGTGCAGGCGGTAAAAAAGTGGGTAAGAGGCGGAGGGAAGCTGCTGTTGATTGCCGATCATATGCCGTTCCCGGGAGCGGCTGAAAAACTGGGCAAGGCGTTCGGATATGAATTTGGCAACGGCTATGCCAGCGGCCCGAAGAGCGGGATTTTTCGAAAAGCCGATGGATTGTTGAAGAAGCACGCCATCACGGTGGGTCGCAAGCCGGAGGAGGCGATCGATTCCGTGCGGACCTTTACTGGGCAGGCGTTCAAGGCTGTTGATGCAGTGAAGCCCTTGATGGTTTTTGGCGAAGGGCATTTCATGCGCTACCCGAAAACCGCGAATCAGTTTGACGGGAAAACTCCGCGCGTGGATGTGAACGGCTGGATGCACGCGGGGGTCAGAAAGTTTGGCAAGGGGCGGATCGCGGTCTTCGGCGAGGCGGCGATGTTCACCGCCCAGACTTCCGGTGAGACGCGACGTCCGATGGGAATAAACGCGCCCGGCGCGGAGCAGAATCAGCAATTTTGTCTGAACGTGTTGCGCTGGCTGTCGGGCAAGCTGGAGCCGGATGAGAGCAGGTGAGGGATGCGCCGGCGCGCAAATGGTCGCGCAGTGGGACTCAAGTCTGGTAGGGATCGCGTGCCCTACCTCGCGCAAGGAGCCTCTGACGACTTACGCGATCCGCGAATTGGCCGGCGTGGGGATCAAATAGCCGCCCGACGGCAGCGGTTCGATCGGGGCGGGGGATTCCCACATTTCACCTTCGGGCGTGATGCGCTCGTTGGATTCCAGCACATCGTCCCATTTCAATTGCTGGCCGGAGTAGGCTGCCATGCGTCCGAGGATCGCCGCGAAGGACGCGTTGGCTCCGCGCTCGGCCTCATTGTGCGGGAGGTTGTTGCGGATGGCGTTGAAGAGGACGTCGTGCTCGATCTGGTAGGAATTGCCGGTTTCCTTTCCGCGCCACAGCGGTTTGTCGGCGTCGTGCAGTTGGATTTCTCCGATTCGTTTGGCGACCAGATTGGCCGTGCCTTTGGAGCCGTCGGCGTGGGATGAAAAGGTGCCCCAGCACCTGGGAATATGCCGATGTTGGGTCTGCATTTTGGATCCATCCGGAAAGTCGTATTCGATGAAGAAGTGGTCGTAGACGTTGCCGTAATCCTTGCCGTTGCGAACAAGGCGTCCTCCCTGACCCTGGGCGCTGATGGGCAGCATATCCTTCATCCAGAGCGCGATGTCGTAGTCATGCACGCTTTGCTCGACGTTGAAGTCGCCGCTGAGCCAAGCGAAGTAGTACCAATGGCGCACCTGGTATTCGAGCTCGGTTTCTCCCGGCAGGCGCTCGTGATACTTGCTGGTGCCGCCGCGCAGGTTGTAGATGCGAATCGCGTTGAGGCGACCGATGGCGCCGTCGTGAATGCGATTGACGGTTTCGCGATAGAGCGGGCTGT
Source organism: Limisphaerales bacterium (assembly GCA_047618185.1). GTDB lineage: Bacteria > Verrucomicrobiota > Verrucomicrobiia > Limisphaerales > JAYPEY01 > JAYPEY01. Next base: position 9,695 of record JBLHKZ010000006.1, read on the forward strand.
GGCGACGATTGAGACCGACGCCGACTTTCAGATTCTTGCGTTTCGCCAACTTGGCGGCTTCCAGAACCGTGCGAATTCCATGAGGGTCCGTGGCGACCGGCTTTTCCATGAAGACATGCTTGCCGGCTTTGACCGCGGCGGCGAATTGCACGGGGCGGAATCCTGGAGGCGTGGTCATCAGCACGACATCGACTTCGCTTAAGGCCATGACCTGCTTGTAGGCGTCGAGGCCGACGAATCGACGCTCAGGCGGCACATTGACTTTGGCCGCCTGCGAACCGGCGACCGGCGATTGGCTGAACTTCCGAGTTCCCGCGACAAGGCTCTTGTAGCTCTTTTCCAGTTGGTCGGGAAAGGCGTCGGCCATGGCCCAGAGTTTGACTGGGCCGGCGGTGCTGAGCGCCTGCACGCAGGCTCCGGTACCGCGACCGCCGCAGCCGATGAGCGCGATCTTGATCTCGTCGTCGACCGAGGCATGGACGTGGGGCAACACGGCGGGCAACAACGCCGTGCCCGCAGCGGCGGCGGTCGATTGACGAATAAAGGATCTCCGCGAAAGGGGCGCTTCGGATGGTGGGCGTTTCATATTCGATGCGATTAATTGAGCAGTTTCTATTTGAAGAATTCGGAAACGGAATTACGGGTTCGCCGAGTAAAGTGACTTAAATTCGAACGCCGGGTCCGATCAAGGATGAAAGGGCGGGATCTCCGTCGCGCGTTTGCCGTCGATCATTTCCTGGAGGTGGCACGAGACGCGTTCGACAATGCGGTCGATAAATTCACGGCCGGCTTCGGCGGTGGCCATGGACGGTTTTTGATCCTCCTGATCCGTCCACATGTCGGTGCGGACATTCTCAGGAAAGGCGTCAAGCCCGAACGCGGTTTCAAATTCCTGCGCGTGGCCGGGCAGGTCTTGAGGCAGTCGATGTCCGCTCTTGAGCAGCTCTTTGGCGTCGTCCTCGGTGAGCACGTCCCAATAGGGTAGGAAGTGAAGATTGTGTTGATGCCGGCGGAGAATCTGATCCCAGGCGCCGCGCAGGGGCGCGATGTTCCCGCCGTGGCCGTTGAGCACGAGAATGTTGGTGAAGCCGGCGCGAGCGACGCTGTCGATCAGATCACCGACCACGGCGATGAACGTGCTCGGCTGCAGGCTCAGCGATCCCGGATGCCGCATGTGATGCTCGCTGATCCCGGCCATCAGGCCCTCGGCGACAACGACCTGGGGGGAGAGGCGGGTGGCGACGAGTTCTGCGACATGCATGACGCTGCGCCAGTCGTGTTCCATGGCCATGTGCTCCAGGTGCTGCTCGATGGCGGCGGTCGGAATGATGCAGGCCTTGAGTTCGCCTGAATTCATGCGCTCGCGGAATTCACGGCGGGTGTGCTTGCGGAGGAGGATTTCGGATTTATCGGGGTTCATTTGGATTTCTCTTTTTCCCAGGCGGCCATTTCGATGGCGACCATGAAGGCCATGGCTCCGCCGCGTTCGTCTGTGCCCAAGATTGCAGTGCGGTCGAAGTAGGCGCGGAGATCCTTGTGCTTGCCGGTTCCGGTGCAGACGTCGACGAGGCGGCCGTTGGACGCAATGCGCGTCTTGATGGCGTTCCATGCCCGCTCGACGATGGGCTCGAAGCCCTCGGGATTGAGCCAGTTGTTTCGCAGACCACGGACCATGGCGAAGGTGATCATGCAGGTGGAGGTCATTTCCCGGTAGCTCTCGGGATGATCGACGACTTGATGCCACATGCCATTCGGATCCTGGTGACGGGCGAGCGCGCTCATGTGCTTTCGATAGGCTCCGAGGATCTCATAGCGGCCGTCGAAGTCCTCGGGCAAGTAGCTCAGGCTCCAGGCGAGGCCCAGCGCGGGGAATCCGTTGCCGCGGCCCCAGGCGGTTTCGTCGAGCGGGGAATGGCGGAAGATGCCGTCCTCGCGCAGGCAATGGCCCTGCATGAAGCGGAGGTGTTTGAGGCACATTTCAAAATACTTTTTATCGCCGGTCAGCTGTCCGGTTTGCGCGAGGATGGGGCAGCTCATGAAAACGGCGTCGCTCATCTCGCTGTGATAGGGCATCGCCTCCTTCGGCGCTCCGTTCGCGTCGAAGCCGTGATCCGCGGCGGCTTTTGCGAGGGCGATGTATTCCTTGTTTCCGGTTTGCCTCGCCAGTTCGCCGAAGATGAGGTGGCCGGACAAGTGGCTGCCCGAGACGCGTTTTCCGAAGCTGGGTTTCTCGCCGCTGAGGTAGGGCGTGACGATTTTCTCGACCGCGGCGAGATGGGATTTGTCGCCCGTGATCTCGGTGAGCCGAGCTCGGGCGACGAGCGCCAGGGCGGGTTGGTAGGCGACTTGATTTAACTTGTGGCCGTAATGCTCGCTCAGTTGGAGGGCCACGCGCAGAGGGGAGCGCGCGGTTCGCGTGCGGAGTTCGATTCGGGCGGGCGAAGGGACGGCCAGGCGTTGAGACTGAAGCTGGCGCAATATATCCCTCAAGATGTCCTGTCCACGTCTGCCTCCGCAGGATACTTGAATCGCCGGGATGGGGCCGGTTTCGCAGGCGGCGTTCGCGGATAATGCCGAAGCGAGTTCGTTGGGGGCCAGGACGCGCTTTGTTCCGATCAGCGCCGCGCGGCGGGCCATGTCATTCTCGGCGGCCAGACTTGAGCGGCGTTCATGGGCAGAGCCGCCGCGAAGGTCGATGACGAAGTCCGGGGCGTGCATGCCGATCCAGCGCCAAAGGTAATGCGCTTCAGGATCGGTCTTGCTGTTGTAGGCGGCCCCTTTGGGCGGATAGCCAATCGTGGGTTTGCCTCCAAAACCGTTGACGGGTGATTTGGCGAGGAAGCCCTCGGGATTGGCGCAGGGCACGGCCGAGACGAGGAACCGGTCGCGATATTGGGTCGCCGGAAACTCGTGGCGAAACCAATCCAAAGCCGACAGCGCCGCGTCTACGGATTCCTCGCTGCCGTCTAGGCCGCCGATGAGCAGCACGCGCGTGCGGTCGTGCTCGAGATCGAAATCCTCGCTCGATACGAAGCAAGGGATCGGCGTGCCATGGCGAGTCACGCCGATGGCGGAGGGGGTGTATTTGGTGAGATTGTAGTCGAGATACTTCTTCTCGAGCGCTTGTGTGGCGGGCGTTTGAGCCTGGGCTTGAAAAACAAGCGCGCAGCCAATGAGGAGGACAGGAAACCAACGATTCATCGGCGCAATCGTGGTGATGAGGGAACTCGATGTCTATCGAAAGTTTGCGCAGGGTTTCACTGGGGGCGCGGTTCAGCTTTTGGGAATCTCTGTGGCGGCGCTGCTGTTTGTCGGGGCGGTGATTGCCGGATTGGGCGATTCCAAATCACGGCTCATGTGGTGCGCTCATTACGAGATGAGCGCGCTGGAGAGGATCAATCCTGTACGCTCGACAGGGGATGGCCATTCTCCGGCCTTCCATCCCTTGTCGTATTGTTTCATTCGCGCTTGCTCTCTTTGACTTTCGATCCACCTTCCTCTAGCTTCTCGCGCTCATGAAAACGATCCGCTATCGGGATAAAGACTTTGAAAAGCAGCTCCGCAAAGTGACGGCGCCGTCGAGCCTGTTCGATCGCACGATTGAAGAACGGACGCGGGCGATCGTCGATGCGGTCGGGACGCGCGGCGACGCGGCCCTGCTGGAATTTACGGAGAAATTTGACGGCGCTAAATTGACGGCAAAGTCGATTGCGCTGACGGAGGCGGAATTGGCGGCGGCGAACAAGAATGCGGGCAAGAAGCTCCGACGTGCGGTCGCGGTTTCGAGTCGGAACGTGACGTTCTTCGCCAAACAATCGCTGCGCAGGAATTGGTCCGCCAAGAACGCGCAGGGCGCGACGGTCGGCGAGAAATTCGATCCCTTTCAACGCGTCGGCATTTACATTCCGGGCGGCACGGCGCCGTTGGTGTCCACCTGTCTGATGACGATCACGCTCGCCAAAGTTGCGGGCTGCAAGGAGATCGTCGTCTGCACCCCCTGCGGCGCGGACGGCAAAGTGAATGAGGCGATTCTTTACGCGGCGCAAAAGGCGGGAGCGACGGAGATCTATCGCGTCGGAGGCGCGCAGGCGATCGCCGCGATGGCGCACGGCACGAAGACGATTGGCCGGGTGCAGAAGATCTACGGTCCCGGCAATGCCTACGTGGTTACGGCAAAACGGCTCCTGGTCGGTCATGTCGCGATCGACCTGTTGCCCGGTCCCAGTGAATTGATGGTCCTGGCCGATGAGACGGCCAATCCGGCTTTTGCCGCGGCTGACATGTTGGCGCAGGCGGAGCATGGCTCCGGACATGAACGAGTCTGGCTGGTCACGACGTCGGCGAAGTTGTTGAACGCGGTGGGCAAGGAGTTGGAAAAGCAGCTGCCCGCGTTGTCTCGTTCCGCCTTTATCCAGAGAGCGCTCAAGAAGAGCGGCTGGCTCGTGCAGGTCAAATCGATCAAGGATGGGGTGTCGCTGGTCAATCAACTGGCGCCCGAACACTGCGAAGTGATGACGAAAGACGCGGCGAAGGTTTCCAAGGACATCGTCACCGCCGGCGCGATCTTTCTGGGAGTAAACTCACCGACCGTATTGGGCGACTATCTCGCCGGGCCGAGCCATACGTTGCCGACCGGCGGGGCGGGGGCTTCCTTTCCTGGATTGACGGCCGATCAATTTCAGCGTCGCACCAGCGTGGTGCGTTACGATCGAACCGCCGTCAAGAAATCGATTGAGACCGTCCAGCAATTTGCAGCGATGGAAGGGCTGGACGCGCATGGCCGTTCCGCGGAGATTCGCCTTGATGAGTGATCGGAAAACCAATCCAAGTTCGCCGAAGCCAAAATCGTTGATTCGACCGTTGGTCCACGGCTTGCACGCCTACGTGCCAGGTGAGCAGCCAAAGGTGAATGGGCTGATCAAGCTCAACACCAACGAGAATCCCTTTCCGCCGTCGGGCAAAGTTCTCAAGGCGATCAAGCGATCGGTCGACGAGCGTCTGCGGCTTTATCCGAATCCAAGAGCACAGCCGCTTCGTGAACGACTGGCGAAGTTGCACAAGTGTCCGGTGGAGCAAATCATCGTCGGCAATGGTTCAGACGAACTGCTCGCGCTGGCGACGCGGGCCTTTGTGGAGCCAGGGAGCGCGGCGAAGGGCAAGGCGGCGATCAACCGCGAGACAATCCAGTATTTTACTCCGAGCTACTCGCTCTATCCCGTGTTGGCGGACATCCATGGCGCCCGGCGAAACGAAGTCCCGTTGCACGAGGACTATTCGCTGCCCTCGGTTGGCGAGTTGAAGCGGGCCAGGCAATGGAATTTTCGTGCGGCGCTGACCTATGTGACGACGCCGAACGCGCCTAGCGGACGCGGCTATGCGACCGCCGAGCTGGAGGCGCTTTGCGTGGCGCAAAAGGGCGTGACGATTCTGGACGAGGCCTATGTGGATTTCGCGAATGAGAATGCGATGAGCCTGGCGCTCAAATATCCGCACGTGATCGTTTCGCGGACTTTTTCCAAATCCTATTCCCTGTGTTTTCAACGAATTGGTTATTTCGTGGGGCATCCCGAAATGATCGCCGCGTTGGACAAGATTCGGGACAGCTACAATGTGACAGGGCTGGGGCAGGCAAGCGCATTGGCGACGCTGGCGGATTTGCCTTACTACCGGGCGAACTTCAAAACGATCGTCGCGACCCGCGACGCGGTGTCGGCCGAGCTGGCGCGTCTGGGGTTTGAAGTCCTGCCGAGCCAGACGAATTTTCTCCTTGTCCGTCCGCCGCGACCAAGCGCAAAGACGTGGTTTGAGAAACTGCGCGAACGCAAGATTCTTGTGCGTTGGTTCGATTGTCCGGGCATCCGGAAATTCCTTCGAATCACGATTGGAACCGAGCGCGAGATGGCGGCGCTGCTCCGCGCCGTGAGGTCGATTCAGGCGGCTTAAACGGCAACGGGGCGAAGATCATATTTTGGGAATTGATTTGGTGTCGAAGGGGTTAGGGGTGGGTTTCCCGGCGTTCGATTGTCTCGCGTTCTAAATCTTGAATTGCGCCTGCGGCGGCGACGTCTCGTTGTTTTACCTTCCCTGATCGAAGCAAGTTCGTTAGGAAAGATCCCGTGTACCTCGACTTTTACGGGCTGAGCGAGCCGCCGTTTTCGATAACGCCGAGCCCTCGCTTTCTGTTTTACAGCGCGAAGCATCGGGAGGCGTTCAATCACCTCCTTTACGGTGTTCGTGAGCGCAAGGGCTTTGTGCAGCTCACTGGGGAAGTCGGGGCCGGCAAGACGACGATCTGCCGTGCGATGTTGGAGAAACTCACGGAGGAGTTCGAGACAGCGCTGATTCTCAATCCTGTGCTCGATGCGAATGGATTGATGAAGGCGATCGCCATGGAGTTCGGCATTGATGTCCAGGGCAAGGATCGGGTCGATACCCTGAGCGCGATCAATGTATTCCTGCTTGGGTTGGTGGAACATGGGAAAGACGCCGTGCTCATCATTGACGAGGCGCAAGACCTTACCGACGAACTGCTCGAACAGGTGCGGCTGCTTTCGAATCTGGAGACCGACGATCAGAAGCTCCTGCAGATTGTCCTGATGGGACAGCCCGAACTTCGCGATCGTCTCAACGCCCATAATCTGCGGCAACTGCGCCAGCGGATTACGGTGCGCTACCATCTTCAGCCGTTGGGTCGCGATGAAATGTTGAATTACATCCAGCATCGGCTCCATGTGTCCGGCGGGAACGGCGCTCCTTATTTCACCAAAGGCGCCATCTGGCGTGTGCATCGCTACACCAAAGGAATACCCCGGTTGATCAACGCGCTCTGCGACAAGTGCCTGCTGGCTGGTTTCGTGAATCAAACGGAGCAGATTGATTTTCAACTGACGGGACGGGCGATTCGGGAACTGGAAGGCAAGGGAGTCTGATGAGCCTGATCAATGACGCATTAAAGAAGGCGAATCAGGCGCAAAAAAAACGCGCGCCTTCAGGGCCGCTGGGCGCGCCGATCCAACCGGTGGAGGCGTTGAAACGACCGCCCAGTCATCTGCCGAAGGTCGTTGGGGCGTTGCTTGCGTTGGTCGTTGGCGGCGTGTCGGTCTGGGCGTTCATGGCCTGGAAATCGAGAGACAATTCTGATCTGGCGATGGTCGACACCGCAGGCGGCCAGCCGGCTGCGGTTGAAGCAAAACCCATCGCCGCGAAGCCCGCGGTGGAGAAGGCTTCGGCAATGGCGCCCGGGGAGACCGCCGCGATGACCGCCGAGGAATTGGCGGCGAACCACGTTCCGAGTCAAACTGCGTTCGTTCGCGCCAAGATCGATGCGGGGGCGGCGGCGGCCACGACGGAAACGACACAACCGCCCGGAGTGCAACGGACTGACATGGCGGCGTTACAGATGCCTCAGCCGCTGAACACTCCCATGGCAGACGCGGCCAGCGCCTCATCGGGCGCGCCAACCGTCGCCCGTCCGTCCGCGACGCTTCAGCTTACACCGCCATCAGGAGCCCGGCCGGCCCCGCCGGCGCCTTCCGTTGCGACGCCGACAGCGGCAAAGGCGTCGCCCACGCCTCCTTCTCGCACCAGCGCAAAAGCGCCGACGGATGCCGCTGTAAGTTTAGCGACGGGCGCGAATTCTGCGGGAGCCAAAACGAAATTTCCGAATCTCGAGCTCCAGGGCATTTTCTTTCGTCTGAAGAATCCATCGGTGATGATCAATCGGCGCGCCCTATTCGTCGGCGACAAGATCTCGGGCATTCGGATCGTGGACATCCAGCGTCGCACGGTGACGATCGAGAAGGACGGGCAACGCAAAATGCTTTCCATGTCCGGATTTTGAGATCCGCCGTGGGAGTTGGAGCTGTCGAGGAAATCCGTCTATGAATTCAATTCGCCAATGGCTTGAGCCGCGTCCGGGGTTGACCCGCGTCCTTCCGTTCGTGATTTTCCTCGGGCTCACTTTTTGTCAATTGGCTCCCGGTGAAACCGCGCGGTACTGGGTTTATGCCGCCAAGATGTTCGTCTGCATCGGACTGATCTGGCTGGCGTTTCCACTGATTGCCGAGTTGGAGTGGCGCTTCAGTTGGGAGGCGGTTCTGGTGGGCGCCGCCGTGTTCGCCGCCTGGGTCGGGCTGGATGGGTTTTATCCAAAATTTCAGGAAGCGGGAGAGATCTGGAATCCGTTGGTGAGTTTCGGCTCCGGAGTGGAGGTGGCCTGGTGCTTTATTGTCGTGCGACTCGTTGGATCCACTTTTCTGGTTCCCATGTTGGAGGAGGTTTTCTACCGTTCGTTTCTTTATCGCTGGATTGCAAAGCCTGAGTTTCAGTCGGTCTCATTGGGAACCCTGCATTGGAAACCCTTTTTGGTGACGGCGACGGTGTTTGGCCTGGCCCATCGCGAGTGGCTCGCTGGCATTCTCTGCGGGCTGGCCTATCAATGGCTGGTCGTCCGAAAGGGACGGCTGGGCGACGCCTTGACCGCCCATGCAACGACGAATCTCCTGCTGGGCCTTTGGATCGTAGGGCGGGGAGAGTGGCGATTTTGGTCCTGAAGTGAACCTTGATGATGAAACCATGAATCAACCTTCGACACATTTGGAATCGGCGCTGGAGCGAATGCGCGCGTTTCGTTCATCCCGCACGAATACGTATCGGCTGATTCATGGCGAGGCGCACGGCTGGCGGGGATGGAGCGTTGATCGGTTTGGCGGTTGGCTGCTGTCTCAGTCGGAGGGAGGGCTGTCGCCCAATCAGCGCGGGCTGCTCTCGGAGTTGGTAGCGGCGACGCCCGAGTTGCGCGGGGCGTATCACAAGAAGCTCGATCGGCACGTTCGACAGGCTGGGCCTGAAAATTCCTCGCCCGAGCTGGCGGTTGGGGACGCGGCGCCGGATGAATTTGACGTGATGGAGAACGGCGCGCGCTATGCGATTAGTTTTCGGGAGGGCTATTCAGTGGGTTTGTTTCTCGATCAACGGGAGAATCGAGGACGCATTCGGGAGAAAACGATCGCTCGCGGTTTTTCGGTCTTTCCCAACGGGGCCGCGAACTCGGAGGTGTTGAACGCCTTTGCCTACACTTGCGCCTTTTCCGTTACCGCCGCCGGCGCTGGCGCGCGCGTCACGAGTCTCGACCTATCACGGAAGTATCTCGATTGGGGGCGTCGCAATTTCCACCTGAACGAGCTCGATCCCGAGCAGCATGACTTTATCTACGGGGACGCGTTTGACTGGATGAAAAGGTTGACCAAAAATCTGAGACTGTATGATCTCATCATTCTTGATCCGCCCACTTTTTCCAAATCGAAGCAACGAGGCGTGTTCAAGGCGGAGAAGCATTTTGGTGATTTGACGGCAGCGGCACTGGGTTTGTTGCGTCGGGGCGGGGTGCTTTATTGTTCCTGCAACGCAGCTCGCCTCAGCGACGAGGCATTTGAAGCGATGATTCGAGGCGCCGTGGCGGATGCGGGTCGAAAGGTCGAGCGTTCGAAAGCGCCGGAACAACCGGGAGATTTCCCAATAACGCGCGAGACGCCGGCTTATTTGAAACAGCTCTGGCTTCGGGTGAGATGACGACGATATAGGGCCGGTGACAGTGCACCCGGCGTTTGCGGAACCTCCATCATTTTAAAGCGCTCTCGCAAGTGGGGCGGGCTCTCTCCCCGACGCCGACCTGGTAGATAACTTTGGAGATTCTTTGATTGAACGCGTCATCGGGCGCGAAGGCCAGGGCGGTGATAATGGCGGCCATCGCTTCCTTATCGCGCCCGGCGATCAGGAGATTCATGGCATGGTTGCCCATGAGGGCCGGATCGTCGGGCTGTCTGCGGAGGGCTTCGGCTGAAAATCTGAGCGCGGCGTCAATATCACTGAGATGAAGGGCTGTGATGCTGGCTTCCTTGGGCAGGATGTGGTTGGCCGTTTCGATCTTCATGGCTTTGACCCACCAATCGAGAGAGTCCCAGTGGTTGTGTAGCGACTGATGGGCTTTGGCGAGCAGGACCATGCTCTGCCAGTGCTCGGTGGAATAGGCGACGCAAGCCTCAAGGTCCGCTATGGAGGATTGGATTTCTGCTGTTTCCTTTGCGTTGAATCGACGCGGGGAAGGTTCTTCGGTTTGAACAAGAGGCGTCAGTTTTTCCGCTGCGCGCGCGAACAGGGAAGTGAATTCCGCTGTGGATGTGAGGGGCGACTTGGATCGTGACGCATCATTGGATGGCGTGTCGTTCTTGTTGCAACCCGACATCAATAGCAGGAGCGCGATGCAGGCGGTCGACAGTCGAGCGGCGGAAGCCGCGAAGATTTTTCTATCCTCCACGGTCTGTCCGGGTCAGGGCACGGAGACTCGAACGCGGTAGACGCGGAAGCCCATCGGGCTGGTGTCGGTGTGACAGCGCATATCCGCGACGTCGGTGACGATGCCGCCGGCGAGCGTCGCGAAGGGCGTAGAACCGAGAGCGTCCGTGAACTCAACGACGTAGCTGCGACCCGGAACGATCGGCCCGTAGGTGATCTTGCGCTGGGTTGGTTGTCCGGGCACGAGGCCAATAGTGAACGCAAACTGGGATCCAGTGTTTTGCGGATCGAGCCCGGCGACGAATTCGAAGAAGTTGCCCTGGCCATCCATATCGGGGTCGGCGTTGTCGCCCCAGAGGGTGGCTTCCTTGCTGGGATCGGCGAGTTCCTCAACTGTGAAATTCGCCAGGCGGAAATCCTCGATGGGGCTGCCGATGCGGAAAGTGTAGAAGGCGCCGGTCTGGGTCGCGGTGGTCGAGGCCAGGGGCGCGCCGACGGCCATGCTGTTGCGATCGAGAGCGACGGAGAATCCGAATTGCGCTCCGGTTGCGGCGTCGTTGGCGAGAAGTTTGGCGAGTTGACCCCAGTTGTTGGGCCCTCCCTGATTGCGGCTGAACTGATACGCGGAGCCGGATTCAGAGCCATTGTCGTCGTTGCGATATGCGCCGACGACGACATTGTCGCCGTCCACGGAGACCGAGAATCCGAAGAGATCGTTAATCTCGCCATCGGCGGCGAGGAGTCGCGCCGATTGCCCCCACTGATCTGCGCCGCCCTCATTGCGATCAAAGACATACGCAGACCCGGAATCGACTGCGGCGCCGTCATCGCGGTAGGCGCCGATCGCGGCGAATCCGCCGGCGATGTCCACTGACCACCCGAACCAGTCATCGGCGGAACCGTCGCTGGCGAGGAGCTTTCTCACGAGTCCCCACTGGCCGCCGCCGCTCTGGTTGCGGCCGAACAGATAGGCGGAGCCTGAATCGTCGCCGTTGTCCGCGTCGGCGGGCGCGCCGATGAGAACGAGGTCGCCGTTGACGGAGACCGATGCGCCGAACCAGTCGTCCGATGCGCCATCGAGTGCGATCAGTTTGCGGGATTGGCCCCAATCGTTTTCCGAGGGTTGATTGCGTTCGAAAATATAGGCGGAACCGGCGTCGGGACGGCCGGATATATCGTCTTGGAACGAACCTACAACCAAAGTGTCGCCGCTGAGGGAAACAGACCAGCCGAATTGGGATCCCGGGGTGGCGTCGGCGGCAACGAGTTTGACGACCTGCTCCCATTGGTCGGGTCCGCCTTGATTGCGCTGGAAGACGTAGACGGAGCCGGAGGAGTCGCCGGCGTCGTCATTGCGGTCGGCGCCGACGACGACGGTGTCGCCCTCAATGGCGACCGAGCGACCGAAGGAGTCTCCCGCCGCGCCGTCGGAGGCGTTGAGTTTGGCGACCTGGTCCCAGGCGTCGTTCAAACCGGGGCGGCGCTGGAAGACGTAGGCGGATCCGGAATCGTCGCCGAGATCGTTGTCACGCCAGGCTCCGGCAACCATGAAATCGCCATGAATGGCGACGCTGTATCCGAGCCAGTCGGCTTCGCCGGAATCGCCGGCGACGGACTTGCTCTGTTGGAATTCGCGGACGGTGACCTGGAAGGCGGCTTCAACGAAGTCTGTTCCCGAGTCGGTGGCGCGCACGGTGAAGAGCGAAATGCCTGGGGCGTCGGTTGCGTAGTCGAGGGTCAGTGTCCCGGCGGTTCCGTCGATGATCGTGGAGTTGAAGAGACCCGGGTTGGAATTATTCTCAATGGTGAACGTCAACTGCGGTCCGCTATCCTCGACGTCAGTGAACGCGGCAAAGAGATTGATGGGTGAATTCAATGCGTTTTCTATGACGAGGATGTCGGCTAATCCCGACGTGCTGGGTTTGTCGTTCACCGCAGCGACGGTGATGGCAACGGTCCGCGAGTCATTCTGAACGGTTCCCGAGCCGCTCTCTCCCTGATCATTGGACGTGATCGTGAGGACGTCCATTCCATTGAAGTGCGGTTGGGGTTGGTAGGAAATGCTGTTGGCGAGGGCGGCGTTGATGGCGGTTTGCGGACCATCGAAGGCCAGGGTCCCATCGCTGCCGTCGGCGTCGGTCACGTTCAATCCTGCATTGCTGGTGAGGGAAATGGAGCCGACGACAGTGGAGAGTTCGATCAGGATCGGTTGAGTTCCCGCGTCTGGATCGGTGACAGTCACGCCGCTGATGGTCAGAGGGATGTCTTCGGTCGCGGCGGCTGTTGTCGGTCCTCCGAGGGTGGGCGGCTCATTGACGTTGCTCAGGCTGACAGTGACGTTGGCGGTGTCGGAAAGATTGCCGGCGCCATCGTCGATCACGATCACGACAAGGTTGAAGACGGGCGTCGTTTCAAAATCGACGGCGGCGGAATTGGCGACAGTGATGGCGCCGGTCTGTGGATCGATCGCAAAGGCTCCGCCGGTATTTCCCGTGATGGCGTAAGTCAGCGTGTCGGTCTGCCCGCCGTTGAGGATGACCCGGTTGAGCTCGGCGTTGTCGTTGCCGACAACGATGTCGAGGATGGCGTCGTTGTTGACGTTCGCGAAGGCCACGGAGCGAGTGGCGTCCGCTGCGGGCGTCGCGTTGAATCCCGCGGCGGAGAAGGGGGCGGGACCGCTGTTGTTCAGGAACAGGCGGTTGGGCTGAGACCGATTGCCAAAAAGTAGATCGGATTTCATGTCGCCGTTGACATCGCCGACTGCGATGGAGGTCGAATTGTTAGCGTCAGATGAAATGTCCGTTCCTGGCACATTGTTGAAGGGGAGTGTTGTCCCGTTGTTGAGATAAAGCCGATTGGGTTCTCCAAAATTGGCCGCGATCAGATCCGGCGCGTTGTCGCCGTTGACATCCCATAGCGCGACGCTGTGGGTGTTTTGAGCGTCGATGGAGATTTCGACGCCGGCGATGCCGAAGAATGGCGTGTCGGTGCCGTTGTTGAGATAGAGCCGGTTGCGTTGCCCGTTGGCGTTGCCCGTGACAAGATCGAGATCCATGTCGCCGTCAACGTCGGCGATGGCAACCGAATAGGTGTCCAGCGCGTCGCTGGTGATGTCGATTCCGCTCACGCCGTTGAAGGGGTCGGCCGTGCCGTTGTTGATGTAGAGTCGGTTGGGCTGGCCGGATGCGTTGCCGACGATGAGATCGGGCCGATCGTCGGCGGTGAGGTTGGCGAGGGCCAAAGAGCGGGTGTCGTGGGCGTCGGATGTGATGTCGATTCCCATCACGTTGTTGAAGGGGTCGGCCGTTCCGTTATTGAGGTATAGGCGGTTGGGCTGGTTGGAGCCGTTGCCGAAGAGAACATCGGGGAAGGTGTCGTTGTTGACGTCCGCGATGATGACGGCGCGAGTGTCGTTGAGGTCGCTTGAGAAATTGGCGCCCATCACTCCGGCCAGGGGATCGACGCCGCCGGCGCCCAGATAGAGTCGGTTGGGTTCGCCGGCGTGAACGGCGACAAAGTCGATGTTGTTGTCGCCGTTGAGATCGAGGGCGGCGATCTGACGGGTCTCGGCGGCGTCGTTGGCGATGGGTTCTGCGATGGCGCCGTTGAAGGGCTGAAGTTCGGGGTCGGAACCGATCGTGGCGCCCACGGCTGTCCCGTTTGGCGAGTTCTCCGCGAGGTTAAACGCGGCGTCTGCGATCGTCGGTTTGTCGTTGCCGGGAGTGATCGTGAGCTGAAGCGTTTCGGTTGTGGTCAAGGCGCCGCCGTTGCCGTTCTTGCCCTGATCATTGACGGTGACGTTGAGAACCAGAACGCCATGGAAATCGAGGGGAGGGACAAAGTTGATTCCGGTTTGAAGCGCCGAGGTCAGGCTTGACTGCGAACCGAAGAATTCGAGCGAGCCATCGGTTCCATCGATGTCGTTGAATGCCAGCCCGCTGCCCTGAAACAGCGAGATTGAGCCGGCCTTGATCGAGAGATTTACGAGCAGGGATTCGGTTCCGGCGTCCACATCGCTGACGGAGATTCCCGCGATGGTCAGGGGCGCGTCTTCGGGGCCGATGGGAGCGGTCATGGGCAGGGTGATAACGGGCGGGTCGTTGACTGCGTTGATTGTAAATGTCGCCGGCAGAGCGGCGGAGGTGTCGTCGCCGCCGCCGGTGTCCCGGACGGCGACGTTGAATGTGACGGCGCCGTTGGCGTGGGTCGCAGGCGTGTAGCTGAGGTCGCCGGAGTTCTTGTCGATGGCAGGCTGTCCCGTGGGGGTGAACAAGCCGGGATTATTCAGCCCGGTGATGAGAAAGGAATCAATCGTCTGTCCGCTTTCGTTGTCCGCGCCAACGGCGAATTCCGCGAATCCGTTGACGGTTTGCATGCCGGCGTCCTCGTCGATGTCGCTCAACGGATTGAGCGAAATTGTCGGCCGGTCGTTCACGGAGTTGACGGTGATGGTGAAGGGGGCCGACACGGGGGATTCGTTGTCGTCGCCGACGACAGCCAGTCCGCCGCTGTCCTGAACTTTGACGGTGAAGGTGGCTGTGCCATTGACGTCGTCGGCTGGGGTGTAGGTGAGGTCGCCGTTTGCCATGACGAGGGGTGGCGCCGCGAAGAAATCGTCGTCGCTGACGTTCTCAACGGTGTAGGTCGGGGTTTGCCCGTTCTCGTCGTTGGGACCCGCGTCGAACTTGGTGACCCAGCCATTGACGGTCACCATCGTGGCGTCTTCATTGACGGCCGGCGGATTGGTTGCCGTGAAGGTGGGTTCGTCGTTCACCGGGGTGACGGTGATGGTAAAGGTTGCCGGGTCGGAGGTGTCGATGCCGGGGGGCGTCGAGCCTCCGTTGTCCTGGACCTCAACCGTGAAGGTGGTCATGCCGTTGACATCGGCGGCGAGGTGGTAGGTGAGTTGACCGTTGTTGTCCACATCGGGCGCCGTTTCAAAGAACGCCGCGTCCACGCCGGTGATGAGATAGTCCATGACGGCCTGGCCGACTTCACCCGGAGCTCCCGGGTCAAAGGCGGCCCAGTTGGGAATGGTGACGACGGCGGCGTCTTCAAGAATGGTTGGGGGATTTGAGGCGGTGAATGACGGTTTGTCGTTCACTCCATCGACCGTGAGGGTGAATGTCTGCGGCGCCGATGTATTAGCGCCGTTGTCGGCCGTTCCACCGTTGTCTCGCACGGTCACGCTGAAGGTCGATTGTCCGGAGCCTCCGGCGGCGAGGCTGAACGATAGATCGCCGTTGTCGGCAACGGCGGGGGGGGCGGAGAAAATCCCGGGGTTGGTCAGAACCGTCACGGCATAGCCGCCGGCGTCGATGGCCTGGCCGGATTCATTGGCGGGGCCGGAATCGAAGGCGCTCGCCCAGCCGGTTTGTGTGGTCATGCCGGAATCTTCATTCACCGTTGTTGGATCGCTTGCCGTGAACGAGGGGGCGTCGTTTACCGGAGTGACGCTGATGGTGAACGTTTGTGCGTCCGATGTGTTGACGCCGACGGCGCTCTCGCCGTCGTCTGTGACGGTGACGGAGATCATGGCGTCGCCGTTGGCGTCGGCAGCGGGGGTGTAGGTGAGGGTTCCATTGGCGTCGATGGCTGGCGGCGTCAGGAATATTCCGGGGCCCGAAGTGACGTTCACATCGAAGTGGTCGACCATCTGTCCCGATTCAAATGCATTGCCCGGGTCGAGAGCGGCCCAGTTGGAGATGGTCACCGTGCCGCTGTCTTCGAGTGAGGGGGGAAGCGTCGCGGGGGTCGTGGTAAACGTGGGCTTGTCGTTGATGTCGGTGACGGTGAGCGTGAACGACAGCGAATCCGAGGTGTCGAAGCCGCCGTTGGCCCGGCCGCCGGAATCCTGAATGGATACCTCGAAGGTCACGGAGCCGGAGGCGTCTGGGGCGAGTGTGTAGCTCAGCGCTCCGGGTGAGTCGACATCCGGGGCGATGGTGAAGAAAGAGGGGTCGCTGATATTGCTGATCGTGAAGTTCGCGATGGTTTGCAAGGATTCGAAGGCGTTGCCCGGATCAAACAGTGTCACCCAGGTGTTCACGATGTGCGCGCCGGATCCCTCGACGACGCCGGGCGGATTGGCCGCGGTGAAGGTCGGTTTATCGTTCACGTCAGAGATGGTGATTTCGAAGGTCTGGATGTCGGACAAATTGATCCCTCCGTCGCTCTGGCCGCCGTTGTCGCGCACACTGACGGTGAACTGCGAAATGCCGTTGGCGTCGGGCGCGAGGGTGTAGGTGAGATCTCCATTGGCGGCGACCTCTGGAATTTCGGTGAACAGGGCCGTGTTGTTCACGCCCGCGACAAAATACTCGACTGCCACCTGGCCGGTTTCATTGGCGTTGCCCGGATCGAAAGTCGCCCAGCCGAGAACGGTTTGAACGGTAAGGTCATCCTCCATCGAGGTCGGCGGATCGACGGCGGTGAAAGTGGGCTTGTCATTGACGGGCGTGACTGTGATTCCAAGCATCGTCATGGAGGTGGCGGCGCCGCCCGGGTCTTGATCGTTTGCGGTGACGGTCAGCTGGTCCGGGCCGTTGTAATTTGAGGTCGGCGTGTAGGAAACGCTGTTCATCAGAGCGGCGGTGATGTTGGCCTGTGAACCGGAGAACTGTAGAGTCCCGTCGCTGCCGTCGTTGTCGATCGGCGTCAGTCCCGCCATGCTGGTGAGAGAGATGACGCCCTGGTCGACGGCGAGGTCGATGAGGATGGCTCCGGATTCGTCGTCCGAGATGGTGATGCCGCTGATTACGGCGATCGCGTCCTCTAGCAGCGTCACGGGGGCGGGCAGAGTGATATCGGGCGGATCGTTCTTGTCCGTCAGATTGATGGTGACGGTTTCCATGTCGACGATCCCGGTTCCCGCGCGATCGGTGACGGTGACCGTTTCCATGAATATCGGCGTCATTTCGAAATCGAGCTGGGAGGAATCAGCGACGGTAATCGCGCCGTCCGGGCTTACCGTGAACGCGGCGCCGGTGATGTTAAATACGTAGGTTTCGACTGAGGCGAGATCGGGATCGCTGAAGTTCAGCATGCCGACCGGCAGGCCGTTTCCAAGGTTCTCATCGATGGTAAACATTTGACCGGCGGCAAGGTCGACCGGTTCGTTCACATCGTTGATGTTCACGGTGACGGTGGACATGGCCGGCTCCATGGGTTGGCCGTTATCGGTCACCGTGATGTCGAGTTGGAAAAAGAAGTTCGGGTCGAGCGGTTCGTAATCGATTGCCCCGGGGGTGACGAAGGTGATTTGACCGCTCGTCGGATGGATGTCAAAGGGGGAACCGGGAGCGATCGAGTAGGTGTAAATCTCGCCCAATTCGACGGTGTTCGCGACGACGGGCCCGCCGATGACGGGATCGTTCATCATCGCGGTCTCGGGAATGCTGAAGGTTTGGCCGGCGGGGATCACTGGCGGCTCGTTCACGTTGTCGATCAAGATGGTAATTGTCTTGGTGTCGGATGCGGCGCCGTCAGAGACGAAGATGGTCGGCGTGAAGCTTGTCGTGGTTTCCGCGTCGAGCAGGGTCATGTCTTTCACCGTGATCAGGCCGGTGATCGTGTCGATTTCAAAAGCCGGATGAACGGCGGGATCGAACCTGAAGGTCGGTTCGTCCGGGGGCATATTGGCCGTGTCGTCATCCGTTGCCAGGACAGTTCCGACAGGCGTGCCATTGCCGGTGTTCTCATTGATATTGAACATCTGGTTCGCGGCGATGACGGGCGGATCGTTCTCATTGGTGAGTTCGATCGTGACCGTGATGCTACGAGTCTGCGTCTGTGGGCCGGGCACGGGGCCGCCGTCGTCCGTGATCTCGGTCGTGATCGTGAACTGGTTCATCGGCGTGGCCTCAAAATCGAGCAGCGTCGAATCCTTGACGGTGATGGCGCCGGACATGCCGTCGATTTCAAAGGCAGGGTGAACCGGCGGATTGAAGGCGAAGCTCAGGTTCTGTATCGGGCCGGTGTCCTGATCTGTGGCCAATACCGTGCCGACGGGCAACATATTGCCGAGATTCTCAGCGATCGTGAATGTCTGATCCATCGCGCTCGGCGGATCGTTGCGGTCGTTGATGTTGATCGTGATCGTCGCGGTGGCGGACTTGCGGTTGTTTACGTAGAGGCGATTGGGCTCGTTTTCGTTGCCCACGATAATGTCAGCCCGGCCGTCGCCGTTGACGTCGCCGATCGCCACCGAGGTCGTCTTGTGCGCATCAGAGGTGATGTCGATCCCGATGACGCCATTGAAGGGATCGTCGGTGCCGTTGTTGAGGTAGAGGCGGTTGATCTGGCCCGTAATGGCGTTCATGTCAAAGTTGCCGACGACGAGATCGGGAAAGCCATCGTTGTTCAGGTCGCCCAGGGCGAGGGCGACGCTTTCGTGGGTGTCGGCGGAAATGGGGATTCCCACCACGCCGGCGAACGGATCCGCGCCGGGGCCGACGTTGAGGTTCAGAAAAAGCAGGTTCTGCGCGGTGTTCATCTTGTTGGCGGTCGCGACAATGACGTCCGGGGCGAGGTCGCCATTGACGTCGCCAACCAAGATGGCCCGGACGGCGATCATGCCTACGCCAATGTCGGTGTTGGCCAGGGAATCGAACGGGTCGAGGCCGGGGCCGTCGCCGTCATTTAGCCGAAGCTGAATCGGTGAATCTTCCACGGCCTCGACGATATCGATATGGCCGTCGCCGTCCATGTCGGCCAATTGAATGGAGCGAGTTTGGGCGGTGGTCGGGCTGGCGTTGAGTCCGACGACCCCAACGAAGGGATTGATGCTGCCGTTGTTCCGGTAGTAGCGATTTTTGCCTCCGAGGTTGCCGGAGACGACGTCGACATGGCCGTCGGTGTCGAGATCGGCGGCGCCGATGGATAAGGTTGTTGAAGGGTCGAGGGTGATATCGAGGCCCGTGGCTCCGTCGAAGGGAAGGGGTGAATTGTTGTTCAGCACGAGGCGATTGGGGCCGGCGTCATTCCCGAAGACGAGATCGGGTGCGGTGTTGCCGTTAAAATCGCCGATCGCGATCGTGCGTGTGGAGTTGAGATCGCCGGAAACGCCCATGACCGGGCTGCCGACGAATGGGTCGGCCGTTCCATTGTTGGGGATGAACAGGTTTTGTTGATTGTAGTTGCCGATCACCAGATCCGGGAGGTCGTCCTGATTCATGTCGTGGAGCAGGATCGCCTGCGTATTGTTGGCCTCGGTGGTGATGTCGAACGAATTTCCCGAGCTGAAAGTGGAGCCGCCGCCGTCGTCGACGACTTCGACCGTCAGCTCAAAGCTCATGTCGGTCTCGAAATCGAGCTTGCTCGCGTCGGCGACCGTGAGGTTTCCGGTCACCGGGTCGAGGGCGAAGGCGCCGCCGGAGTTGTCGCCGATGATGCCGTAGCTGAGCGTGTTCATCGGCAGATCGGGATCGGTGGCGACCACGATTCCTCCCGGCGAAACCGGCGTCATCAAGGGGCTGTTCTCATCAATATTGAAAACCTGGTCATTGACGACGGGCGCTTCATTGGCGTCCTGGATGTTGATGGTGACGATGGCGGAGTTGGTGAGCCGGGAAGTGTAGTCGTTGAGGTAGAGTTGGCTGGGCGCATTGGCGTTGCCCAGCAGGACGTCGAGGTCGCCGTCGCCGTCGACGTCGCCGAGGGCGATGGAACGGGAATCGATGGCGTTGCCGGCGTTGAGAGTCCGGCCGGGCACGCCGTTGAACGGATCGAAGGTTCCGTTGTTCTCGAAGATGAGGCTGACTTCGGCGGCGAGGCCGTTGGCGAAGAGCACGTCGATGTCGCCGTCGTTGTCGATGTCGCCGACGCCGACGCCGAGCGTGTTGTTGGGGCCGCTGGTGATGGCGACGCCTGAACCGGCGGAGAAGGGAATGGCGGTTCGGTCGTTGAGATAGAATTTATTGCGAACGGTGGGATCGATGGAGGCGTTGCCGACGACGATGTCGAGGCTGTTGTCGCCGTTGAGGTCGGCGAGAGCGACGGCAAAGGTATCGTCCATGTCCCCGGTGACATCGAAAGGCGAAGTTCCGTCGAAGGGAGACGACGCGCCGTTGTTGCGATACCAGGAGTTTTGAAGGAGTCCGGGCGTGGGTGAGCCGAGGACAAAATCCTGTCGGGTGTCGGAATTGACAAACCCGACGGCGAGGGCGAATGCGTCACGCCCGGCGGTCGGGACCACAATGGCGGGAAGCGTGTCAAAGGGATCGCCCGCGCCGTCGTTGAGGTAGAGCTTCACATTGCCGAGATTGCCGACGAGCACATCAAGGAGCATGTCCTGATTGGCGTCGAGCAGCTCGATGGCGAGGGAGCCGTCGGCGTCGCCGGAGATGTTGGACCCCGTGACCAGGTTGAACGGATCCATGTCGAAACCGGCGTCGTTGTTGAGGTAGAGGCGGTTCGGCTGTGAAAAGTTGGCGACGACGACATCGGGCAACATGTCCCCGTTGACGTCGCCCACGGCAATGCCGGTGGAGTTGTTCGCGTCGCTGGTGATCGGCAAGGCGGTGGCGCTGTTGAAGGGATCGGGTTGGCCGTTGTTGAGGAAAATACGATTGATTTCATTGCCCCCGCCGCTAGCGAGGTCTCCGCCGATGAGAGCGTCGAGGTCGCCGTCGCCGTCCATGTCGTGAAGCCTGACGCGGGCGTTTTCGAAGGTGACGGCTCCGACCTCGATCGGCGTCGTGACGGTGAAGGGCGGGCCAATCGGACCGAGGCCATAGGTCTCCACGGTGAGTATGTAGCTGGGCGTCATTTCCTTATCCAGCTGGCTGCCGTCCGCGACGGTGATTTCGCCCGTGTTCTCGTTGATTGCGAAGATGCCGGTGGGGTTGCCCGCAGTGATGCGATATTTCAGCGCCTGCTGCAGGTCGAGTTCGGTCGCGACGACAATTCCGACTGGCAGTCCGTTCGGCGCGGATTCCGACACGGCGAGTATCTGCGGCCCGATGAGCGGGGCTTCATCGAGATTGAGAAGGTTGATCGTGATGTTGGCGGAGGCGGAGGTCATCGGCGGACCGGGCGCCGCTCCACTGTCCGAGACTTGCACGTTCAGGACGGTCTGGGGAAATATCTCGAAATCGAGTTGAGCGGAGTTGTTGACCGTGATTTCGCCGGTCATGGGATCAACCAGGAAAAGATTCGGCGCTCCTTGATGGCCGCTGAGGACGGTAAACGTGAGAACCTCGCCAGTGTCAGGATCGTTGGCGGCGATGGTTCCCACGACGGTCGTGTTCGGCCGGTTCTCGGGAATGCTGAAGGACTGATCGGCGATCGTCGGCGATTCGGGGATGTCGTTCAGGGTGACCGTGATCGTGGCGCTGGCGGATTCGGGGTTGGGCACGAGGCCGTCGTCCGTGACTTCGACGGTGAACATGAATTGCATGCCGGGCACGGTCTCGAAATCCAAAGCCGCGGTGTCGCTGACGATTAGTTCACCGGTTGTGGGATCGATGGTGAAGGGCATTCCGGGTGTCGTGATGGAATAGGTCAGGTTCTGGGTCGGAGTTGGCATGTTGTCCGGATCGGTGGCTACGACCGGCCCGAAGCGCATGCCGTCGCCCAGATGTTCATCGATGGCGAAAGTCTGGGGCGCGATAACCGGCGCAATGTTGGAGGGAATGAGTTCGACCAGGAGTTCCTCAAGGATGGGGGTCAGACTTGGGGAAAGGGTGTTGAGCCGGGCGCGCCAGCGAAGGTCATTGCCGGTATTGGGAAAGGCAAAGGACACGCCAGGTTTGACATTCAAGAAAGTGGTTCCGCCGTCATTGCTGGCGAAGTAGTCGATCGAGGTATTCGGCGCGGCCATCGCCGGGAGCGTCGGCGTGAGCAGGATGATGTCGGTCGGGGTCGCGGACTGATTGATATCGATCGACCCGGCGCGGTTGAGTGTCTGATCGAAGTAGAGAGGAGGCGACTGGAAATAGTGTCGGCTTCCGGCAAGCCCGCCAACGGCGAGATCGATCGTGCCGTTCTTGTCAAAGTCGCCGGAGCCGATGCCGGTCGCCGCGAGCATGTCGGTGGAAAATACATTGCCGGTGAGGACGCCGCCAAAGGGATCCGCCGAGCCGTCGTTTAAATAGAGCTTTGCTTTCTGGCCGGCGTCATTGCCGACGATCAGATCCAGGTCGCCGTCATGATCCAGGTCGGTGAGATGCACCTTTGTCGAATTATCCATATCCTGGGTGATGTCGACGGGGTTCACCCCGGTGAAGGGATCGCCGGCTCCGTCGTTGAGGTAGAGCAGGTTTTGGGATCCGAAATTGGCGACGACGGCGTCGAGATCGCCGTCGTTGTCGACATCGCCAATGGCGACGTTGCGTGTGTCGGTGACGCCTCCGTTGAGTAAGATGCCATTGCCCAGGCCGCCTATGCCGTCGTTGAGGTGGTAGCGATTCGCTTGGGCTCCGTTGGAAAAAATGACGTCGAGATCGCCGTCGCCGTCAAGGTCGCCGAGAGCGATGGCGGTTGACTCATCTTCGTTGTCGCCGATGATTTGCGGGGCGACGCCGTTGAAGGGGCTGGCCATCTGGGAGTTGATGAAGACGTAGTTCGAGGACAGGAGGCCGCCGAGTAAGAAATCCTGCGCGACGATCGCGTCCAGGAATCCATCCCCGTCGATGTCGCCGAATTCGATGTCCGCGGCGAACAGCCCCGAGGGGAGGCCGATGTTTTCGCCCGGCCCTGAAAAGGGATTGGCTGGATTTCCCGAATTCAGAAACAGGGAAGGGATGCCGTTGAGACCCACTGCGAGATCGGGGAGTCCGTCCTGATTCACGTCACCGAGCGCCAGGCTTCGTATGGTTCCCGCGAAATCCACCAGTTCGACGTCAGGATCGAGTGAATCGTTGGGGAACGCCTGGCCGTTGTTCAGATTGCCAATGATTAAGTTGCCAACGGTGACCGATCGCAGGACGTCCAAGCGGCCGTCGCCGTTGAGATCGGCGACGAGCAATTCAAGATTCGTGTTGGGCGCAGTCTGAATGTCCGCGGCGTCAACCGAATTGAAGGAGATTGGGCCGATGGGATTGAGCGTGATGGTGTCGATGGCGTCGTCATTTCCGAGCGCGACGTCGAGGGAGCCGTCGCCGTTGAAATCCGCCGCATCGATGGCGCTGACGTTGGCTCCGCCAGCGATGGCGAAGGGAATGACCATGTTGAACGGGTTGACGGAACCGTTGTTCTGGTAGAGCAGCGCTCCGATCGAGGTTCCGGCGAGGACGTCGAGCAGTCCGTCCTTGTTCATGTCGGCGACCTGGATCGATGTTGTCGTGTTCGCGACGGCGCCGATGTTCATGGCGGCGCCGAAGGTGCCATCGCCGTTGCCGAGGTAAAGTTTGTCCGCGTTGCCCGCGTTGCCGACGACAAGGTCGAGGTCACCGTCGCAGTTGACGTCGGCGAGGCGGATTTGGCTGGTGGCGTCGGTGGCCGCATCGATGTCCACGCCGGCGGCGAAGGCGCCGGCGCCGTTGCCGAGGTAACGGCGATTGACTTGCCCGGCATTGCCTACGACCAGGTCGAGGTTCCCATCGTTGTCGATGTCGCCCAATGCGATGCTGCGGGTTTCGGCCACATCGGCGCTGACCATGGCTCCGTTGCCGGTGGTCGCCCAGGGGGCTCCCCCGCCGCCGTTGAGGTAGATGCGATCCAGATCTCCCCCGGCATTGCCGGCGACGAGGTCGAGGTCGCCGTCCCCGTCGAGATCGCCCAGGGCGACGGATTGGGTGACGTCGGCGTCGGCGTTGATGTTCGCGCCATTGCCAAACGTTCCATTGCCATTGCCGAGGTAGCGGCGGTTTGCAAGGCCCGCTGCGGCGGTGTTGCCAATGACGACGTCGAGGTCGCCGTCGCCGTCGATGTCGCCCACCGCGATGGAGGTGGAAACCACCGCATCGGCGGTGATATTGGCGGCGCCGGAGCCATTGAACGGGTCAGGGGTTCCGTTGTTGAGAAAGGCGACGTTGGGTCGATTGACAGTCACCGTGACTCCGTTGGCGACCAACAGGTCCAGGTCGCCGTCGTTGTCGATATCTCCGGTGGCGATGGCCGAGGAAGTCCAGATGTTGGTTGATAAATCGCTGGACGGGATGCCCAGGAAGATGTCATCCGTCGCCGAGTCATTGAAGTGAATCCGGTTGAGACCGTTGCGGTCGCCGACGAGGGTGTCGAGGTCGCCGTCGTTGTCGATGTCGACCAGTTTGATGGCGGCGGTTTGAAAAATCGCGGTTGTGATGTCCTGCGTCTCCGTGTTGACGAAGGGCGTCAGGCCGCCGTTGTTGCGGTAGTGGCGGTTGGGCTGGATCGCGTTGCCAATGACGGCGTCGATGGAGCCGTTCTTGTCGACATCCCCGAGGGCGACGGAAGTGGAGCCTTGAATGTCCGGACCGCCGGATTGTCCGAGAACGCCGAGGAAGGGATCCAGGCCGGCGCCGGCGCCGTTGTTGAGGTAGACGCGATTTTGTTCGAAGTCGTTGGCGGCGTAGACGTCGACGAAGCCGTCGTTGTTGAGGTCGGCCACGGCGATGCCTTCGGTGAAGTCGGATTCACGCGTGATTTCCATGCCTGCGGCGCCGCCGAAGGGATCGGCTGCGTTACCGGTATTGAGGTAAAGCGTGTTGGGCGAGTTGCGATTTCCGACAACGATGTCGAGCAGGCCGTCATGATCCAGGTCGGCGACGGCGAGCGCTTTAGTGGCGGCCGCGTCGGGGGAAATATTCTGTCCGGCGACGCCGTCGAAGGGGGTGGCAGTTCCGTTATTCAGGTAAAGAAGGTTTCGCTGATTGTCATTGCCGACGATGATGTCAGGGAATTGGTCGCCGTTGAGGTCCGCGATGAGGACCGCCCGGGTGTCGTGCGCGTCGTCGGTGAGATTCACTGGTATGACGCCGGTAAATGGGGCGCCGGTTCCATTGTTGAAATAGATCCGGTTCACGGAGTCGCTGAAGTTGCCAACGACTAGGTCGAGGTCGCCGTCGTTGTCGAGATCGGCCAGGGCGATGGCCTGTGAATCGTCCGTTTCGACGCCGACATCCTGACCGACGAGGAAGGACCCGCCGCCACCATTGAGGTAGACGCGGTTGATCTGATTGCCGTTGGCCGCGACGATGTCGATCAAGCCGTCGCCGTTCACATCGCCGGTTGCGAGATCATAGGTTTCCTGACTGTCGGCGGTAATGAAGGTGGTCGTGGTGTTCCCCGGGGTGAAGGCTCCAAAGTGGCG
The DNA here is from genome assembly GCA_047618185.1 of Limisphaerales bacterium. Taxonomy (GTDB): domain Bacteria; phylum Verrucomicrobiota; class Verrucomicrobiia; order Limisphaerales; family JAYPEY01; genus JAYPEY01. The sequence goes on from JBLHKZ010000006.1 coordinate 35,220, forward strand.
CTGTGTGGGTTGGAGTCGGAGTTCCCCGGCGGCGATGTCCCAGTTGGCGGTTGTGGCAGCGCCATTCTGGAGGTCCGTATCGTCGAACGGCTCGGTAAACGGCAGGCCAGGTGTGGCGGCCTGGGCGCCAGCCGCAGCTGTCATGAGAAGCCCGACGAACAGGACATGCGGACACAATAATCCCGTCCAGCGCCGTGTTTGGGGGCATGCTCGGCGTGATTCGCGGGCAGCGCCGGGCGTCCATTGTTGGGTCAGTTTTTGCCGGGAAGAGGCACGAAATGAGGAAGCGATTTTCGCCATGTGGTAAACAGCTATTTTTGCAGTCCGGTCCCGTCAAAACCTGACCGAACAGGGAGACGGGAAATCAAGCGACAAGGTAGTGCCAAAGAGGGCGATTTCTCAAGGAAATTTGTGAATTTCCGGTGGGTTCCGTCGTCTATGCAAGTTTCCCCCGATTCATTGCTTAAATTGCGTATATTCAGCTAGTTAGGTTGACGCTGATGATCCGGCGAATGGGCTTTGGCCGGATGATGGAAAGGTCGCAGGCTCCAAAGGCTTGAATTCGGAATGAGCGCCTGACGGAAGGCGCCGCCATTCAAAGCGTGGTGTCCGGCGTCTTACGCGGCGCTATTTCGAGCCTTTTTTACGTTTGGCGCGTGGATCCGCCCACCAGACACTGGGAGATCGCACGCCGGGCCGGGCCTCTCCGTTGGCGATCACGAAATGGCCTTTCCAGCGGGTGACGGGGACGGTGACGATGGAGAAGGGCAGCTTGCCGGCATCGGACCAGGAGTCCATTTTTGTGTCGTAGGCGAGGGTCCGTTTTGGAAATCCAGGATGTTTGGAAAGCGGCTCGAATCCGACTTTGGAACCGTCGTCACCACACAGAACCAACAACTTGGATCGATTTACCACCGGGGCGGGCGATGGGGAGGCGATGGCGGGCGCGGGAATGTCGGAGATCTTTTTCCAACCGGATTTTGGCGAATAGCGATATCCGTCTCGCAAATAGGTCCGCTCCGGCTTGCCGGCGGCGTCGGGGTGCAGGCTCGTGCCGCTGATCAGGAAAAAGGACCGCTTGGCGGAGCCGGCAACCGCGAGCATTCGCTCGGGGCCGGGCCAGGTGGGCAGCTCCTTCCAGCCCTCCTGGACTTTTCCTAAGTTCAACGCCCAGAAGGTGTTCATCGCCTGTGTCGCCGTCGGCGTCTCAATGCCGCCGGCCAGATAGACAATGTTCCCAACGCGGGCGCCGGATGCAAATGCGCACGGGCGAGGCAAGGCTGGGTATTCGGTTGCCTTGATTTTTCCGTCGATCCACTCCAGCAGGAAGACGTCCGTAAGGTGCTTTTTTGAATCGCCGCCGCCGACGCAAAGCAGACCTTTATCGGTGTTAATGGAGACGCCGTAGGCCAGCCGCCGGGGGAGTCGATGTCCCGTTTTCCATTTCCCGTTCGGTTTTTCCAGGACGAAAACGCTGTCGTACCAGAGTTTTTTGCCTCCCTCCCAAGGGTAGCCATTAGGGAAGTTGGCGCCGCCCGCGACTATTAAAGCGCCGTTACTTGCCCCCACGAAGGGCGCGGCGAAGCCTTCCTTGTCGGGGATATCGGGCAATTGGCTCCAGGTTAATGGCGGGGTTGGCTCAGCGCCGCTGGCGAGCAGGGCGCAGCCGACCAACGCCCACGTGGTCGCGAATGCATTCAACGTCTTATTCATGAAACGGGATTGTGTGATTTGTCGCTGAGTGTCGGATTGGACGCTGAGGACGGTCTGAGCGTCACTGCGTCGTGCGAAAAATACTCTGGCCGATTTCGGATTTGAGCTTCGAGGGATCCTGGCGGATGGCGTGCTCTTGTCGGGCGATCGCCACGAAAATGCGTTCGACGATCTGATCGGCGACATGGCGTTTCAGATCCAATTCGTCCACGCCCTTGATACTGGTGAACGGATTCGCGAATCGCGCCTTTTCAATTAACGCCTTTTTCCGTGATTCGACGTCCGCAGTCTTGAAGGCGGCGTCGAGAGTCGCTTCCACGGCCGAACGCAGTCGCTTCTCCGATCCGGCGGCCAGGGTTTGCGTTGCCGCGTCAGCGGCCGAGGTCAGGGCGCTTTTGGGATCCGTGATGGGGAGATTCGAGACCAGATCGTCGACGAGGGGGGACAATTCCCGGACGGCAATTTCCGCGGAGCCATTGAGAGAATTGAGAAAGGCGTCGGCAATGTCCGCATGATTTATTTTGCGGACGACGGAATCGAGTCGCGCCCATTCGTCAGGCATGGAAAGCCGCATGTTGGGATCTTCGCGAAAGCCGCCTTCGGCTCCGAGTTTCTCAAGCGAGCTGGTGAGAGCCAGCTGCAGAGCTTCCCGGATGGCCTGCTCCGCCTGTACGGGCGTGATTTCGTCGAGCGAGAGTTTGCGATCCGGTTTGGCCGGCGGTTCCGGTGTTTTGGCTGCGGGTTTCGATGCGGCGGTCGGGGCGTTGGTTGTCTCAGGCGGTTCTGTTGGAGCGCTTGCGGCGACCGTCTCGATGGGCGTCGGCGGGGATTTTACTGCGGGGGAGGCGTCCGGCGCGCGGGTCCTGTCGCAGCCGAACTGAAGGGCCAGCAGTGTCAAGAGGACGAGTGTCGCCAGCGCTTTTCGAAACGCAATCATGGGCCAAGGTTTACCTGATGGTCGCGTCGCGGGCGAGGGGAATCGAGGCGCGACTCAGTCGAGACTCCGGAGTGTTCTTTCGGCGGATTCCCGAACGCCCTGAACGAGTTGCGGCGGGTTGATGGGAATCGCGTTTCCGCCCCAGCCAAGGATCCAGCGCTGCACTTCAATTAAACTCGAGAGTTTCATTCGCAGTTCGACGCCGCCGTCTTTGAGTTCGCGATTTTTTTGCGACGGGTGCCAACGTTTTTCGCGAATGTAGTCGGCGACGCTGTCCGTGAATCGGATGAGAACGTCGTATTCCTCCTGACCGGAATGGACGCCGAAGCTGTCGCGAAGCCGTTTCTCGAGTGAGAATTTCTTCGGTCGAGTGAAGGTTTTGCCGGTGGAGTCGATTGAAAGAATCCGGGCGGGAACAAAGGTCCGCAGGTCCTGGCGCAGGTGACAGTAGGCGAACAGAAACCACTCGCCGTTGATATTGGCGAGGTGGTAGGGGTCGACGATTCGAGGCTCGGTCTGTTTGCGTCCGGGCTTGCGGTAGGTCAGCTCCAGTTGTCGGCGTTTGGCGGTCGCCTTCGCGAGCGAATCGAAAATTTCCAGGTTCAGAATGCTTTCCGCGCTGGTCCGGAAGGAAATCGTTTGCTCCCAATCGGCGATATTGAAGGAGATGGTGTCGGGCAGGGAGCTGGCCATCTTCTTGAACGCGCTGACCAGCGGTTTTTCGAAGTTGGTGCCGCGGTATTGCTGAAGCGCTTTTTCAGCGACGAGCAGGGCGAAGAGTTCCCCTTCCGTAATCTGGAGGGTGGGAAAGGAGCCGACCCCCTCTGCGTAATGATAGCCGTTGCGGGCGTGATCAAATTCGATCGGCAGATCCATGCGGTCGCGCATGAATTCCAGATCGCGATGGATGGTCTTGGCGCTGTATTCGAGTTCGCCGGCGAGGGATGTGGCGTTGGGAAACTTGCCGGATTGCAGCTCCTGATGGATGCGCATCATGCGCTCCAACGGAGGACGGGATTTCGGCGTGGATGAGGTTCCTTTCGCCATGGGAGGCGAGCGGCGCTCAGGCGGACATCTTCGCCAACAAGTCCTCGTTGATCGGGTGCTTGCGCAACGCGGACGTGAGGGTTTCCATCGCTTCGACCGGATTGAGATCGATCATCGTGCGACGCAGCTTGTGGATCGCTTCGATATAGCGGGGATCGAATAGCTTCTCCTCTTTGCGGGTGCCGCTACGGGGGATGTCGATGGCGGGATAAAGCCGCCGTTCGGAAAGTTTGCGATCGAGGATAAGCTCCATGTTGCCCGTGCCCTTGAACTCTTGAAAGATGAGTTCATCCATGCGCGAGCCGGTGTCGACCAGCGCCGTGGCGATAATCGTCAACGATCCGCCGTCCTCGATCTTGCGGGCGGAAGCGAACATTTTTCGTGGGATCTCCAGAGCTCGTGCGTCGACGCCGCCGGTCATGGTGCGACCGCTGCCGCCGTGCACACTGTTATAGGCGCGAGCGACGCGGGTGAGGGAGTCCAACAATACGAAAACATCCTGGCCCTGCTCGACCATGCGGCGGCATCTCTCGATGGTGAAACGGGAGAGACGCACATGCGTTTCCAGCTCCATATCATTTGAGGATGCAATGACTTCCGCATCGACCGAGCGCTCAAAGTCCGTGACTTCTTCGGGGCGTTCGTCGATCAGCAACACGATCACCTTTACATCGGGATGATTCGTGGTGATGGCATTTGCGATCTGCTTGAGAATGGTGGTTTTGCCGGTGCGTGGCGGAGCGACGATGATTCCGCGCGTGCCTCGTCCGATCGGCGTCACCAGATCGATGACGCGCGTCTCAAGAATGTCGGGTGTGGTTTCGAGCTTGAATTTCTCAATCGGATCAATGCTCGTGAGGTTTTCGAAGCGAACCGTTTTCAGGTACTCTGTGAAAGGGGTGCCGTTGACCTCCAGCACTTCGCGCAGCTGGGGGCTGCTTCCGCGGTGCGGAGCCTGAAGCGTGCCTTTGATTTCAGATCCTTCGCGCAGATAATTACGCTTGATGGTGTCCGGTGTGACGAAGATATCGGTGGGCGTAGGCTGATAGCGATTTTCCAGGGACCGGAGAAAGCCAAAACCTTTTTCAGAGATCTCCAGGAACCCTATGCCGGGTTCCGGAAAAATCTTGTCGCTCTTAGTATTATCTCTTCTTTTGTGACCACTCTTAGCCATAGATATAAAACCCCAAAATGGTTAAACGGATGTTGAACTCGGGAATGTGTCGTCTCGAATCGTGTTGAAGTGGAGTCCTGAAGACGATTGATAAGACTTGAACCGGGAGGATCTTTAAACAGTACCCGAGTGGAACGCAACCCCTTTTTTTGGATTGGAAAACCCCGCTAAATAATAAGCCCGCGGTTGTGGACAACCGCGGGCGTTGATTGGCGTCGGGAACGGCATTCAGCTTCCGACTGCGGCGCGGGCTTCGTCCGCGAGGGGCGTGCTCAAGTAGCGTTCGCCCGTCGAACAGGCGATCGTCACGATGGTCTTGCCTTGGTTCTCCGGGCGTTTCGCGACTTCTATCGCGGCACAGACGTTTGCTCCGGTGGAAATGCCGACGAGAATGCCTTCTTCCTTGGCGATTCGCCGAGCCATGGCAAAAGAATCGTCATTGCTGACTTTGATGCACTCGGTGATCTGGGCGGCGCCGTCCGCGTCCTTGAGGTGAAGGTTGCCGGGAATGAAGCCGGCGCCTGTGCCTTGAATCTTGTGCGGACCGGGAGTGAGTTCCTCACCGGCGAGAGTCTGAGAAATGACGGGGGAGTCAGCGGGTTCCACGGCGATGGCCTGAAAGGAGGCCTTGCGTGGCTTGATCACTTCGTAACAACCGGAAATGGTGCCGCCAGTTCCTACGCCGGAAACCAATATGTCGACGCCGCCGTCGGTGTCGTCCCAGATTTCTTCGGCGGTCGTGCGTCGGTGAATATCCGGATTGGCGTCGTTTTCAAACTGGGAGGGAATCCAGGAGTTTTCTGATTCGGCTGCGATCTCCTCGGCTCGCGCAATGGCTCCTTTCATACCCTTGGGGCCGGGCGTCAATACGACTTTCGCGCCGAGTAGAGCCAGCAGGGTGCGCCTTTCGAGCGACATGGTTTCCGGCATCGTCAGCGTCAGCTTGTAGCCACGGGAGGCGCAAACGAAGGCGAGAGCGATGCCGGTGTTTCCGCTGGTGGGCTCGACGATTGCGGTGTCCTTGTTGATCAGACCTTTCTTCTCGCCGTCTTCGATCATGGCCATGCCGATGCGATCTTTGACGCTGCCAAGCGGATTGAAAAACTCACACTTGAGAAGAATGGTGGCGTCGACTCCGTCGGTCACGCTATTGAGTTTGACCAAGGGCGTTCGGCCGATGGTTTCGATGATGTCGTTGTAGATTCTTCCCATAAAACTGGTTTTTTTGCGGTTTTCGTTTCGATGCCAGAATTGTGATTTGGGCTGCGTCGCCCAAAGAACACAAGCCGCGATTCTGTTCGATTGCCGGGGCAGGGCAAGTCTTTTCCGGGTCGCGATCGGATTCCGGATTTGCTCCGACTCGCTATTGAGCGGACTCCAGGGCGGACACCAATCCGGCGATCGTATGCTCGGCAGCTTCGATGTCGGGCTTGAGGCCGAGCGTCTTGATCGCCTTGCTGGTTTCCGGGCCGATGGAGGCAAGCCGCAGATCGGGGAATTGCGTAACTTTCGCGGGGAGGTCGAACCGCGCGTGAAAATTCTCGACGGTTGAACTGCTGGTGAAGGTGATCCAATTCGCGCCGTTCGTCTGGAAATCTTCGGCAGTTCCGGTTCGGTCGTCTGTTTCTTTGACGGTCCGATAACAGGGGACATCGTCGACGATGGCTCCCAGGCTTTCGAGTTCATCGGGCAACTCGGGATTGGCCACTTCGGCCCGCAGGAGCAGGATCTTCAAATTCTCGACGCTTTCATACTCGTTGATCGCCTTCGCGACTTCGGACGCGAGATACTTTTCCGGCATGACGTCCACTGTGAGATGCAGGGCCTTGAGTTTGGCGGCGGTCGCGGGGCCCACGGCCGCGATACGGACGCCGCCGATGTCCCGAAGATCAGGAAAGGCCTTGAAGAACATTTCGAAAAAGCTGTCGACGCCATTGGGACTGGTGAAGACGAGCCAGTTGTAGGAATTCAATTCCATCAGCGCGTCGATGATCGTCTGGCGGTCTTCGGAAGGTTCGATGCGAATGGTTGGGATTTCCAGCACGTCGCCGCCGAGTTCGAGCAATTGTCGGGAAAGCTGACTAGCTTGTTTGCGCGTGCGGGTGACGACGATTCGTCGACCAAATAGAGGACGTTTCTCCGACCAGTTCAATCGATCTCGAAGTGTAACGACGCCGCCGATGACGGTCACCGCCGGCGCCTTGAAATTCGTTTTGGCGACCACGTCGGCGATGTTGCTGAGCGTCCCTTCGATCGTGCGCTGGCGTCCGGTGGTGCCCCAGCGAACCATGGCAACCGGTGTGTTGTCGGGCATGCCGTTTTCGATGAGCTGTTCGGCGATACGCGCGATTCGCTCGACGCCCATCAGCACGACCTTCGTGCCGGAGGATTTCGCGAGTTGTTCCCAGTCGATGCTGCTTTCATCCTTGGTGGGATCTTCGTGGCCCGTGATGACGGTGAAGCCGGAACAGTGATCTCGATGGGTGACCGGAATTCCCGCGTAATTGGGCGCGGCGTAGATCGAAGAGATTCCGGGGACGACTTCGAAGGGCACGCCGGCGTCGTTCAATTCTTCGGCCTCCTCGCCGCCGCGGCCGAAAAGGTAGGGATCGCCTCCCTTGAGGCGCACGACGGTTTTGCCTTCTTTAGCCTTGTCGATGAGCAATTGATTCAGCTGATCCTGGGGAATGGCGTGCGCCTTGGCGCGTTTGCCCCCGTAGATGATTTCGGCGGCGTCGGGCGCGAGCCGGAGGAGGGAGGTGTTGACCAGCGCGTCATAAACGACGACATCGGCGCGCGCCATCAGCTCGGCGCCGCGCATTGTAAAGAGTCCGGCGTCGCCCGGGCCGGCGCCTACGAGATAAACTGTGCCTGTCTTGTCGTTCATGAGGCGGGGGAATCTAGAGAGTCGTGGGCCGCAGGGCAATCACTTCAATGCGGCGGCTGCATCGGCGCCCAGTTTCGCCGCGTCTTCGGCCGCTCCCGTCCCGGCAAATTCGCGGAATTGATCGTCGATGAAGGAGTTGGCCCGAAGCGACAGGGTCGCTTCCCTTATCTCGGCCAGCGCGGCCACGGGTGTCGAGCAACCTCCGCCTGTCGTCCGGAGGAAGGCGCGTTCGGCGGTGACGCAGACCAGCGTTTCGGAGTGATTGAGTTTGTCGCAGATCGCGTCGATGCGCGGGTCGTTCTCGCGGGTCTCGATGCCGATGGCTGCCTGGCCGACGCAGGGCAGCATTTCTTCGGTCGTGAGAAATCGGGTTTGGATTCCCTCGGGCACATCGTCTCCAGCCAACGCGCCGTTTTCTTCAATTGTGAAACCCAGCCGTTTGAGACCCGCAGCCGCCAACACGGTTGCATGCAGTTCGGGTTGCTCCTTCACTTTTCGCAGACGCGTTCCGACGTTTCCTCGAATTTCCACGATGGTGAAATCGGGACGAAGCCGCAGAAGTTGCGCCTTCCGGCGATTGCTGCTGGTGGCAATGGTCGCGCCCTCGGGGAGCTCGGGCAAAGGGCCGTCGAAGACGCCGATTTTGTGCGTCGGAAATACGAGCACGTCACGTGGATCCTCCCTCAATGGAGTCGCGCCGAGCTTCAGGCCGTCGGGCAATTCTGTGGGGAGATCCTTCAGGCTGTGAACGGCCAGATCGGCTTCTCCATTGAGCAGGGCGACTTCGAGTTCCTTCGTGAAAAGTCCTTTGGGCAGTAAGGCTCCGGGATTGGCGAGTGACGCCGTCAGATTCTTGTCGCCAGTGGTCTTGATGATTTTGATCGCGAACTGAAATTCGGGGCAAGCCGCGCGGCATTGGGCCAGGATCTGGTTGGCCTGCGCGAGGGCGAGGGCGCTGCCTCGGGTGGCGAGGTGAATGACTTCCGGAGTTGGCATGGCGGCGGGGGCTTCGGGCAGATTACTCATGGCCGTAGGCGAATTCGCCGCGGTTCGATGAATTCGGCGGGCGATTCGTCATCAGCGCCTTGGCCTTTTTCCTGATGATCTCCTCGCAACGGGAAATCTCTTCCTTGCGCTGCGCGAGGGATTCGTCGGCGGTGGATTGCAGGTGGTCGACGTTGTAGAGATAAACGTTGTCCAGATACTCCACATCGGGCGCGATGTCGCGCGGGACGGCAATGTCGATGAGCAGGAGGTTGCGGTTCTTGCGATGTCGTATGAACGGCTCGAGTTTGGCGCGATCGAGAACGTAGTGCGGCGCGGAAGTGCTGCTGATCACGATGTCGACGTCGCCAAACACCTTTTCCCATTCTTCAAAGTGAATGGCGGCGCCGTCGAGTTCCTGCGCCAGTTCCTGAGCGCGTTCGTAGGAACGATTGGAGACGAGGATGCTGTGGGCTCCGCGGCTGAGCAGGGCGCGCGCGGTTTTTTCGCTGGTGTCGCCGGCCCCGATTACCATGACCTTGCAATCGGCCAGCGAGGAAAAAACCTGTTCGGCCAGCGTCACCGCGACGGACGCCACGGACACATTGCCGCGTTGGATATTCGTGTTGGTGCGGATGTGCTTGGCGACATTGAACGCCGTTTGGAACGCCTTGTTCAACTTGCCGCCCGTGAATTTCTCTTCCAACGCGAGTTTGTAGGCCTGCTTTATCTGACCGAGGATTTCGGTCTCTCCGAGGACCATGGAGTCCAGACCTGAGGCGACCTTGAAAAGGTGTTCGACGCTGTGCGGTTCGGCATGGGTGTAAATTTCGTCGGTGATGGCCTGATCGTGAGAACCGTGTTCGAGGAAAAAATCACGGATGCCGGCGGCTCCATTGGGATCGTCGGTATAGGCGTAGATTTCGACTCGATTGCAGGTGGACAAGATGACGGCTTCCTTGGCGACGCCGGATTTGAGCAGTTGATCCATGGATTCCACGAGCCGCGTTTCGGAAAAGGCAAATCTCTCCCGCAGTTCGACCGGAGCGGAATGGTGGCTGAGACCTGTGGCGATGATCGGCATGGATCAGGGATTGTGAACCGGCGAAAGTAGGTTGACGCCCCAAAAGGTCAACATGACGAAGGCGAAACAAGCCACTGAGGAGATTGCAAAGCGCCGGCCGCCCGGAGAAAACTTCCAATGGACGAACATCAGCGCGAGATAGCCGAGCCAGACGAAGAACGACCAAATCACTTTCGGATCGCCCTTGAGATTCAGGGTGGAGTTCTGACTCAACATCGCCGGGACCAGGAGCAGGCCGGCGGTCCAAAGCACGAATCCGACCTCGAGCATGCGCTGGATGACCTTCTCCAACATTTGAACCGGGGGCATGATCGCCTGGATCGCGCGCATCTTGTTGATTCTCAGGTCGTGGTCCTGGGTGAGGTACATGAGCCCGGCGACAGCGCTGAGACCGAAGGCTCCGTAGCCGAGCAGTATGAGAGCTCCGTGGAGGCTCGCCCACTTGACGTCGCTCGCGGCTCCATCGGTCGGCGGCTTGTCGAAGCCAGGCAGCAGAGCTAACAAGACGATTGCGAAGATCACCGGCGAAGCGAAGGCGCCCAGGAAACGAAAACGCGCGGACAACCCAATGGCAAGGTAGCTGGCGACAATGGTCCAGGCGATGAAGGCGATCGCTTCGGCGAGGTTTTGGATCGGGCAGCGGGAGAGGGAATAACCCCGCGTAAGCATGGCGCCGGTGTGAAACAGGAAAGCCAGCCAATACAGTCCGTAAATCACCCAGTCGTTCCGCCTAAAGCCCTTGCGCCAAAGTCGGACTGAGTACACGACACTGACGCCGTAGATGAGCACGGCGATCAGAAAGTAGCCTTTGTCGGTTAGCAGATTCAAAGCCGGGCAAGTTAGAGGACCAAAGACGCTGGGAAAAGAGGAATTGTTCAACCGCGATTGGCCGATTGTCCGGCGAGCGTTCAATTGTTGAAGCCTGGGACACCGAGGACGGGGTCCGTCTCAGACGCTGAGAGGGACGCCGCCCCCGGCGTCCCATGTCATTCGCGGTGGTCGAACTGGCTCACGAAGATTGAAAATGCCTGATCCCGGACGGGCTATAAGCCGAATCCTGTCTGCTCCGCGAACGGAGGAGAGAATCATTTGTCTTAGCGACCCTACCCGAAACTCTGTTCCGCGAACGGAACGCGGAGCGGGCAGCTCCTTAGTTTCCTATTTGGTCTTGCACCCGATGGGGCTTGCCGTGCCCTCTTGATTACTCTCGAGGCGGTGGGCTCTTACCCCACCATTTCACCCTTACCCGGCCGAAGCCGGGCGGTATATTTTCTGCGGCGCTATCCGTCGGGACGCCTCGCGGCGTCTTCTCCCGCGTGTATCCCGGGTCAAAACCCGGGTTACGCGGCATCGTGCCCTGTGGTGTTCGGACTTTCCTCCCTCGCATCGCCGAGGCGCACGAGAGCGATTCTCCACCCATCCGGAATCAGGCGCGGGGAAGGTAGCGTAGAAGTAGGAAGACGACAAGAGCCGTGGGGCTCAGGCCGTTTCGACGTAGTCGGCCTCTTCAGTGAAGAAGAGGATGCGGCCGCAGTTGGGGCAATTGATGAGGTCCTGATCCTGGCGTGTGGAAACCACGACTTGCACCGGCATCAGCATGTGGCAGCCGCCGCAAATGTTCTCGGTGGTGACGCCGACTACAGGGTCGGGTTTGACCTTGAGCAGCCGCTCGTAAAGTCGCAAAGCCGGGCGGTCCACTGCTTCGGCCAGATCGCCGCGATCGGATTTCAGTTCATCCACCTCGGTCTGAAGCTCTTTCTCGCGATCGTCCATCTTGCCGATCTGAGCGTCGATGTTGTCCTGGATTTCAGCGGCTTCCTTCTTGGCGTTCGCGACGACCACCGCGACATTTTCTGCCTCTTCCATCAAATCCAGCTGCTTGTCCTCCAGTTCGACGATCGCCTTCTTGCAGGTCTCGATCTGGTTGTTCAGCGCCTTGTATTCCTCGTTCTTCTTCGTATCGAGCTGTTGCTGGGAATACTTGTTGATCTGGTCCTTCTTGGCCGAAACCTCGTTCTCCAGATCCTTACGCGCGGACTCGACGTGATTGGACTGAGTCTTGGCGTTTTCGAGAATGGCTTCGCATTTGGACATCTTGTCGCGCATGGCCACGCGCTGCGGCTCAATGGACTCCAGTTCCGTCTTGGTTCTGAAAATCTTCTGGTCGCGATCCTGAAGGACGATGAGTTTTTTTATGACGTCGAGCATGTTGACTTGCGAATTTGGATGTGAAAACCTATCGGGCTAAACTCGGCAAGTCAATCGCCAGTCTGGGAATTCACAAACCGCGATTTTTCCGCTAAAAACACACGGTAGAGACGCGTCCAGCCGGCGTCGAAATCCAACCGAAATCATGAAGCTCGCCCGGAATTTGATATTTGTCGCGCTCGGCCTGCTGGGCTGGGTGGGGGGCGGTTTGGCGGCGGAATCGAGTGGGCGTTCAGCCGATGTTTCTGAGGCGCTGCGCCATGCCCGACTGCTGAATCAGGCCTTCGTCGAAGCCGTGGACAAGGCTTCGCCCGCCGTCGTGGTGTTGGTCGTGGAGCATCGGTCGGAACATACGACGGCCGGTCGTGACCGCGGCCGGCCAGTCCGGGAGTCACGCGGAGCCCCGGAGGATTATCGCGAGTGGTGGCGGCGGCAGCTCGAGCAATCTCCGATAGAGGGGAGCGGTTCCGGCATCGTCATCCGGGAAGACGGATACATCCTCACCAATACCCACGTCGTCAAGGGAGCCGACAAGATTACCGTTCGATTCAAGGATGGGCGGCGTTACCCGGCGACGATCAGAGGGATCGACCCGCAATCGGAAGTCGCAGTCGTCAAGATTGAAGCCAAGGCGCTGGTGACGGCGAAAATCGGAGATTCCTCGAAGACTCGCGTGGGTGAATTCGCGATCGCGATCGGGGCTCCCTTCGAATTGGATTACAGCGCCACCTTTGGCCATATCAGCGCGCTGGGCCGATCTGAGATTTTCAGTCAGGCCGAGATGATCGATCAGAATTTCTTTCAAACCGACGCCAGCATCAACCCGGGCAACAGCGGCGGGCCGCTGATCAATATTGAGGGCGAGGTCATCGGCATCAACACCATCATCCGCGGCATCGGCACGGGCGTCGGGTTCGCCATTCCGAGCAATTTCGCGATGAAAGTGGCGGAACAATTGATCGAAAAGGGGCGCTACGTCCGGTCGTGGATCGGCCTCGAAGTGACCGATTTTGGCGAGTTTCCTAAAATGAGCGATTTCACCGGCGGCGTCAGCGACGGCGTGATCGTGATTGCGGTCGATCCGTTGGGACCTGCCGCCGCTTCGGAGCTTTCCGCCGGCGATATCATCCGCCGGGTCGCCAGCAAGCCGGTGAACACTCGCAACGAAATGGCGAGGGCGGTGCGCGGCCGTTCGGTTGGAGAGGACGTGACGTTTGAGTTCATTCGGCTGAACGCGGAAAGGAAGCCGATTCCGATGAGCGCAAAACTGAAGCCAGGCGAATTTCCAGAACGGATTTTTCGGCGGGCGAGGAGCCGTTGGCCGGGAGGTCAGGCAGAAGCGAATGAGAGCGGTTTGTCCATCATGGACATGACCGAGCAACTGGCGCGAAGCTACCGGCTCCCGCTGGAGACCGGAGTCGTGATCACGGCGCTTCAAAAAGGCCTGGATCCGGAGTTCCTCGGCCCGGGCGACATCGTCACCAAGATTGACGGTCATCGCGTCACCGGGGTTGAAAGTTTTTTGCGCGCCGCCAGGAATGCGGATTTGCGCAAAGGTGTCTTGATACAATATGTCAGCGATCATCCTTTGCGGCAGGATTGGGAACGCATCGAGATCGTCAGCTCCATTGATTGATCCGCGACCCTTATTGCACCGCGCCTTGCGTCATTTCATTTCACAGAAAAACGCCCCGAGAGTTAAACCCAACAGCTGAATTGCAAACATGCCCTTGCCGCTAAAACTGAATCCCGCGCTCGACGTTCTTCCCGTTTACCAACCTGGCCGCCCGATCGAAGAAGTCGCGCGCGAATTGGGCCTCCCCTTCGGCAGCATCGACAAGCTCGCTTCGAACGAGAATCCGCTTGGCCCTTCCCCGATGGCGATGGAGGCGGTGCGGGAGGCGGCTGGGAATATGCATCTTTATCCCGACGGCAATTGCCATTACCTGCGGGGAAAACTGGCCCGGAAACTGGTTGTCGAGCCGGAGAATCTCATCTTCGGCAATGGCTCCAATGAAGTTCTCGAATTGCTTGGGCACGCGCTGTTGCAGCCGGGAGATGAGATCGTCATCTCGCAGTATTGTTTCGTCGTCTATCCCATCGTCGGGCGCTTGTTCGGCGCGGATGTTGTGTCCGTTCCGGCGAAGGATTACGGGCATGACCTGCTGGGGATGTTGAATGCGGTCACGGATCGCACGCGCATTGTTTTTGTGGCGAATCCCAACAATCCCACCGGCACGTTGGCGTCTCGCGAGGATGTTGTCGCGCTGATCAGCGGATTGCCGGAGCACGTGCTGCTCGTGCTGGACGAGGCCTACGTTGAGTACCTGGACGACCCGGTCGAAGTGATGGGGTTGATCCGCAATGGCGACCGGCCGAATCTTTTCGTCACGCGCACGTTTTCAAAGATTTACGGGCTGGCCGGACTGCGGATTGGCTACGGCGTGGGACATCCGGAATTCATCGCGGCGCTAGAGAAGGTGCGTGAACCGTTCAACGTCAATTCGCTCGCGCAGGCGGGCGCGGCGGCGGCATTGGATGACGACGAACATCTGGGGCGAACCCGCGCGGTCAACGCCGCCGGGCTGGAGTATTTTCGCGTCGCGCTGCGCAAGCTGGGAATCAAATACGTTCCTTCAAGTGGCAACTTCATTCTCGCGCGGGTCGGCGATGTCGGTAGCGTGTTTGCCGAACTGCAAAAACGCGGCGTCATTACGCGGCCGGTCGCGGGTTACGGCCTGCCGGAGTGGCTGCGAATCTCGGTCGGAACGCCGGCGCAGAATGAACGATGCATCGCTGCGCTGGGGGAGATTGTGAGACGCGAAGAATAGTCCGCTCGAAATCATGACACGGAAGCTGAAACGCGTTGCCTGGGTTTGCATGATTCTCGCGTGCGGTCGATTGGGAGTTTCCATGTTTGTTAACCGTCCATCGGTGGCGCCTCTAGACGCTTTCCCGCTGCTTCTGACGCCCTACGTGTTCCTTGTCGCCGCTGTCGTTCTGATTCGCGAGGAACGGTTGGCGTTTTGGGCGGTCGGCGTTTCTTTCGTTTTCTGCCTTGTGACCTGCGCCGCGGACTATTTCTTCTATCGTGAGTTTTGGAACTATCTGGGTTTGTGGATCGACTTCATCACCAGATGCCAGTGGGTCGTCGCCCTTGTCTTTCTATTCGAAACGTTCAGGCGATTTCGGAAACCGCGGCAAAGTCCTTATCCTGGAACAGGTGGGTCACTTCATAGAAAGAAAGACGGAAGCCGTCTCCAAGATTGCGAAGCGGGTGGGGCGAAGCTCCGGTCGTGCCTGAGGCGATCGGAAATGCCCGTCGCTTCTGATTTTCGAAAAATGACGTTTGCTATTCTCGCGCGACGAGTTTGCCGCCCATGAAAAAGTGTCGCGCCTCGCGTCAATTCAAAGCGGCAGAGGACGGCCGCACTCCAAGACGCTATCGCGTTATCCAATGCTCATCCCCGGTCCGACAGGTCTTGGACTGCGGCTGTCCTCTGCCGCTTTTTCCGTGGGGTGGCTTTGAAATCTACGTCGCCGGCTGAGATTTCCCATGGGAGACTGCTCTATCTTGCCTCGACGAAATCTTTCACATTCGGCTTCCCTTTGAGCCAGCCAAGCTCGGCGAAGAACTCGTCCATCTCAGTGACGGTCTCGATGAAGGCCTTGCTGCCAGCGCGGCCGTAGTTGAAATAGCCGTGGCCGGCGCCTTCGGTGACCTTCAGCACACTCTTGCTTCCGACCTCGCGCATCTTCGATTGAAATCTCTTCGCGGTTTCGACCGAAACGAGACTGTCTTTCGATCCGAAAAACACGATCGCGGGCGGCATGCCCTTATGGATGTTGTGGGCGGGTGAGATTTCAT
>JBLHKZ010000007.1:0-51109 GCA_047618185.1 Limisphaerales bacterium
AGGCGGCGAAGGGAGCGGTGATGAGCGCCGCCAGGGCGAGGAATGGAAGGAATGCGGAGATGCGTTTCATGGGGGGGGGAGTTTGGGGGGATTGCGTTTGGCGGGCAATGGGAAAACAGACTTGGGACACCGAGGACGGCGTCCGTCTCAGGTTGGGTTTGGAATGGGACACCGAGGACGGCGTTCGTCTCACGGGGAGATTGGAATACTAGCTGGGCATTGCCTTCGACGGTGAGAGGGACGCCGTCCTCGGTGTCCCATCCTTCTCACCAGCGCAATTCGTTGATCATGCCTTGGTAGGGCCAGTCGTCTGGATTTTTAACTAATCCTTTGCGAACTGGATTCTCGCGGACATAGGTCCATTTCTCGGAATAACTTTCCGAGCGCTTTAGTCGGGTTGGCCAGCTCTTGCGAAGCCACTGGCCGGTTACTGGCAGATGGAGGCAACTGAATTGGCGTTTCCAGTAGGCGACCCATGTTTCCAACTTGAAATTCAAATCATGGGGTGCGCAAAAGAGATGCAGGTGGTCCGGCATCAGGAGGTAATAACCGACCCGCCAGGCCTCCGCTCTTTTCCAGACGTCGACGAGAGCGTTGTGGACGGGGGTGGTTGCCAGCCAGGGTTCTCGGCGCTTTGTGCAGACGGTGAGGAATACGATCGTCGGTTGATGGAGTGATACGAGGATGTCTTGCGCGGGCGACCTGCGGCCGGGATCGCGCGATGACGGGGCGGGGCCTCTCATGGGGCGAGGATGATTCCGTTATTCGAGATTTCAAGAATTAATAAGGGACACCGAGGACGGCGTCCGTCTCAGGTTGGGTTTGGAATGGGACACCGAGGACGGCGTCCGTCTCAGTCAATCCGCCCAGGCGCGGAGGGCTCCTTCGCCGAGTTCACCCCAGTAGATTCTTATGTCTTCGAGGAGGCCTTTGTATTCGTTTCCGGCGGGGTAATTGTTTACCGGGGAGCCGGTGTCGGCGGCAAGGGAGAAGGGGTCATTGGGTTTGCCGGTGAGGAATTTTGCTTTTACCGACGCGCCTGACGGACGGCCGTTGACGAGAAGCTGGAGTTGTCCTTGTTTGTTCAGGCGTCCGGCGAGGTGCGTCCATTCGCCGGGTCTTACTTTTCCAGCGCCTTTGGCTTCGTAGAGGCGGCCGTTGGAGCGGATGCCGATGTGGGGGATGCCGTGCGCGAGGTAGAGCGAATAGCCGGCGCCGGCTCCGCCCTGGGCGAGGATGACGCCGGAGTCCGCGGCGGGATTCACCCAGGCGCCTGCGACGAAGGGTTTGTAGGCGGGGTCGGGGCTGGTGGCTCGCGTGTGAGTCTGCTTTTGCTTGCCGTCGAATTCGCGCGTCCTGCCTTTGCGGCCAAACCAGATTTTGTCCGCTGGCTTGGAGGGCCCGTTGAAGGTGAGGTGGACGACGCGTTCGAGCTTGGCTTTTTGAGGATCGGGCGGCAGGGGCGGCTCTTTGAATTCCTCGACCTTGTATTCTTTGCGCAGGCGGGTGAGTTCGGTTTTCAGCTCGGCGATCTCGTCCTGATAATCCGGAGCTTTGTAGAGGTTCTTCATTTCGAA
This sequence comes from Limisphaerales bacterium, assembly GCA_047618185.1. Taxonomy (GTDB): domain Bacteria; phylum Verrucomicrobiota; class Verrucomicrobiia; order Limisphaerales; family JAYPEY01; genus JAYPEY01. The sequence goes on from JBLHKZ010000007.1 coordinate 1,578, forward strand.
GGGATCCTTCAGCAGGTCGAACATTTCCCATTCGCCGATGGGGTAGTAGTGGATGAGTTTGTAGCGGCCGGTGCGCACGCCGTAGTGCCGCTGGACCATGTGGACGGCGGGGTATTCGTAGTAGTGGTAGTAGAGCGACTTGCGCCAGTTGGTCGGCTTCGAGCCTTTGAGCAGCGGGACAAGGCTGCGGCCCTGGAGGTCGTCGGGGACGCGCGCGCCGGCGATCTCGAGGAAGGTGGAGGTAAAGTCGATGTTCTGGACGAGGTCCTTGTTTTCAGCCCCGGGATCGACCATGCCGGGCCAGCGGACGAGCAGCGGGGCGCGGAAGGATTCTTCATACATCCAGCGTTTGTCGAACCAGCCTTTGTCGCCGAGGTAGAAGCCCTGATCCGAGTTGTAGATCACGACGGTATTCTTCGCGAGGCCGGCCTTGTCGAGGTAGTCGAGGACGCGGCCAAGATTGTCGTCAACGGAGGCGATGCTGCGGAGGTAGTCCTTGATGTAGCGTTGGTATTTCCAGCGAACGAGGTCCGCTCCCTGGAGATTGGCGGCGCGGAAGGCGTCGTTCTTGGGCTCGTAGGCGGCGAGCCAGGTGGAGAGCTGTTCGGGCGTGAGATTGCCGGGCGGGACGAGCTTTAGGTCGCGGTCGTTCATGTGCTCGGAGATCGTCATCTCCTGCTTCCCAGCGGCGGTGGTGCGGCCCTTGTAGTCGTCGAAGAGCGTGTGCGGCTCGGGCATGGTGACATCGTCGTAGGTGTGGAGATGATCGGGCCCGGGCGCCCATTCGCGATGCGGGGCCTTGTGCTGGTACATCAGCATGAAGGGCTTGCTGGGATCGCGCTTTTCCTGGAGCCAGTCGAGCGTGATATCGGTGAGGATGTCGGTGGTGTAGCCGGTGTAGTTGACGACGCCTTCGGGCGTCCGCAGGGGCGGGTTGTAGTAGGGGCCCTGGCCGACGAGAACTTTCCAGAAATCGAAGCCGGTCGGTTCGCTCTTCAAATGCCACTTGCCGACGATGGCGGTCTGGTAGCCGACGTTGCGCAGCAGTTTTGGGAAAGTTTGCTGCGAGCCGTCGAAGGTGACGCGGTTGTCGATCTGGCCGTTCTGGTGGGTGTGCTTGCCGGTGAGAATGGTCGCGCGGCTGGGGGCGCAAATGGAGTTTCCGACAAAGCAGTTGCGGAAAATCATGCCTTCCTTGGCGAGCCGATCGATATTGGGCGTTTGGTTTAGTTTGGAGCCGTAGGCGCTGATCGCGTGGGAGGCGTGGTCGTCAGTGAAGACGAAAAGGATGTTGGGTCGGGAATCGGCGGCCGAGGCGGAGAGAGTAAGCGACGCCAGGGTGAAAAGCAGGGTGAAGAAACGAATCGATGCCTTTGTCATGGGCGGGAGTATGGCAAATCGGTCCGGGGGCTCAATGCTGAAGGTGGGGGTTTGGAGGGAAGGGCGGCCGAAGCCGAAAGCGGCGTAGGACAGCCGCAGTCCATGACGCTATCGCGCTATCCTAAGTTCGTTGGCCCTCCGACAGGTTTTGGAGTGCGGCTGTCCTCTGCCGCTTTTCGGTAGGGGGAGCGTTTGGTCCAGACTCGGGGTCAGTTTGTCTCGGGCTTCGCAGCGGCCTTGTTTTCCGCCGAGGGGATGGAGGGCATGGATTTGAATTGGGCGCCCTTGAGCCAGGGGTCTTCAAACTTGCCAACGTGGTAGTTGTGGCAGGTGAGGCAACTTTCTCCGGCGGCTCCCTTGGTATGGCAACTGGCTCAGGTCTGTTAAGGAAATGTTTGGGGGTGATTGGGGAATATTAAGATTGGGCAAAGAATGGAGTTTTCAATTTGCGCGGTTCGGGCTATTTCGAGTCGCTGAATGGAGCACGCACCCGAAAGACAGATTTGCTTGAAGGCCTCGGACGGCGAGACGATTGAAATTGGCGAGAGCCTTTCGATCGGTCGAACGCCCAACAATGGCCTGGCCGTGAACGATGAGCGGGTCAGCCGTCGTCACGCGGTGATCCACGCGGAAGTGAACGGAAAACATTGGATCGCGGACTACGGGAGTCGAAACGGAACCTTCGTCAACGCCCGCCGAATCACTCAGCCGACGGCGCTGTCTCACGGGGATCTGATTTCGATCGGCTCCACCGTCTACACCTTTTTCGATCTCGAACCCGCAGACGACGACACGGGGAGTAGTGTCTTTTCCAAGACGCGCGATCACATTCGCGGCATCAACTGCTGGATGTTGCTGGCCGACATCACGAATTCGACGGGGCTATTGCAGAAATTGCCTCCGGGGGAGAGTCGCGCCATGACCCGGGCGTGGATCGATGAATGCCGGGCGTTGATTACGGAACACGGAGGCAGCATCAACACGCTCCTGGGTGACGGTTTTTTCGCCTATTGGCAGGAGCCGCCTGACTCGGCCCTGAAAGTGAACGGGTTTCTCGATGCGTTCCGTGAATTGCAGGATCGGGCGGACCCTGAGTTTCGGTGCGTGCTTCATCACGGCCCGGCGTTGCATGGCGGCGCGTCGGGGTTGGAAGGCTGTCTTTCGGGCATCGAAGTGCACTTCGCCTTTCGGATCGAGAAACTGGCTGGCGAATTGGAGAAGCCCCGACTGATGAGTGAATCGGCGATGCGGTTGCTGGCGCTGAAGCGGAAGACCACGAAGCTCGGCGACTACGGGCTTAAAGGCTTCGACGGCGCGTATCCGTTTTTTGAGTTTTAGATCGAGCAGCGGAGTTGGTGTCGTGATCCCACCGTGCCTATTCGGCCTCGGGGTTGCTGGCCACCCAGCTTTCCACCGCTTCGACGCAACGGCCGCAGAGGCCCGCGTGGGATTCGTTGGTCCCAACGGTCGGCTCGAGGCGCCAGCAACGCTCGCATTTTTCTCCGTCGGCGCGGGAGGCCTCGGCGGTGATTTCGTCTGCGTCGGTCTCATTGAATTCCACACAAGAGACATTGAGGAGTTCGCGAAGGTCTTCGGTCTGGGCTTTGGCCGCCTGAAGCGCCTCGACTTTTCCGCTGAGGGTGATCTTGGCGTCGAGCCCCTTGCCGATGGTCTTGGCCTGTCGCAGGGCCTCGAGGGGCGGAAGCGCAAGCTCGCGCAGGGCGAAGAGCTGATCCCAGGCGGCTTTCTCGTCTTTGGAAAGCGCGAAGGGGAAGGACTCCCAATCGGTGGCGTGAACGCAATCGCCTTCCTCGACGCCGGGCAGGAATCCCCATGCCTCGTCGGCGGTGAAGACGAGAATCGGGGCCAGCATGTGGCAAAGATTGCTGGCCAGTTGGTGTAGCGCGGTCTGGCTGGATCGACGCCGATGTGAATTCGCGGGGTCGGTGTAGAGCCGGTCCTTGATCACGTCGTGATAGATCGAGGAGAGCTCGACGGAGGCGAACTGACTGATCCTCTGGTAGACGACGTGAAATTCGTAGGCGTCGTAGGCGGCGGCTACGTCTTTCTGCAATTGCGAAAACGCCGCGAGCATCCAGCGGTCGAGGCCGGTCATCTGCAGCGCGCCGATGGAATGTTCGGCGGGGTCGAAATCGTAGAGATTGGAAAGTTGGTAACGTAGGGAATTGCGAATCAGGCGGTAGGTCTCGCCCACAGTGTTGATGCGGGCTTCGCTCACCATGATGTCGCTGCGGTAGTCTTGGGAGGCGACCCAGAGCCGGATGATGTCGGCGCCGCGTTCCTTGATGTAGCGATCCGCGGTCTGCGGTTTCTCGTAGGAGCCTCCCTGGGCCTGCTTGCTCTTGGAGATTTTCAACTTGTCCTCGTCGACCATGAAGCCGTGGGTAAGGACGGTCTTGTAGGGCGGGGCGTCGTTGCCCATGAGCGAAAGCAACAGGGAGGATTGAAACCAGCCGCGGTGTTGGTCGCTGCCTTCGAGATAGACGTCGGCCTGCCAGGGATTTTCTCCGGAGGCGTGTTGCAATTCTTCGCGTTTCATCAGGACTGCGCGCGAGGAGGAACCGGAATCGATCCAGACATCGAGTGTGTCGGTGGCCTTTTTGACGGGATCCGGGCCGGTCCAGTCGTCGGGCTTGACCTCGGCCCAGAGTTCTTCAGCGGACCTTTCGAACCAGACATTGGAGCCGTGCTTTTCGACGAGGTCGGCGGTCTTGCGCACGACCCGGGCATCGAGAACGGGTTCGTTTTGTTCGTCGTAGAATGCGGGGATGGGCACGCCCCAGGCGCGCTGGCGAGAGATGCACCAGTCGGGGCGCGATTTGACCGCGCTCTCGATGCGGTTGACGCCCCAGTCGGGCACCCATTTGACCTGCTTGATGGTTTCGATCGCGCGGTCGCGGAATTTGTCGTGATCGATGCGAATGAACCATTGGTCCATGGCGCGGAAGATGACCGGGGTTTTGCTGCGCCAGCAGTGGGGGTAGGAATGCGGATAATCTTCCTGGTGAACGAGGGCGTCTTTCGTGCGCAGCGTTTCGATGACGGCTTCGTTGGCTTCGCTTTTGCCCTTTTTCTCGAGGATCGCCTTGCCGACCAACTCGGCGGGCATTTGCTGTTCGACCGGCAGGTCGGCGGTGTGGGCGAGGCGCCCGTTGTCGTCGACCGGAGAGTAGATCGGCAGGCCGTTGGCGAGGCCGAGGTGGTAGTCGTCCGCGCCGTGGCCGGGGGCAATGTGAACGAAGCCTGTGCCGGTGTCGTTGGTCACGAAAGAGTCGCCGGGAAACAGCTTGCCGGTTCGATCGCAAAAGGGATGGCAGTATTCGAATTCGGCGAACTCTTCCGGGTGGACGGTTCGCATGATTTCGAAGCCGCCCCAGCCGCAGATGTCGGCGACCTTGTCGAGCAGCATGACCGAGACGATGTAGACCTCGCCCTCGGCCAGGACCATGGTGTAGTCAAAGGTCGAATTGTAGGCGACGGCCAGATTGGCTGGCAGGGTCCAGGGCGTCGTCGTCCAGATCAGAAGACTCATGTTCTGCTCGCCGACAACCGGGAACTTGACGAAGACGCTCTGGCTGACGTGGTCCTGATATTCCACCTCGGCCTCGGCCAGCGCGGTGTGGCAGGGGATGCTCCAATAGACGGGTTTCTTGCCGCGATAGACAAAATCCTTCTCGACGATATCGGCGAACAGGCGCAACTCGTCGGCTTCGTACTCCTTGTGGAGGGTCAGGTAGGGATTGTCCCAATCGCCGAAGACGCCCAGGCGTTTGAACTGCTCGCGCTGGATGTCGATGAATTTGCGGGCGTATTCCTCGCAGGCGGTGCGGATGGTGGCGGCGTCGGCGTCGGTGGCGCCTTTCTTGCGCAGTTCCTGAACCACCTTGAATTCGATTGGCAGGCCGTGACAGTCCCAACCGGGAACGTAGGGCGTGTCGAAACCCCGGAGGGTCTTGTACTTGACGATGATGTCCTTGAGAATCTTGTTCAGCGCGGTTCCCACATGGACGTCGCCGTTGGCGAAGGGAGGCCCGTCATGGAGAATGAATTTACTTTCCGCGCCGGCTCGCCGAGCCTGGATTTTGTCGTAGATTCCGGCGTCCCGCCAGCGTTGCAGGCGTTCGGGTTCGCGGGCGACCAGACCGGCTTTCATCGGGAAGCCGGTCTTGGGCAGATTCAATGTTTGTTTGTATTCCATCGCTGAATTTTCAATTCAAAAGAGGCGCAAGCTATCAGTCCCCCGTCCCCTGATCAAGCGGTTCATTTGGGGTCACGGTTCGGGGGGCGCCTCAGATTCCTGAAGAATGGGACACCGAGGACGGCGTCCCTCTCAACTGGGGAGACGAACGCCGTCCTCGGTGTCCCATTTCATTCGAAAATGCCGCGCCACCAGTGCGAATGATGCCCGGCCTCTCTCGGCGATTGTCATTCGGCGATGGTCGCGTAGATTTCACCCATGGCTCAGAAACCAAGGACAATGTCGCGGTCGGCAACCCGGGCGGCGATCAAAGACCTCATTCGGCGGCAGCCGGGCGACCACAACGCGGATCTCGTGGAGAATATCGTCGAGCATGCCTTGAAATTGTTGAGCGATGTGGAGCATCGGGGCGACGTGCGCGTGATTGAGTCGGCGATCGACGAGCTGGGTTATGCGTTCAAGACGTTCGAGCCGTATGCGGGCCGGCGAAAGGTGACTGTGTTTGGCTCGGCTCGCACTCAGCCGGAGCAGGTGGAGTATCAGCAGTGCGTGGATTTTTCGAGTCGAATGGCGGAAGCGGGGTACATGGTGATCACGGGAGCGGGGCCGGGCATCATGCATGCGGGGCATGAAGGCGCGGGCAAGGATATGAGCTGGGGCGTCAACATATCTCTGCCTTGGGAGCAGGGCGCGAATCCGGTGATTCAGGAGGACGAGAAGCTTATTAATTTCAAGTATTTCTTCACGCGGAAGCTGATGTTTGTTCGCCAATGCCACGCGGTGGCGTTGTTTCCGGGCGGCTTTGGGACGATGGATGAAGCCTTCGAAACGCTGACGTTGTTGCAGACCGGGAAGTGCCAGCCATTGCCGCTTGTGCTCGTCGATCGGCCCGGCGGCACTTATTGGAAAACCTGGGATCGTTACGTGAAGGACCACCTTCTGCGCAACAAGCTGATATCGCGGGAAGATCTCAATCTCTATCAGATGACGGACGACGCGGGCGCGGCGGTGAAACAGATAACGGGTTTCTATCGGAACTATCATTCCTGTCGTTGGGTGAAGAACCGCCTGGTGATTCGGCTACAGAACCGGCCTTCGCGATCGGCGGTGCTGGCGTTGAACGAGGATTTCGAGGATATCGTCAAGGGCGCGAAGTTCAGGGTGATCCAGCCGACGCCCGAGGAGGTTGCGGACGGGGACGAGCTGGACTTGCCACGGTTGGCGTTTGGCTTCGACCAGAAGAGCTATGCGAGACTGCGCCGGCTGATCGATGTGCTGAATCGGCTGTAGTCCGTGGGCGCGCCGGCGACGAACTTCGTCATTCCGGGGCCGGATTGGCCGCCGGCTGATTTGTCGGCGAGGACGAATTGGCGGGCAATTCTGCGGTCGGCGCTCGCTTGTCCTTCCAGCGCGGCGTGATCTCATCCCATTGGCTGTAGACGCCGAATCCGATGACGGCGATGGCTGCCAGCACCGGCAGTCCCAGAATCACAAACAGGAGCGATTTGGAGGAGGGCTTGGTCGGTGGCTTCTGGGATTCCATTTTGATTCTCGTCTCGAAAAGGATTCAGGAAACGAGCGGACGAGGGAGGGCGGGCGGTGGGCGGAGGTTACTTCGACCAGGTGAGCACGAACGCGGGCGGAAGGTTCATCACGACCAGCTCGCGGCGATTGTGTTCTCCGAATGCGGCCTGCATCGATTCACGAAATTGCGCGGACCCGGGGAGATTGTAGGCGTGGGCGTATTGAAATGTTCGAAATACCGCGCCGGGCCCCATCAGGCGCTTGATGGATTCGACGATCGCCGAGCGAGTCAGATCGCACAGGCTGGCGAAGGGCAGGCCGGAAATGATCGCGCGCGGAGTGGAGCAGCCGGCATCCTGGCAAAGCTCGAAGGCATTCTCCGCGCGGCCCATAACGAAATTCATGTCGGGAAACTTGCGGTCGAGCAGTTCGACGAATTTGGATTCGCATTCGATGCCAAGGTAGGACGCGGATTCAGGAAGGCATCGCTTGATCTCGCGGGTGAAGGAACCTGTGCCGGGACCGAGCTCGAGGATATTATCGCCTTCGTCGAGGGCGAGGTCGCGGAGCATGGCGCGCGCAAGACGCGGCGAACTGGGGGCGATGGCTCCGACGCTGGCGGGATTGCGCACGAAGTGGCGGATGAAATGCCAGGCGAGAGGAAGATCGACGTTGCGGTTTTCGCGTTTGGACGCTCGTCGACAATGAGTTGAAAAATTCATGTGTTCGGCTCGAACCATTTCACCGGGAATAAACGCCAACTTCTCGGCCAAATCGGGGCGATTTGTAACAGCATTGTGGGCGGGCGCAAAGGCTTTTTCGATGCTGGGCAAGTGGTAATCAGTCGCCCGGATTCGGAGTGGGAGCCGTAATTGGCTTTTATCCTGAGGAAGGCTTGTCCAGTCTCGATCCCGGATTTCCGACCATGAGCAATGCAGTTGAAAGCCCTTCAAGGGGGCGCGCCGATAATTCTCGGCGCGTGCGCGCGGCCTGGCTGTGGGTGCATCTGATGCAGGTCGCAGTGTGGGCGATCATCTATCTGGGCAGCCTGGCGGGCGCGAGCCTTCTGCAAAGGCTCGCTGTGTCGTTGCGTGCGACGGAATCTCGTTTCCTCGGCGAGATTGAAACCGTGCTCAAGATGTATGAGGACTGGTTTTTCTGGGCGCCCGCGGCGTTGGTTCTTTACGCGCTGCTTGGCTGGATCTCGGTCTGGCGGGCGAAGCCGGGCGGCCCGGGACTTCGGGCCTGGCCCAATTTTCTGACCTTTGCATTTCTCCTTCGTCGAGGGCCCGGGCGGTGTCGGCGTCCGGCGAGCGGCAGCTATTGGAAGCATTCGATGACGCGACACCGCTGGCTTTTGTTGCTGGTCAAGATTCACTTCCTGCCCTTAGCGGTCGGCTCTTGCATCAACTCGTTCGAGAATATCCGCAACATTTGGCGAAACGTCGCCGCGCTGGAAACGTTTCCGCCGCTTTTCGGATTGTGTCTGGCGGCGGGTCCGCTGCTGGTATATCTGGTTGACGGACTCGTGGCGACGGCCGCCTATTCAGTGGAAGCGAAGCGTCACGGATCGCGGATTCGAGCGGTTGAGACCAACTGGCTGGGCTGGCTCTCCTGTCTGGTCTGCTACCCGCCGATGTTGCTGATCACGACCAGCCTGCTCGAGCGGCAGACTCGGGTGGATGACCTGTTGTTTTCAATGACCTCGTGGCCCGCCTATGTCTGTGCGGTGTTGGGGCTGTCCTTTTTTGTTCTTTACGGCTTCAGCGCAATCAATCTGGGTTTGCGATATTCGAATCTCACCTACCGCGGCACGACGACCTGGGGTCTATTTCGGGCCGTCAGGCATCCCCAATACAGCTCTAAGCTGCTTGGATGGCTCTTTGAATGGCTGCCCTTTTTCGCTTTCTGGCCCAATATGCTTTGTTTTTTGGGCTGGGTTGCGATCTACGTGACGCGGGCAATGACGGAGGAGCGATTTCTGTCGCGATTCGAGGAGTATCGGGCGTATCGGGAAAAGGTGAAATGGCGGTTTTTTCCTGGCGTTTGGTGAATGGGCGCGAGCGGGCGAGCGTCGGGAAAATAGTCCGTTTGCGTATTGAATTGCCGGTGTCGTCTTGCCACACTGCCGCTTGAAGGTTGCCATGAAATCCTTGGCCCCAGAGAAAAATCCCGCGCCGTTATCGCACAGCCAAAAGGCGGCGTTGGTCGAGTTGCTGACCGACGACGATTCCGAGATCTACCGTCTGGTTCGAGGGCAAATCGTTGCCCATGGCCGGGATGCCGGCGAGTGGATGCGATCTTTTTCCCTCAGCCCCAATCCAACCCTGCGCCGCCGCACGCAGGAGATTGTGCGGCACTTCGATCAGCAGACCGCGGACATCGACTTCCTGGCGTTCTGTCTCAAACATGGCGAGGATCTCGATCTGGAGAATGGCTGCTGGCTGCTCTCTAAAACGCAGTATCCCGAGATCAACATCGACGGTTACAAGGCTTTGCTCGACACCTTTGTCTGGGAGCTGAAGGGGATCATGAATTTTGGAGCCGAACCGGAAGGCATGTTGGCGGACATTAATGCGCTGATCTATACGCGGGAGGGATTTAGCGGCGATGGGAAGAACCATTACGACCCGGCCAATTTCTATTTGAGCGAGGTGGTCAATCGCCGAAAGGGCGGGGATATTTGCCTGGGGCTGATCTATCTCTTTGTTTGTCAGCGATTGACGCTGTCCGTCACGGGCATCGGCATGCCGGGAAACTTCCTCTGTCGATTCCAGACCTTGCGTGAGGAGATTTATATCGATTCATTTCATGAAGGGCGCCTTTTGACGAAGAAGGCCTGTGTGAGATATCTGAAGCAAAGCGGTCGCCAGTATCATGAAAAGCTGCTGGCACCGATTACGCCGAGGCAGACGCTGCTGCGCATTTGCTCCAATCTGCATCAAATCTATGTGGATCTCTCCAGGGTCGAGGAGCGCGATCGACTGCAACGTTACGTGGTCGCGCTGTCGCGGTGAGCGAGCGCTTTCCAACCGCCTTCCCGGTTCGCCAGTTTCTGCTGGCAAAGGGTCTGTTCATACTTCAGAAATGAGCCCCGGAATCCTCATTTATGCACCGCCTGGCCCCTGTTGACTGGTTTATCGTCGTCGCCTACCTCGTGGGCGTCATCTATCTTGGATTTCGTCTGAGCAAGGGGCAGAAGACGACGCGTGACTATTTCCTCGGGAGTAAGAACGTGCCGTGGTGGGGCGTTTCGCTTTCCATTGTCGCCACGGAAACGAGCGCGTTTACGTTTATCGCCATTCCAGCGGCGGTTTTCTTTACCCATCCTGAAACGGGGGCTACCGGCAACCTTGCGTTTATCCAGGTCGTGATCGGCTATATTGTGGCTCGTGTCCTGATAGCGATCTTCATGGTTCCCACCTATTTCCGCGGTGAGATTTACTCTCCCTATCAGTTGATATCGAACGCCTTTGGCCCCGGCGCGCGGCGGGCGACGGCGGCCATGTTCCTCATTGCCGGCACATTGGCGGCGGGCGTGCGGGTTTACGTCAGCAGCGTGCCCATCGAATTGATGCTGGGTGTCGACACGTTGTCGGCGATTGCGCTCTTTGTGATTTTTTCGTTGGTGTACACCTACATGGGCGGAATCAAGGCCGTCGTCTGGACGGACGCCGCTCAGTTCGTGTTGCTGATCGGAGGAGGGATTTTCACGTTGTTTTACATTCCAACATTGATCGATGGCGGATGGGGCGCAGCCATGGAAGAGGCGGGCAAGAGCGGGAGACTGGATTGGTTTAACGGGGGCTTCTCGTTTACTCCGCCGTATAATATCTGGATGGGCGTTTTGGGCGGCGCGATATTTGGCATGTCCACGCATGGAGTGGACCAGCTCATCGTGCAGCGCGTCTTGACGTGTGGCTCGGTGGCGGAAGGGCGGAAAGCGCTGGTTCTGAGCGCGGTGATCATTCTCCCTTTGTTTCTGATATTTCTTCTGATCGGGGCGTTGCTTTGGGTTTATTTTCAGCACGCCCCGATGCTGATCGAAATGCCGGAAGCGAGCCGGGGATTTGCCAAACACATTTACGTGTTCCCCATATTTATTTTGAGCGTCATGCCGCCCGTGGTGAAAGGCGTTCTGGTCGTCGGCATTCTGGCGGCGGCGATGAGTTCGGTGAGCTCGGCGCTGTCCGCGCTGTCATCGGTCAGCACCATGGATATCGTCAAGGAACTCGATCGGAAGAAGCGTGATGAATCTGACTATTTGAAGTTTAGCAAGCGATCTACGGTGTTTTGGGCGGCGATGTTGATCCTGGTGGCGTTTTTGACGCGGGAGGCGCAGTCGTTATTGGACACGGCATTCGCCCTTCATGGTTTGACAACTGGGGCCATGCTGGGGGCGATGTTGTTGGCGTTGTGGTGGAGGAGAGGCGAATCCACGCCTGTGGTCGTTGGAATCACGATTTCCTTGATCGGGATGATCGCCGTGAAACTGTGGACTCCAATCGCCTGGCCCTGGTACACGACGATTGGCGCAGCCCTCACACTCGTAGTTGCGTTTGGCGTTCGCGCTGTTTCGAAGCCATTGGCCGTGGGTATGGCCGCCGCTTTGCCGGTGATGGTTGTTATCGAATTGTGGAAACAGATCGCCTGGCCATGGCATTCAGTCGTTGGAATTGCGACAACGTTTGGAGTTGGATTTCTTCTAACTGCGATTTTGGACAAAAAACGCGTAAAGTGTCCCCAAAAACTTACATAAGTGTAATGAAACTGGATTTAAGGCTCCTTTTATGTAGACGAACCAGATGGCTGACTCTATCGTGATGAAGATTCGAGTAACGGTACGTTTCTTCAGCGGGGTTCCCCACCCCCACCTCCTTGGCGTCTGTTACTCGGATCACTTTTTTTGTTCTTGAATCGCCGATTCGACGGCAATGTGACAGCTTCCCATTCGACACGTATTACGAGGGTTTGTTCCAGTTTCCCTCCAAAAAAATTAGAATAAATCCAGGGATTTGCGCCTCCTACTAACGATTCGGGTGATTGCGCGTTTCTTCAATGGGATTCCCCATCCCCCTTACGCGCGTCGCTCGAACCATTTTTCCCCGACCAGGATCAACCCTCAAAGGCTGAGATGTCCGAGCGCAAGCAGGGCATAGAAGGTGTATTCACAATCGAGCGTCTCTTCGGTCCAATTTCCGTAGAAGGATCCGTCGTTGGTCCAGAGCGTGTCGAGGAAGTCGAGACAGGGGTCCTTGACCGGCTCAATCGACGCTTCCAGGCCGGACAGGGAGTGAAGGGCTGTAGCGGTGGAAAGCAGGTCGGGTATGGGGGTCTCCGGAGTTGCGCGGAATCCGCCCTGGTCATGGGACCGGTGCATTAGCCAATCGGCGACGTCCCGATTGATGGGGGCGTTCAGGTTACGGAGCGTCGTAATAGCTGCGGCGGTGGCGTTGGTGGATCCAATCTTCGTCGGACCGAGGCGGTCGTTGGTCCAGGCGCCGTCGCTGGTTTCCAGGAATTTGAGCGACTGAACTGCGCGAAGCGGTTCGGGAAATTCGATTCTCAAATCCTGATGGGCGCCGAGCGCCAGAAAGGCGCCGTAGGCTGTTCCTGAAGGGCTGAGGGCTTTGGGATTATAGCCGCCGTCTTCGGCCCTGAAACCTGCGATCCGCTGGCAGATTTGAGCGCGCGTCTCGGTTGGAAGTCGATTGAGGTCTGGCATTGCCGACCAGGCGCGGGCGAGGCAGCACAGATGCACGAAATCGAGGCGCTCACCGTCGCCGAATCCATGAAGATGGCTTTCGAGGCGATCGAAATCGACTTCGACGTTGAGGGCAATCAGAGAGTCGAGGCCGAAAACCGTGTAGTAAAGATCGCTGTTTCCGTCGCGATCGGAAAAGCCGCCGTCGTCGCGTTGCTGGCTGCGAAGGAAGGCTTCGACGAGCTCGGAGGAATCGCCCAGAAGTTTTGGCGCGAGGCGCGCCACCTGGATCATCTCGAGGCGAAGGCTCATGAGGACGGGCCTTCGGCGGCGGGCGGGTTCATTGAGCGAGCGCGGGTTCCGATTCTTTCAGCGTGGCGACTTCGCGCTGTTCCTGAAAGTCACCGCACCAGCCCTTGATTTCGGCGTCGTTGAAAATCTTGCCGATCACACGCCGAAGGAGGCCCTTGAGATTGGCGTTGTCGATGTCGGCGAGGGAGCGGATCGCTTGCTCCTTGTAGCTTTCGAGCAGGGATTTGGCCTTCTCGTCGGCCTTGAGATCGACATAGAGCGCTTCGACTTTTTCGCGGTTCGTTCCGTTGACCGGTTCGCGCTTCCAAAGCGCTTCCAGGACGGGCTTGTCGTCGCCGCGCGCGCGCTCGTGGGCGATGGCGAGGAGAATGCTGGGTCGCAGACCCTCGATGTCGGTCGACTCTTCGCCGAGTCCCAGATCGTTGAGGTCATCCCGGATCTGGTAGGCGACGCCGAGCGCTTCGCTGTAGGCCCCGAGAACGTCGGAATAAGCCTCATGCTTGCCGGAATAAACAGCGCCCAGTCGCAAGGCGACTTCGAAGGCGGGGGCGGTTTTTTGCTGAAAGATCTGAAGCACGTCTTTGACTTTCAGCGGAGCCGGCGAGCGGGCCCAACAAAGTTCGGCCCCTTGTCCACGGCACAGTTGGCGCTGTCCGGAGGTCGCCACCTGAAGCATTTCCGCTCGTTGCTCTGCTGAAATGTTCGAATCTCCGATGAGGCGGTAGCCCTCGCCGATCAGGAGGTCGCCGACGTTCAACGCGACGGGCATGCCGTGCTCTTCGTGCAGCGTTTTTTCGCCGTATCGCTCGGCGTCTTCGTCTTCGATGTCGTCGTGAATCAGCGACGCCTTGTGAAAGCATTCGATCGCGACGGCGATCTTGCGCAAATCGTCGGGCAGAGCCTCGCCGATGTCGTCGCGCAAGGCTTCGAAGGCGGAGACGGTCAGGAAGGGGCGCCAGCGTTTGCCGGCGCGGCCCAGCCAGTCGTGGGCGATCGACTCGGTCTCGCCTTCGGGAGATCCCATGATCTCAGCCAGATTTTCCCGAGTGAACCAAGAGTCAACTTCGTCGCGTAAAGAGGTGAGGTCGAGGCGGCGGGTGCGGTCATCGGTGGTCAGATGGATGTAGTCCCAAATCCACTCGATATCGACTGTGGTGTCGATGCAATCGTCCTGGAGCAGGGGGACGGCGACACCGGGAATCGCCGCGGCTTCCATGTAAGGGAAGGCGCGCTCGAGGACGGAAATGCAGCTAACGCCGACGATGGCGTCGATCTTGCCGGTCTGAATCAGCGACATGACGATCGCGGAACCTTCGGCGACGAGGACGGCGTAACCGAGCTTTTCGGCTTCTTCCTGAAAATCCTGAATGGTGCACAAGCCACACTGTTTGCACAGCAGGCCAAATTCATCGAACGGGGCGGGACATTTGCTTTCGATGCGGAGGCATTTCGGCAGCAGGAGCAAACGGCGCTCGAAGGGGATGGCTGCCAGCGTTTCCCGCCACAGCTCGTTGTTCATGAGGACGCCGATATAGTCCCGATAAATCGGGTCGAGGCCGAGCATCTCGATCAGCTTGTCCGCATGCACCTTCAATTCCGGCAGGGGCATGGGCGGCACGGGCTTGTGCTCGGCGACATAATTACGGACGAATTTGAGGATACTGTTCCGTTCCTCGACCGTTTGCGGGATATTCTTTTTTGGCGGCCGAATGCGTTGGACCGGAACGGGACGAGGGATGGTTAAAGGCGCCGTTGACATGTGTTTCTTTCGTTCGTTAACCGTCGGACCAAGGAGCTTGCTTCAGGAAATTGTTCACCGTCAAGCGTTTCGCCGCTTTTGGCGGCCTTTCAGAAACAAAAAACAACTCCAGACGCGCATGGGAACTTCAAGGTCGGGGCAATCTGGAGTCTCTGAGACAGACGTTGTTTTTCCCGATCAAGTTACCAAGGATTGTGGAGCTTTAGCCAATTTTGGGCCTGTCGCTCGATCTTTTGCAATTCCTTTTGCAACTGACGCAAGTTCATCGTGATTCCTTCAAAGGAATAACGCAGCGTCTCCGGGTCGAGATTGCGGTGGAATTGGTCCTCCTTGAAGCCGTCGAGGGTTCCCAGGGGCATGAGATTCACGCTCACGAAGTCCCGATGTTCCGATGTTTTGGCCCATGCGATCAAGTTGGCGTCGTAGGCTGCGGCCTGCGCCCGGTACTCGGCCAGGGCTAGCTCTGGGTCCGGGTCGACTTGCAGCTCGGCGCGAAGTTTCTCTCCACGTTCGTCGAATTCGGGATTCTCCGGCCACAGCAGGCGGGACACGTTGGCGGCGCGAGTCAGGAAAGCCTCGGCGTAAAAGACGGCCAGCTCGGGCTGATTCATCGTCGTTTCCGCCGCAATGCTCTTCGCGGCGTGTTGGGCCTGACGGCATTGGAGCAGGATTTCCTCAAGCAGTTTGAAAATCAGTGGATTGTCCATGTTGTTTTAGGATTGTTGGGCGTCGAGCGCGGCTTGCCCCTTGGCAGCGGCGACCTCGGCTCGTTCGGCGATTTCTTCGGGTGAGGGTAGGGACATCAGGACTTCCATCGGAATATCGCCCGATTGAGCAAGCTTGGTCAGGCATTTCTTGCGTTCGCCCAGCGCCTTGTCCGAGCTGCGCTCCTTCGAAAAGCGCGATTTGGCGCGTTCGCTGCGCTGGCGGAGCGTGTGGTAGACGTCGCCGCCCAGAAGGGAGGAGATGTCGACCTTCATTTTCTCTCGCTGCATGTCGGCGGAGCTGACGGTGTCGCCGTTGATCGGGCCGGACTTATATTTTGGAAACATGATTGCCGCTTCGGGGCAGACACGGGAGCAGGCGGGACAATTGGTTTTGCAGTTGTCGTTGTTCTGCACCTCGATCTGCTTATCGTCATCGACTCCGTAGACATCGAAGAGGCAGAAGCTCAGGCACTGCATGCAATTGGTGCAACGATCGTAGTCGATCACGGGAAACCAGGGTTTCCATTCGCCGTGTTTTGATGTCTGGGTCTCTTCGCGAATGGCATCCACGCGTTCGGCGAGTTCGGCCGGTGAGCGGCCATTGATGTCTTCAAAGCGAAGCTCGACTTCGCCGGCGGCGTCCTCGGCCTCGGGCGCCTGGCCGTCCTCGAATCGGCCGAGCGCCACGACGGAGCTGCGATCGGCGGGCGCGACGCGGCCATTTCGCCCGGAGCGAGTCACGGTGTAGCCCTTGTCGAGCAGCGCGGACATGATTTCGAAGCGCTCGTCGGCGGGCAGTTCGCTGGCTCCGGCGCCTTCGTAGAGCACGATTCGGAGGGTGTTTTCTTTTAGCAGGCTCATGGCGGCAAGGTTTGAGAAACTCAAGGTTCAGTTGTGGCAGGTTGGGGCTCGGCCTCGGATTCGGCTGCTGGCGCGTCGGCTGGCCTGGGTTTGCCTTCGGGCAGGTTGGGATTCAGTTCATCCGAAAGCAGGGCGGAGCTGACGGCCTCGGCGGATTCCACGCGCATGTTCAGGACTTCGGTGGAATCTTTTGCGAGGGGAGCGGCGGCGGCGGCGAAAAGCCATTTGACGGCGCGGGGAAAGCAGGCGGCGATCTTGACCGGACCGCCCTCGGCCAGTCGCTTCAACGCGGGATCGCGCCGGGCGGACATCTCGCAAAGATCCGCGACGGCGTCGAAGGCCGCGCCGGATTCACAGAGCGATTTCAGCACGCCTTCCTTCACCTCTGGCGGCACGATCTTCGCGTAGGCGCAATTGCAAAAAAGGATGCGGGGCGAGTCGGGCATGGTCACGTATGGGATCGCTCAATAGCCGGTTTCATTCTATCGGGGCAAAGAGTTTTACGCCGGGCTCGAATTAGCAAGCAAGATCAGGCGTTCGGATCGGCGATGCGGTGGGTGGGTTCGGGTTTGCCGGGGCGGAAATATTCGGCGTGTTCGAGCGTCGTTTCCAGCCCTGGAAAGCGTTCGCGCAAGGACGCCAGCCCGTGTTCCACCGCCTCGTTGAGAGTTTCCGGAGCCGCTTCGGCCCGCATGTTGATGATCAGTTGCCCGCTCGAGACCGCGTCATCCAGTTCCTGCGAAAGCTCGGACACGTAGTCGTTGCGGACGAGATTGACGACCGCGATGTCGCTCAGGCCTTCGCTGGGGCTGAAGGTCATTTTCAGATGCGCGATCTCGCCTTCTCGTTCGGCGAGCCGAACCTGAATGCGTTTGCACAAGACTCGCAGGGCTTTGTTGGCGTCGAATTCCGTTTCCGATGAGAGCTTTGCCGTGCAGTTCAGCCAGCCGAGCAGCGCTTCGCCTTCGGCGTAAATTGCGTAGTCGATTTCCATCGCCATGCGCGCCTGCTGTTCGGCGTCCCAAAGATGCGCGAACCAATCGTTTAAGCCCCGGCCATCGCGCGCGGAGGCTTCGAAGATTTGCGCGTTGGGATATTCCTCGTTCAATCGCTGGCCCAGCATGGCGATGTCGCAATCCTCAAGGATGTCGCACTTGTTGATCACGATCACGTCCGCCTCCTCCAACTGCTTCTTGTAGATGTAGCGGACCTTGTCGGAGAAGCGGCCGCCTTCGTTGAGTTCGAAAACCCGGGCGGCCCGCACGGGGTCGACAAGAACGCTGAGCGGGGCGATGCGGAAGTCCTCGCCGTACATCCGGCGCAGGGGATAGGAGACCGTGGCGACGAGATCGGTGCAGCTGCCGACGGGCTCGGCGATGAAAACATCGGGACGTGATTCGGCGTTCAGTTTTTGGGCGGCGTCGACGAGTGAATTGAAGCGGCAGCAGAAGCAGCCTCCGGGAATTTCCTCGGTCGCGAAACCGCGCGAGCGAAGCATGGCGGTGTCAACGAGTTCGTTGCCCTGATCGTTGGTGATCAGGCCGACCTTGTAGCCCTGGTCGGTGAGCCGTTGCGCCATCTGGGCGATGGCTGTTGTCTTGCCGGATCCGAGGAAGCCTCCGATCATGATATAGCGCGCTTTGTCGGGCTGAATTTTGTCGGCGTCGCTCATGTTGGCAGTGGGGCTTCAGTTGATCTCGTCGGCGCTTTGGTTTTCCAGAATCTTGTCGATCGTCTTGTCAAGGACGGCCACGTAATCGTCGACATTCATACACTTTGGATCCGGTTCGCCGGTCGCTTCGTAGAGCCAGCCCTTTTGATAGGGATCCTTGTCGATGAAGCCGATCTTCTTCTCAAGCGCGGGGTTGCTGCCGGCGAACGCGCCCTCGACCACGCAATAGACATCTGAGATAGCCTTGAAACCTTCGAGCCAGCCGATGATCTGGCCGGTTTTGGCTGGGTCAGCGGGTTTGAGTTCGAAGCCGAAGTCCACCATCTCGCCGAGCATGCGAGAGGCAAATTTGGTGATGCCGACGCGCCAGAGGCCTTCGTCATTACAGCGTTGGAGCCAGCAATGGGAGGGGCTGTAGAGGAAATCCACCGGCAGCCGCGTCACGAAATGCGAGCGGCGGTAAGACAGGATTTTGGATTTGGGCGCTTCGTTCGGCATTTCAATTGGGGTCCGTTGCCAGAACGCGCGTTCGTGCGTTTTGGTTTCGAAATATCGGCGCGAGGAATCAGTCGGTGGCGAGCGCCGCCGCGGTTTTTTCGAGGCTGGCGGCGTCGGCGACGTTCAGCATTTCCACGCCGCGGTCGATTCGTTTCATAAATCCGCTCAGCGCATTTCCGGGGCCCAGCTCGATGAAGCGGTTGAATCCCTGTTCAAGCAGGAGGCGAATGGAGGCTTCCCAATGCACCGACGAGGTCACCTGGGCGACCAGCGTCGCTCCGATCCCATCCGGCGCGCCGTGGGCTTGCGCGGTGACGTTGGAAATGACCGGCACGGTCGGGGCATTGATGGCGACGGCGTCCAGCGCGGCCTTGAGCCTGGGTTGGGCCGCGGCCATGAGCTGGGAGTGATAGGCGCCGGCGACGGTGAGCGGAAGAGCGCGTTTCGCGCCCTTGGCCTTGGCGGCTTCGCAGGCGATCTCGATCTTGTCGGCGGCGCCGGAAATGACGATTTGACCGGGGCAATTGAGATTGGCCAGTTCGACGCCCGAAGCGTCGCAAACCTCGCGGGTCTGGGCTTCGTCGAGGCCGATGATCGCAGCCATGCCGCCCTGTGTTTCTTCGCAGGCTTCCTGCATGAATTTTCCGCGTTGGCGCACGACCCGGAGACCGTCCTCAAAACTCACCGCTCCCGCCGCGGCCAGGGCGGTAAATTCGCCGAGCGAGAGCCCGGCGGCGCTGTCAAACGCGAGGTCTGGCGACCGGTCTTTCAGCAGTTGGAAAGCAATCCAGCTGACTAGAAAGATGCCGGGCTGCGCGTTCTCGGTTTTGGTCAACTCATCCTCGGGGCCTTCGAAACAGACCGTCGAGAGGTCGTAGCCGAGGATCTCGTTGGCCTGCTCAAAGAGGGTTTTCGCGATGGGGAAAGCCTCGGCCAAATCTTTGCCCATCCCGACATTCTGGGCGCCCTGGCCCGCAAAAAGTAATGCTGTCTTGCTCATAGGAGTCCCGGGACTAAACAGGATCGCCGGGCCACGTTGCAAGAGTGGATTCCCGGCGCGGCGCGATCGGAAGTGGGCGGCGCGAACCGCATATTGGAGCGCCAACCCGCCGAAAGAATGCCGTCACCCATTTCCAATTGCGGTGCGCGAGGCCAAGAGGGCTGCCCGTCGTCGAAAGCGAGAGGCGAGGCCGTCGGCGCTTTCTAGAGCGCGCTGAAATCGGCGGCCCCGGGCGTCGCGGTGACATCGATCGTCAGGGTGACGCGTTCGCGAATCACGTTGTCGGCCTGCCCTTTGTATTTCATGTCGAAGTCGTAGCGATTGATGGAGAATTTGGATTTGAGGGTGACCTTGTCGTCCGACACCTGTACCGCGGCCGGGAAGGAGATCGGTTTCGTGATGCCGTGCATCGTCAGGTTTCCAGAGATTTTGTAGATGTCCTCCGAGGCCAGGATTTCGGTGGCTTCAAAGGTGGAAGTGGGGAATTTGGGTGCGTTGAAGAAATCTTCGTTTTTCAGATGAGCGGTCAGCTTTTCGCTCTTGGTCCATGTGGACTCCATGTCGATGACAATCTTGCTGCCGGTGGCGACGAGATTTCCATCGACGACGCTAAGCTGTCCGACAAACTTCTTGAAGCCACCCGGGGTTTCGCCGCCCACTGCCTTGGAGGCGAGGAAGTCGATCTTGGAATCGCCGCCGAGGACGAAGGATTTGCCGCCTTCCGCGGCTGCCGCGGCTGCCGCGGCCGCTGGGGCCGCTGGGGCTGGGGCGGCTTGGTCGGGCTTCTCACCGACGGCGGCCGATTCATTGGGCGTTTCCTTGACGGTCTCGGTGACGACGGCCGCAGGCACGTTGTCGGCGGGATCCGAGCAGCCGAGGACAAGAACAAGTAGGGTGGAGGAGACCAGAAGGGAGAATGATTTTTTCATGGAGATTGCGGTGTTGAAGCGTGTGCTGGCTTGTGACGTTGCCTGTGATCTAGCGAAGCGGGATCGTTTTCGGCAAGGTGAATCTTACAGATCGCTCAGCGTGAAGATGCCGGGAAATGGAAATTGCGTTCCTGATTGGGAGGTCAAGACTCCGGATACGGTCCTCTTAGCGTTGAAATCCAAATTAATGTCGAGCCCGGTGATGGGATCGCTCCCGGAGGACAGTCCCGAGATGGTCGCTTCCAGACGCGCGCGATGAGTTATCAGAAGACCGTTACGAATGATGGAATAGGTCACTGTGTATTCTGCAATACCGAACAAGCTCCCTTCTGCCAGACTCGTCGTGTATGTGCCAGCGAGGAGGGCGTTGAACCGTTGCAGGTTAAAGGTGAAAGTGGCGCCTGTGGGGAGGCTGCCACCCGGGGTCACGACAAGGGAAACTCGATTTCCTTCTCCGACGGTGACGGCGGGAGGCTCGGTGTGTTGGACACGGGCGACGGTGAAGAATTTGGAGGATTTTCCGAGGGTCAATGCGGACACATCCCGCGGTGAAGGTTCTGGTGGATCGACGAAAAACTCGCTGCCAAGTATTCGCTGCCACGCCGTCAGGTCGTCGCTGTGGAACGCGTAGTATTCGGCTTCATCCTTCAGTTCGTAATCGAGTTCGAAGCCTGACTCGGTTTTCCTCAAAATCGGGTTCGCTTCCTCGATACTTGGCAGCCCGTGTGCGTTGACATCGAATGCCTGCGCCGCGGCGCCGTTGCGAGTTATTGTTACGCTGGCGAAAACGTCGTCGACTTGGATCGATTGTAAAACAGTCAAGCCCGCCGCGTCGGTGACTTCTCCGAACACATTGTGAACGTCGTCGAGATGGGAAGCCGTGCCTTGTGCGAGGGTGATGAAAAACTGGCTGGTGTTGGAGTCCGGTCCGCTGTTGGCCATGGACAGGACACCGGGCTCGGTGTGGCGGAGCGATGGGTGAAACTCATCGTGAAAGGAGTAGCCCGGGCCGCCGCCCGAGTTGGTGTCATTTGCCGAGCCCGACTGAATGACGAAATTGGAGACAACGCGGAAAATGACCCGGCCGTTGTAGAACGGTTCATGGTTCAGGCCGGCTTTCTGGAAATTGACCCAGGCTCGAGAACCCTCGGCCAGGCCAACAAAGTTGGCGACGGTTCGCGGAACTAGTTCGTGTTCCAGCTTGCAATGGAACACCCCGAGCGGCGAACCGCCCCGGGTCACCTCGAACGTGGCAAAGATGCCGTCCTCAGTTGGCGCGGCGGAGTGACCTGCAGGGGGACCCAAGAGACCGAGACCAAGGATAAAAAAGCCTGCTCGGGTGAGGTTTGACCAAATACGACGGGTCTGTGGTTGATTCATACGACGGACGTAATACGTAGCGTTTTCGAAGCTTTGTCGCAAGCACGCAAAACGACGGCCTAAGGGCCGTCGTTTTGTTGAAGTTGCGAAGTTTGATCAAGGGTGGCCGACTCAGATCGTGGGCTCCCAGCCTTTGCGATATTCGCGGCCCCAGAGTTTCTGGGCTTCGTCGTCGCCGACGATCTTGCCGGTGGTCGGATCGATGTTGAGGGTGTGGCCCGTGCGATAGGCGATGTTGCCGAGGTGGCACCAGAGCGTGCTCATCTGGGCTTCGCCGATCTCGGAATTCAAGTGTCCGCCGTAGCGAACGCAATCGGCCAGATTGGTAAAATGCGGCACGTCGCTGCGGACGCCTTTGACATTCTCGACTACCTTGCCGTTGAAATCCCAGACCTGATAGCCGCCGACGGCGTCGCAGTGCATCGATCCGCCGTCGCCGTAAAAGGCGACAAAGGGCAGCGGGTCGTTCTTGCGAGGGTGACAGCTGCTGCCTTCCCAGGTCGCTCCAGCGTCGCCGAAATCGTATTGCGCGACGGAGGTGTCGGGCGTCTCCTGGTCGTCGTCGTGATGGTAACGATTGCCGAGGCAGGTGACGCGGGTGGGGTAGTTGACGCCGAGGCCCCAGCGGGAAAGATCCAGCGCGTGAATGCCGTTGTTGAGGAGTTCGCCGCCGCCCCAGTGCCAGCGCCAGTGCCAGTTGTAGGGCGCCAGATTGTCGAGATAGTCCTTCTCGGGCACGGGGCCGGTCCAGAGATTGTAGTCGAGGTGATCCGGCACAGCGATTTTCTTGCCCTTGCCGATGGAGGCGCGGGCGCCCTTGTACCAACAGCGCGACATGAGCGGCTTGCCGATGATGCCGTCATGCAGCTTGGCCATGCCTTCGATCTGCGACGGGTAACTCCGGCGCTGGTTGCCCATCTGGACGTAGCGATTGTATTTGCGGGCGGCGGCGACGATGAGCTCGCCTTCGCGGGCGTTGTGGCTGCCCGGTTTTTCGACGTAGACGTGCTTGCCAGCCTTGATGGCCATGATGGAGGCCGGAGTGTGCCAGTAATTTGGGAGCGCGATCGAAATGATGTCAACGGTGGGATCTTCGAGAATTCGCCGGAAATCGGCAACTCCCTTGGGCGGGTTCGATTGACGTTTCGCGGTCGCAGTGACGCCTTCAGCGAGGCGTTTGGAATCGACGTCGCAGACGTAGGCGATCTCGACGCCCGGCACCTGCGACCAACCCGCGATGTGGCCCTTGCCGCGGCCCATGCCGAGGATGCCGACGCGCAGCTTCTGGGAAGGGGCGTTCTGACCTTGCATGGATTTCACGTAGCCGAGTGTGGAGAGTCCGGCTCCGAGCGTGGCGCCCTGTTTGACGAAGCTGCGGCGGGTGATGGGATTCGATGAGGAGTCGTTTTTCATAGTCTTCAATGCTTCAGATCGCTTTCTGGATTGATGCGGTGATAGGAGTTTGGACGACGGCGAACAAGGAAAAACTCATTGCGCAGTCGGCGGACTGTCGCCGGATCAGTTTGAACGGAACTGCCTCGGGCGGCTTCAGTTGAAATGAAGGGTCGACACCGGGTCTCCCATTTGTTGCCATGATCGCGATGTCGAAAATCCAATCGTCCCAATCCGTTCTCTACATTCGCCGGCTCGCCCTGTTTTTGGGCCTGGCCGGCTTCAGCGCTTTTGGAGCGGGAGTGGACTTCGACAAGCTCAATACGCGGGCTGAGGCGGGCGAAGCGAAGGCGCAATTCGAGATGGGCCTTGTCTTTGAGCGAGGTCTGCTGGGCCAGGAACGGGATCTGACAAAGGCGTTTCAGTGGTATGCCTCGGCGGCGCCTCAGGGGCATGTCTCGGCGCAGAACAACCTCGCGACGCTCTACACGCGCGGTAAAGGCGTGGAGCGAAACTACGGGGAAGCGGTCAAGTGGTATCGGGTGGCGGCGATGAGCGGTAACGACGGCGCTCAGAACAACATGGGCTGGATGTATCAGAACGGGCTGGGCGTTCCGCAGGACTATCAGCAGGCCCTGTCCTGGTATCTCAAATCGGCGGAGACCGGCAATTCCTCGGCGCAGAATAATCTCGGCATCCTGCACTACCGAGGGTGGGGCGTGCCGAGCAATTATAACGCCGCGGCGAAGTGGTATTTGAAGGGGGCGGAGCAGGGCAATCCTTCGGCGCAGTCGAGTCTGGGCTCGTGTTATCTCCGTGGACACGGCGTGCCGAAGGATCCGATTCAGGCCTACAAGTGGTGCTCGATTGCGGCGGCGGGGGGCGACCAATCGGGGCGCACCTTGATGGAGAATATTTCGCGGACACTGACGCCGGGAGATCTTTCGGAGGCGCAAAAACAAGCGGCGGCGTTCAAGCCAAAGCGGATGGCGGCGGCGGCGAAGCCAAAGGCGTCGCAGCCGCAGACTCCCGCAGGTTTGAAAACCTACGGCACGGGTTTTTTCATCACGAGGGACGGCTATTTGCTGACCAATCTCCATGTCATTCAGGGCGCGCGAAAATTGTATGTGCGGCGCGGCGGCGAGTCGTTTCACGCTCAGGTCATCAAGGTGGATCGCGTCAACGACATGGCGGTGTTGAAGGTGGAGGGGGAGTTTACGCCATTGCCGCTGTTGAGCAGTCGCTTGGTGTCGTTGGGCGAGTCGGTGTTTACGATTGGATTTCCCAATGCCGCGATGCAGGGATTGGAGCCGAAGCTGACGCGCGGCGAAATCAACAGCCTCTCGGGCGCGAAGGACGATCCGCGGCATTTCCAGATGAGCGTGGCGATACAGCCGGGCAACTCTGGGGGGCCGCTGGTGACCGAGGAGGGCAACGTCGTCGGCGTCGTCACCCGCCGGCTCAATGACGTGAACACTCTGGAGCGGACGGGGCTCCTGCCGCAGAACGTGAACTACGCATTGAAGAGCTCCTTCGTTCTGGCCTTTCTGGAAATCATGCCTGCCCTGTTGGAGAAACTGGACTATCCGGCCGTGGAGGAGAATCGCGAATTCAAGGACATCGCGAAGGAAGTTCAGGCCGCGACGGCGCTGGTGCTGGGGTATTGAATTGAATCTGGATGCTCTGGTCCTGAAAATGGCGCGCGTGAATCTTTGATCTGGCACTGTCGTTGTATGCCTTTCCAACGCGAAGCGTTTGCAGCTGCGTAGCCGGGGGTAAAGCGAGGCACGAGCGCCACCCCCGGATTATGAATTGCAAAGAATCGCATCCCGAAGGGATGCCAGCCAAGCCCGACGTTGAGTCCCCGTCAATCGAAGTATTTTGAATCGTATTCCACGCCCGCCTTTTCAAGGAATTGAACCAACTCATCCCGAAAGGAAAGGGTCCGATGATGCTCCTCCTGATTTGCAATGTATTTGCGGACGGAGTCTCTCGCTGTGGGACTGACTGTGAAACCGCCGTATCCTTCCTGCCACGCAAGCGCGGCTTGGCCGACCTTTTCATGCACCCAGACCGAGGTTGCTTTCTTTAGATCCCGCATGAAGTCCGCGAGGCAATGTGTCGATTTGAGGCTGACGAGCAAATGCACGTGATCGGAGGTTCCACCTACCCCTTCGGTTTGCCCTCCCAAACCATTGACGGTTCCTCCGAGGTATTCGTGGAGCTGGGAGCGCCATGCGGCGTCGATCGTCGGTTCCCGATTCTTGGTGGAGTATACAAGGTGGTAGTGAAGGCTGAGGTAAGTGGACATAGCCGTGGTTGAGTCGAATGTTGCCGTGCTGGCATCCCTCCGGGATGCGGGGTTCATTTGAATGTTACCCCGGAGGTGTCGCTCCACTCGACCTCCGGCTAACCAGCTGCAAAGCCTGCGGCTTGGAGGCGGGCTTTGGTGCGCCCAAAGAAAAATTTCCTTAGTTCCTCTGCCGAGACTACTCGGGCGTCGGCGGGATCAGCGGATCGCGCTTCATCTTTTTCCAATCCTGCTGGAGGCGGATAATCTCATTCTGCTTTTCATCCGGCGTGTCCGGTTGGCTGAGGATGTGGGTGAGGCTGGCGAGCTCGCGGTCGATGAACTGATTTCGCAAAGTGAGGAGGATGTCGCCGATTTGAGCTTTGTGATCGGGAATGTCGCGTTGCTCGGCCAGCGCTTCGGAGGCGAGGCTTTGTGCGCGAGCGTCGTCCAGTGCGGACAGAAGCGGCGCAGGGCCGCGCCAAGTCTCGTTCTTGTGGGCCTTCAGGGCAAGTTCGACGATCTGGCGGACATGCGGGTGTGTCAGCCATTGAAGGTTGATGTAGGGCGCGTATTGCAGCGCTGCCTCTTCGCTGATCAGCAAGATCTTGAGCAGCCAGAATTCTTTTGGCGAGGGGCGGGGGATCTCCGGTTCCTGCGGCTCGGAGGCGTCGAAGGACTCTTCTTCCCATTGTCGCTGCGGACGTGTTTTGGGCGCTTTCTTGAACTCCGAGCGCATGGCGTCGGGCGAAACGCCGACTCGCAGCGCGGTCTGTTGTGCGTAGCGATCGATGAGGACGCTGTTGCCGGTCTTGCGCAGGGCTTCGCCCATCGCTTTGACGACGGTTGAGCGGCCCAGATCGGCGGCGAGGTCGTGGGTCTTGCAGAGCTGGTTGAGGTAGAAATCGAAGAATCCCTCGGCGTCGTCGATGAGAGTTTGAAAGGCGTCGGCGCCGAGTTTCTTGATGTAGCTGTCGGGATCGTGCGGCGCGGGGACCGTGGCGACGCGAATGGCGAAGCCCGCGGGCAGCAGGTGATCGAGAGAGCGGATGGCGGCGTTCTGGCCGGCGGTGTCGGAATCGAAGCACAGGACGATCTCGTCGGCGTAGCGCTTGAGGATGCGGGCCTGATCGGATGTCAGGGCGGTGCCCTGCGGCGCGACGACGTTTTTGACGCCGGCCATGAAGCAGGTGATCAGGTCGATCTGACCTTCGCAGACGATTGCGGATTTGGCTTCGAGCAAGGCGCGTTTGGATTTATCGAGGCCGAAGATGACTTTGCCCTTGGTGAAGAGCGGTGTTTCGGGTGAGTTGACATATTTGGCCGTGCGTTCGTCGCCGGTCAGGATGCGTCCGCTGAAGCCGATGACGCGGCCTTGTTCGTCGCAGATGGGAAAGATCAGCCGGCCGCGAAAGCGATCGTAGTAACGGTCCGTGCCTTCCTTGTTGATGATCAGGCCGGCTTGCTGCATGTGGTCGAAGTCGTGCTTTTGCGCCTTGGCCCAATTGACGGTGTCGTCCCAGAGATCGGGAGCGAAGCCGAGGCGGAAAAGCTCGACGGCCTCTTGCGATATCCCGCGTTGGGCCAGGTAATCGCGGGCGATTTGTCCGGCAGCGTCGTTTTGCAGGGCGGACTGCCAGCGTTTGGTGATCTGCTCGTGAATATTGCGAAGCTCCTCCTTCACGCCGCGAGCTTGTTGCTGCTCGGGGCTGGCGTCGAATTCCAGGAGAATGCTGGCCCGGTCGGCGAGTCGTTTTACCGCTTCGATAAAACTGAGGTTTTCGTATTCGCGGACGAAGGTGAAGACATCGCCGCCCTTGTGGCAGCCGAAGCAGTGAAAGGTCTGGCGGCTGGGATTGACGTGGAAGCTGGCCGATTTTTCCCGATGAAAGGGGCAGAGCGCGGTGAAGTTGCCGCCGGCGCGTTTGAGCGGGAAATAGCCGCCGATGACGTCAACGACGTCGCTGGCGTTGCGGATCTGCTCAAGTTTGTCTTCGGGAATGAAACCGGCCACGCGTGAATGATAGAGGGAGCCGTCGCCGGGTGGCGATCTCAAAGGGGAGGGCGTCGGAAAGGAGGCTGAATTCCGGCCGCTTATTTCTTTTTGGGCGCGTTCAGCGGCCGGATCAATTGATTCGCAAAAAACGAGCGCACGGTCAGGCCGGTAATCGACCCGTAGAGGATATCCCGGTGAATATTGCCGGTGGAGGGAAAGAAGTTTTCGCCCAGCGCTTTCTTTTGTCGGGCGTCCTGCCGTTTGAGCGCATCTTCATCCACGTATCTGGCGTTCATGACGGCCATGAAGATGACGAGCATGCAGGCGTACTGAAAAGCGCCGGCCACCATGCCAAGCGGGAATTCGGCGCGTCCGAAAACATCGCTGTCGCTCATCTCATCTCTCACCTTTTTGCGCACCGTGACGAAGATCGCCTTGAGCGCGACGTTGGACAGGATGTAGGCGCCGACGTAGCCGTACATCGGATCGATGGGGATGAATCTTAGAATTAATTTACCGATGGGCAGATAGATGAGCGCGCTGATCGTGAGCATCGCCAGCCACTTCATGGTGTTGAAGAGCTCCTGGGACATCCCATTCTTACGACCGTGAAAGATGCCCACGAAAATGAGCGCGACCGCTACGAGGTCAAACCAGGCTAATGAAAATCCGCTTAAGTCCATGTTCCCGTAATTGCGTTGTTGAGGGAGTCACCCTGCCTCCTAAGTGGGGAATATTCCAGAATCAATTGGACGAGGCGGGCGGATCAGGCGCCGAATTTGCAACTTCTACCGGTTTTCCGCCAGCCAGTAGCGGATGGCCTGGGCCTGGCGGTGACTCGGTTTCAGTTCGAGGACTTTGAGATAATGGGCGCGAGCCCGGGACGGCTCGCCGAGCTCCTTCACGTAGAGATTGCCGGCCGCAAGGTGGGCGGAGGCCTGACCGGGATTGGCGGCCAGCAGTTTCTCCAATTCGATTGCGGCATCGCGCGTGTAGCGCGCTTTTTTTAAGGCCTCGGCAAAGTTGTAGCGCGCGCTGACGGAATCGGGCTTCACCGCGAGCGCGTTCTCGTAGGCCCGCAACGATTCGGCGAGATCGTTTGCGCGATAGCTCGCCAGGCCGAGATTGTATTGCGCTTCGTAGAGCGAGGCGTCCAGGAGGGTGGCGCTCTTGTAGGCCTTGATCGCATCGCTCAGGCGGTTGGCGCGGTGGGCCTTTAATCCTTCGAGGAAGACGGGCGCGGCGGCCTGGCGGTCGCCCGCGCGCACGGGGCCGGGGTTGGCGTAGGCGTAGCGCGGCGGCGCGGGTGGAGGAGGAGCCTGGACGCGTTTCGGACTGGGGCTTGGAGCCGGGGCCGCGACGGGCGGCGGCGGCGTCGCGGCGCGGGAAACGGGCCGGGAAGCTGTCTCCGAGGGGCGGCTTGCCGGAGGTCGCGGGGACGAACCGGGCAGGGGTGTCGTTTGTTTATCGTCTTTGGAGGTGAAGAAGCGTTTCGGATTCAGACGCTTGAAGAATCCTTTTTCATCCGTTTTTGGACGGGCTCGGTTGTCGGGGCGGTAGGTGCGCGCGGGGTCGACCGAGGCGGTGGGTTGGCTGGCGCTGGGCGGTGTGGGCGAAGACTCAACCGGGCGCGGAATCGCCGCTGCTACCACGGGCTTTACAACCGGTTGGGCGACTTTCGGAGTCTCTTTAACCGGCGTTGTTCTGACTTCCAATGGCGGTTCGGGCGTCGGAATCGGCGGCGCCTTCGTTCTTACGATTACGGGTTTTTCCACGGGCGCGGATGGTTTGGATGGCTCCACGATCGGATCGGGAATCTTCGCAATGGCGGCGACTTTTTCCACCGGTCGGAGGGCTGTCGGCTCAGGCTGCGTGGGGCGCGGTTGGGCGGCGGGCGGGGCTGGAGCCAGCTCGGGGGGGGTGGTTTTGCGCTGGATCGGGGGCAGCGGGACTTCGTTGACGGCGAGAGCGGGCTCCGCCGTGGTCGTGAACTTCTGGGACGTGGTTGCTGATGGGGCCGCCGCGCGTTCGGTAATTGGCTGAAAGGTGATCGTCGTCGGGGTCGGAGCCTCGGTCGTTGGACTCGCGGTTGGCGTCGCGGTTGGCGTCGCGGGGTCGGTGGATGGATTGGCGCGGGTCGCGGTGGCGCGGTCGGTCCTTTGCGCAAACGCCATTGGGCCTGGCCCTGGAGCTGCCGCCGAAGCAGTTTCATTTGTTGGCGCCGGCGCGGGGAGCGTGACGACGGTCGGGGGCGCGGCCCGGTGGGGGTTCAATTCCCGGTCGAGCGCGCTGGCCAGGCCGGCCACGGATTCCGCGTGGGATGAATTTGGGTGTTGGAGCAGGAATTGTCGAAAGGCGGCGAGCGCGCTCCGCTTGTCGCCGCTGTATCGGTGTTCGTAAATCGCAAGATTCAGTTTACCGGGAAGGAATTGGGGATTCTGCTCAACGGCCTTGCTGAAGAACGGTTTGGCTTTTTCGTGTTCTCCGCGCTGTAGATGAATCAGGCCGAGCGCATTAAGGATTTCGGGATGGGAGCGGTTCAACCCGAATGCCTCGCTGAAGGTGCCGGCGGCGTCCTCCCAGCGTTCGGCGCGTATTTGAGCGCTGCCGAGGCGAACCTTTCCTTCGAGAGAATTGGGCTGCAGGACAACGAAGCTGCCCAATTCGCGAATGGCGCCGATGGCGTCCCCGCTTTCGAGCAGGAGGGATCCGAGGTTGAAGCGGGCGGAGGCGAGATTGTCATTGAGTTCGAGGGCGGCCCGGTAGGCTTGGGCCGCTTCGGACGATTGCCCGGCTCCGTGGTGGGCCAGTCCGAGATGATTCTGCGCCTGAGCGTTTTGCGGCAGATGATGAACGGCGAGTTTGAGCCGGTCGACGGCGCTCTCGAAGCGGCGTTCGTTGATCATTTCTTCTCCGTCGAGCAAGGCTCGGGGACCGGGTTCCGTGCAGCCGGAAAACCCAAGCAGGCCGGCGGTTGCGAAGAGGCTCAGGGCCAGTCGCGCGACGCGGGGATTTTTCATGGTCAACATAATCAATGCTGGTAGCATCCGCTCTGTTCAGTGTCAAGTGACGCGGAATTATCAGAGATGAGACGGATATTAGCCATGTTTTGCTGCGTTTTTCTGTTGTTAGTTTTGAGCGGCCAGACCGCGCCGGCGGGCGGTGAATCTCAGGACGGAGACGCCGCGACGATATCGCACATTGTGACCGTTCGCGATGAACGCGCCGTGAACACGTTTGTGCCCGACAAGTCGCGCATCCGAACGATGGTGGAGCGAGGCGTGGCCCGATTGACGGAGCAGCCAAACGCGGGCGCGGCCTGGCGCTCGCTGGTCGCGACCAATGATGTCGTGGGCATCAAGGTTTACACCCGCGCGGGCGCGGCGAGCGGCTCGCGGAAACCGGTGGTCTCAGCGGTAATTGAAGGCTTGTTGGAGATGGGGCTGCCGGCGAAACAAATCGTCGTGTGGGACAAACGGGTCGGTGATTTGCAGGCGGCCGGATATTTTGATTTGGCGGAGGAATATGGCGTGCGGGTCGAGGGGAGCGCGGCCGCCGGTTATGACGAAAATGTTTTTTATGAAGCCTCGCTGGTGGGCAAGTTGGTCTGGGGCGATCTTGAGTTTGGCAAGGAGGGTAAGGCAATTGGGCGAAAGTCTTTCGTATCGAAACTCGTCACGCGCGACATCACGAAGATCATCAGCGTCGCGCCGCTGCTGAATCACTATGCCGCAGGTGTGACCGGACATCTTTACGGGCTGTCCATGGGCAGCGTGGATAATACGTTTCGGTTTGAGGCCAGCCGCGCGCATATGAAAACGGCGGTTCCCGAATTGTACGCGCTGGAGATCCTGGGGGACCGGGTCGTGTTGAACATCGTTGACGCGCTGATTTGCCAATACAAGGGCGAGAAGGAGAGCCTGTTGCACTATTCTTCGGTCGTGAGTGAGTTGCGATTCAGCAAGGACCCGGTTGCCCTGGACGTGTTGTCCGTGCGGGAACTGGAACGTCAACGCGTGAAGGCGGAGTTCCCATTGAGGGAGCCGGATATGGAGCTCTATTACAACGCGACGCTCGTCCAGATCGGTAATTTCGAGCCGAAGAAATTCAAGGTGGAGACCATTGAATTGAAGTGACGCCGGCCCTGACTGAGGCTCGGCGGACTTAACTTAAGGGGGAAGCTTTAGCAGCCGGTAGAATTGTCCGCCGCTTGAGGTGTCGACGATCAATGCTTTGGAGCCGCCATCGTCTGTGGGCGCCGCGACCACATTCATCCATGCGACGGGGGGAACGAGGCTGGGCGCCGACTGGAGAACGTAACCGGATGCGGCGGCGGGCCAGAGGATGCGCAATTGATTTCCGGCGGCGGGAAAGGAGCCCAGGGGCGGCTCGCCGGCGCTCGACCAGACGGTCAGGCGAAGCGTGGCCTCGCCCGAGCCGCTGCCGTTGGAGGACTCAAGTTTGATCTCAAAGATTCCCGGTTTGAGCGGCACTCCTTCGATGACGCCGGTTTGCGCGTCGATGACCAGATCGCGAGGGAGCGAGGGAGCGGCGAAACCCGTCGGTGAATGATCGGCGGTGATCTGATAACTGAACATGTCGCCGGCGTTGGCGGTGATCTCCAGCGCGCTGGTGATGACGGGCGGAGGCGGATCGGCGATCTGAAGTTCGAGCGTCGCGCCGCCGGCGCCGCCGGCGTGTCCGGCGCTGATCTGGATGAAATAGGTGTCGGTTCGCGTGGGGATGCCGGAGAGTTCGCCGGTGTTGGGATTGAACGTCAGGCCCGGCGGCACAAGATCCACGGAGAAGGATTCCGGGTTCTGGGTCGCGGTAATCTGGTAGTTGAATGCCGAACCGTTAACGCCGATGGCGATCAGCGGCGAGGTGATTTCGGGAATGGGCCGATGGATTGTGACTTGGATCATTGCGAAACCGGCGCCCCCGGCGTTGCTCGCGAAGATCTGTCCGGTGAAGCTGTCCTGGGCGGTTGGCGCTCCGCTGATCAGGCCGGTGTTCATGTCGACGGAGTAGCCGTTTGGGAATCCTCCAATCTGAAAGCTGGAGGGGAGATTGTCGGCGACGATCTGGTATTGAAACGGGCTGTTGGCCGCGCCCTCCGCGATGATCGGGCTGGTGATGACCGGAGTGGCCGGTGTGATCGTGATGGTCAGAGTCGTGGTCCCCGTTCCGCCGCCGTTGTTAGCGATCAGGGTGATTTGCTGCTGGACGACGAATGACAGCAACGGAGCGACCCCGCTGATCTGGCCGGTCACCATGTCGATGGACAACCAGGTCGCGGCGCCCTTCACGATGTCATAGCTGGTGGGGTTGTTGCTGGCCTCGATGGAATAGGTGAAGAGCGCCCCGCCGGTGGCGTTCGCGGTCGGGGGACTCGTGATGACAGGGGCTTTTTCGGCGATGGTGATCGTCAGCGACGCGTCACCCATGCCGCCGGAATTAATTGCGCGAAGGGTCACGGGGTAGGCTCCGGCAGTCGTCGGGCGGCCGGAGATGAGGCCGGTTGTTGCGTTGAGCGAAACGCCGGAAGGCAGGACGCCAATGACGACGTAGCCGGTCGGATTGTTGCTGGCCGTGATCTGGTAAGCGAAATCGACGTCGCGTCTGCCGCTGGCCATGTCGGCGCTGGAAATGACAGGGATGGGATCGACGACGGTGATTTCCAGGCTGGCCATGCCGGTTCCGGTTTCGTTGGAAGCCGTGAGGCTGACGGTGGACGCGCCCAATGTTGTCGGCATGCCTGAGATCAGTCCGCCGAGGCTGAGGGTCAGCCCCGCTGGCAGGCCGGTCGCTGTGAATCCGGTCGGGGCGTTGTCGGCGGTGATTTGAAAGTTAAAATTTTCGCCGCGGGTGGCGGTGGCCATGGTCGCGCTGGTGAGGACCGGGATGGCGGGCGCGATGGTGACGGTCAGGTTGATGGTTTGCATTCCGCCGAGATTGGAGGCGGTGACGGCGACGACAAATTGTCCGGCCTCAGTTGGGATGCCGGACAATTCTCCTGACATTTCATTGAAAGCCAACCACTCGGGCCGAGTCCCGGCGGCGAAAGTAGTGGGGTCGTTCAACGCGGTGATCTGGTAGCTGAAGAAGGAGCCGTCGACGCCGCTGGCGGTGGGATCGCTGCTGATGATGGGCGCGCGTGGAAGGACGTTGAGTTGCAGGACTTCCTCGTCCGTCCCGCCGGCGTTGCTGGCCGTGATAGTGATGTTGTAATCGCCCGCGGCGCTGGGGACGCCGGCGATCAATCCGCTGGCTCCATCGATCGTCAGACCGTCCGGCAAGGGAGACGCAGTGTAGACCGTCGGTCCGTTGCTGGCCGTGATGACATAGGTGAACTGATCGCCCTTGCGTCCGGACGCCATCAACTCGCTGGTGATCGCCGGCGGCGGCGGATCGAGCACAATCGTGAGCACCTTCCCGACATCGGCAAAGGGGCCGTTTTCCGCGCCGATGCTAATGTTGAATGTTCCAGTGACGGTGGGCGTTCCGGAGATGAGACCCGTCGCGGCGTCGAGCATCAGGCCGGGAATCGTCGTGCTGATATTTAGCGCGGTGTAGTTGGTCGCGAGGTTGTCGGTTTCGATCTGGTAGCTGAAAACGACGCTGTTCGTTCCGAGAACGCCAAGAAGGCTGGTGATCGTCGGAGCTTTGGGGTGAATTGTCAGCGTGAGGGTGGCCGTTGTCGTAGTGGGATGCTCTCCCTTGGCAGTGATCGGGATCTCGAATACGCCAGATTCGGTGGGCGTTCCGGTGATTCCGATGACCGAACCTGAGGTGGTCAGGTCGAGACCGGCGGGCAATGGCGTGGCGGTAATGTTGGTCGGATTGTTGATCGCGGTGATGATGTAGACGAATTCGACTCCATTACTTCCTTGAGCCGCGTCCGCGCTGGTGAAGACCGGAGGAATAGAGGCGAGAATATTAAAACCGCCGTCAGCTGTCGGTGTCCCGGAGCCTGCGGATTGATAGACCGAAATAGTTGTTTGCCCAGCCGGCGTGCCGAACGGGATCTGAAATTGAATGGTATCCCCGTTGTTGTCACCCGCAGGTATCGGATGCAACGGATCCGTGATGATGTTGACTCCTATTCGGAAGAAACTGACGCCAATCATGCCGCCCGGGAATCCCGTGCCGGCGGTCATAACGTCGCCCGGACGGGCGTCCGTCCGATCAAACAACAACTGGGCAGACTGGGCCGAAGGCGCGGCAAACAAGGCGCCGGTCAGCGCGAGCGCCAGCGTGATGCTCAGTCTCATTTGGCAAAGGATTGAACCCGGTTTGATGCGGCGGTTTCGCGTTTCTACGAAAGGGCTGGGCGGGGATTGATACATCATGAAATACAGCGGTTTTTGGGCGCGTTGGTGGGGAACCTATGGCTCACGATTCGCCGAAAGTCAAACGTCTTGCCGCCCGCCCCAAGGCGGCTAATCGGCGGGCGATTCGCTCTGTCTGGAAACGATAAAATCTCGAATCGCGTTCAATTCCTCGGGTTCCGCGAAACCGTGTTGTTTCTCAAATTCTTGCCAGTCGATTTGGAAGCCCGCGCCCTGGAGGGCCTGGATTTGCGGTCGAGTGGTTTCGATGGGTATGACCGGATCGGAATCCCCGTGCGTGACGAGGAATCGTTGCTCCCGGCCGACGGGAGAGGCGTCGTCGATCAGATTCTCCAGTTCGAAGACCTTGCCGCTAATGCCGATCAGACCGGCGAAACGACCGGGGAATCGTGCGCCGACATCGAGCGTCATCAGGCAGCCCTGCGAGAATCCGAACAGAAACATCTCCTCGATCCGGTGGCCCTTCTGAATGTACGCTTCGATCAGTTCGAACAACGCTTCACGGCTGCGGACGACGCCCGGTTTCTGGTCGCCGTCATAGTCGTACCAGGAAAATCCCGTGAAGTACGGGTCCGGGGCATTGACGAGCACGTAGTTCATATCCGGCAGGGCCAAAGCGGGCGGGAGCCAGGCATAGCCCCGGGCGCTGTCGCCGAGTCCGTGAAGGACGAGGGTCAGCTGTTTGGAGTCGGCGTTTTCGGCGGGGAGGAAAAAAGCGTCAAGCATCGCGGAGAGTTGAACCACAGCGAAGCGTGCGGCGCAAAATCATTTTGCAACCGGAGGCCGGGCTTACACGTTGCTACTTTCGTCCCGACCGCTATAGTCCCGATCCAGAATATGTCCGCCTTCTCGAATATCCCCCGCTTTTGCCCGCTGGCCCGCGCCCTTGGAGCCGCTCTTGCCCTGCCGGCGGCCATGGCGACGTTGGCGTGCGCCGCGGATGCTCCTGATGCCGCAACAAAGGCGGCGGCCAACGATCGCGCCACGGTGATAGTGGTTGTCGGCGCGGCTGGGAACGACGAATACGGCGAGTCTTTCAAGACCTGGGCTGGACATTGGGCAGCCGCCTCGAAAAAGGCCGAAGCGCGGAGCCTGACCATCGGACTGGACGAATCCAAGGAGGGCGAACCCACGGACAAGGAACGGCTCAAGGCGGCTTTGGAGAAAGAGCCGAAGCAAGGGGGTAACGAATTATGGATCGTGCTCCTTGGGCACGGCACCTATGACCGGCGGTCGGCAAAGTTCAATCTGCGCGGGGACGACATGACCTCCAGCGATCTGGGCAGGTGGCTGGCGGATTTTCGGCGACCGGTTGCGGTGATTAACACCGCCTCCGCGAGCAGCCCTTTCATCAATCGCCTGGCGGGCGCCGATCGTGTCGTCATCTCGGCGACCAAGAGCGGCGACGAGATTAATTTCGCGCGCTTCGGCCAATTTATTTCCGAAGCGATCGGGGGCACGAAGGCCGATCTCGACAAGGACGGGCAAACCTCGCTGCTGGAGGCCTACCTGATGGGCTCTCGCAGGACGGAGGAGTGGTACGAAAGCGAAGGCCGGCTCGCCACCGAACACGCGCTGCTCGACGATAATGGCGATGGGAAAGGCACGCCGGCGGGATGGTTTCGTGGCGCTCGGGCGGTCAAGAAAGCCAAGGACGGGACGTCGCTGGACGGCCATCGCGCGCACCAATTTCATCTGGTGCGAAGCGAGCAGGAGAGACGCATGCCGCCGGAGCTGCGCCAGCGCCGAGACACCTTGGAAATGGCGGTGATTCGTCATCGCGAGAAGAAAGTGAAAATGTCTGAAGATGCCTACTACGAGGCGCTGGAGACACTGCTGTTGAAGTTGGCGCGGCTTTACGAAGAGGAATCCGGCCGGGTGAAACCGGCGTCCACGCCCAACGCAACGCCGTAAGGCGGGCGGACCTTGACAATTGCCCTCTTCGCCGCGCGGCAAGGCAACCATATTGACAGGTTTGAATTAAGTTCTAACCTCCGTTCGAGTCTTCCCCCTCCGCCCCCGATTCTGAAACCGAGCGGGTTCTTTCGCGCGCTCACGCGCAACGAGAACGCAACACGTGAATTTAGCCGTCATCGGTCCGCCGGGCGTGGGCAATGAAAGCCACGCCGTCACCCTGGCCGATCATTTCGATCTTCTGCACATTTCCTCGGGCGAGCAGTTCCGAGGAAATCTCGTGCGGTTGACCGAACTGGGAATGGCGGCGCAGGAATACATGAAGCGGGGCGAACTCGTGCCCGACGAGCCGGCGCCGGACGAAGTCGCCGAAGCGATGGCTTTCCGCGCCGCTGACACACCGGAATCGGTGCGCGTGCGTTTGTGAACATTTCATCAACGCACGGAGCCGCTGTTCGACTACTACGACCTGTGGAACTTGCTTGATCGAAGTCAACGGCGAAGGAACCGTGGCGGAGGTTTCACAACGCGTGTTGAGCGCCGTTCGGAAGCGTCCGGGAATGTCGTGATTCATGGGTATGATGGCCCCACGATTCATTCGTTCGACACATCCGTCGGCAAACTGCCGGCGTCTCGTTTTTTATCGGGCGCCTGCTGGGGCTGCACCGGGAGTCTTCCCGGGAAACCGACGTGAAGAAGTAAGGCAAAGACGACTCAGTTCAGCCAGATAAACAGTGTGATCTGCGCCAGCGCGAGGGCGATCAAAGCCGCCCAGGTCAGTCGTTCGCGAATCTTGAGATTCCGTGGCTCCATTTCGCTGAGCCAGAAT
Organism: Limisphaerales bacterium; assembly: GCA_047618185.1. Taxonomy (GTDB): domain Bacteria; phylum Verrucomicrobiota; class Verrucomicrobiia; order Limisphaerales; family JAYPEY01; genus JAYPEY01. Next base: position 39,296 of record JBLHKZ010000007.1, read on the forward strand.
TGTATGCGCGTGGCGCCGAATTCAATGATGTCTCCGGCTTTGAGTCGCGCTTTCTCGAAGGTTTCCTTGTTGAGCATCGCCAGCGCCTTGGGATTATGCTGCAGCAGAAGTCCCTCGTCCGGGTCGTAGGAAAAAGTCAGGTGCTTGTCCCACACCCCGGCGTCCTCCAGTCGAAGATTGTCCGTGCGGGCGCGGCCGATGGTGTAGGGGAAGTTGCGAACCAGAAGATCGGCCCCCTTTTTTTGGCCGGAAAGGATTCGCAGGCGAATCATTTCCAGGACCGATCGACATGGATGAGATCGCCGGGATAGACCCGCGGGTCAAGGTTGTCATCCTTCTGCGCGGCGATCGCGTTCACGCGCCATTTCTTGCCCGACTTGCGAGTCAGTTTGACATCCTTCATATCGGCGAAATCGGTGAAATGGCCGGCGGCGGCGATGGCTCGCAAGACGGAAGTCTCGCCCAGATAGTTGAGTCGTGCGGGGGCGCGCACTTCGCCGCCCACAGTGTAGAAGCGATCCTCACGCTGAGCGGACACACTGAGGCGTTTGAAAAACTCCGGGACGTAGCGCCTCTGAATTTCGGCCTCAAGTTCCTGTGGCGTCAGTCCAGCGGCCTGGACCGAGCCGATCATTGACAAGGTGATCGAGCCGTCGGAGTTGATGCGTTCCTGGTGATTCTGCGGCGGCTCGGAGGAGCCGGAAAAGTAAACCTGGACGCGGTCGTCGACGTTGAAGGCGTTGGTGTCCGGCGCGGCGGGATCCTTGGTTCGGCCGGGGTAGTGCGGGATTTTTTCTCCAGGAGGTTCGTCGGTGAGGCAACCGGAGGAAAACAAGGCGAGGATTCCAGCCAGCGTCGCCAGGATCGCGGCACGGGGGCGACAATTCGAAAACATCTTCATATTCAGCAAAAATGAGCGGTTCAGTATTTCCGATTGAGGCTAGCGCGTGGCTGCTCACTTTTCAACTTTGCTTCGACGGCCGGTTTCGCCTTCCCGGCGCCGTTGGCGTTTTCGTCGCTTTCTGAATCGAGTTCCTGCCCCTCGTCCATCGAGTAGTGGCTATAGTGGTAGCCGCCGTAGTAGTTGTAGTAGGCGTCCTGCGAAATGCTGATGTTGTTCATCACCACGCCCAGCAGGTAGCCGCCGACTTTTTCGACCGACTGGCGAGCGCGGACCGTCATGGCCTGCGGGTATTTCCGGTACTGAATCACGAGCAGGGTCATGTCGATCATGCTGGCGAGGATCGACGCGTCGCTGACGCCCATGATGGGGGGCGCGTCGAAAAAGACAAAGTCGTAGCGGCCCTTGACGTCCTGGATGAGCTCCTTCATCTGCGGCGAGTTGAGGATGCCCATGGCGCTGCTGGGGAGCTTGCCGCTGGGTAGCGCGTCCATGCCTTCCTGGCCGGTCGTCTGGATGGCGTCCTCCAGCTTGCATTTTCCAAGCAGGACGTTGGTCAGGCCGACGTTGTTGGATACGCCGAGGATTTTGTGGACGCTGGGGCGGCGAAGGTCCGAATCGATCAGCAGCACGCGGTTGCCGTTTTGCGCGAAGATGACCGCGAGGTTGAAAATGGTCGTGGATTTGCCCTCGCCGGCGCCGCCGCTGACGATCGTCACCGTATTCATGCTCTCATCCTTGCGCTGGAACATGATGTTGGTGCGAAGAACGCGGTAGGCCTCGGCATGGGGGCTGTCCAGGCCCTCGTCGATCAACGAGCCGACATTTTGAGGGATCACGCTGAGCACGGGGGCGCCGACGGCCGCCTCCACCTCGTCGATCGTCTTGACGCTGGTGTCGAGGTATTCGATGAAGAACGCGAGTCCGAAACCGGCGATCAGGCCGACGACGACGCCGGCGATGATGTTGAGGCGAACATTCGGGCTCACGGGCTCGATGGAAACTTCAGCGTGGTCCGTGACCGTCACGACCTTCTGGGACAACTGCTCGTTGTCAAATTCAGTCTGGGCAATTTTCAGCTGCAGAACGCGGAGCAGTTCCTGCTTCTGAGTGAGTTTATCGTTGAGCTTCCGAAGGGTGATGGAATCGGCCGAGAGTTTCTTGTTTTTCGTCACCTCCTTGGCGGCCAGATCCGTCAGCGTGTCGAACTGTTGTTTCTTGAGGTCGCGAATATCTCTCAAGCCATCCATGATGCCGGCGACGCTTTGCCCGATCTGAAGATCGAGCTCAGTGATGGCGCCCCGCGTGCGCACCACGGAGGTATGGCTTTCGCCGAATTCATCCAATTTCGCCGTCAGTTCTCTCTGAGCGGTGGCGCGATCGTTGAGGAGCATGGCCAGCGGCTGGTCGTACTGCACGGCGGTGAGAATTCGCCGTTCGAGATTCTGGCCTTTGGCGGACTCCATTCGTGTGACTCGCGCATCGGCCTCCATGAACTCGGATTCGGCGACAATGCGTCTTCGCTCCACTTCCCGCAGCGTCTCCAGATGAGTTCCCATCATGGCTCCTCCATCGCCGCCAATGATCGTCTGCGAGATATCCAGTCTTTCAACTTCGTCGGTGTGATCCTGCTCGAGTTGATCGATTTCGATTTGGTCTTCGTCTAGTTTACTCCGCTGTAATTTGAGGCCGGCTTCCAAATCGTCCTTGCGGTCCTTGATCCGATGATCGCGGTAGACGTCGGCGATCTTGTTGGCGATGGTCGCGGCTTCCTGCGGATCCTCGCTTACGGCAGTAATCTTAATGATGTCCGTGTTGCGGATCTGTTCGACCTTCATCTTCTTTTCCAGAATCTGGAAGGTCTCCAGGGATTCGAAGGCAACAGGATTGCCATATCGTCGGCCCCATTCGACGTTGAGATTCAGATCTTCGATGACCTTGTAGAGTATCGCCTTTGACTGAATCTTCTCGAACTGCGTCTGCATGAAGTAGATGTCATGCTGGCTGAATTGAGCGCCGCCGCCGCCAAACAGGGGAGAGGTATTGCTGGCCTCTTTCTTGACCTCCATCCGCACGAAGCTTGCGTAGGCCTTGGATTTCATCAGCGTGAAGATGGTGACCGTCGTCACCACGAGCAGGAAGACCGAGAGGATCACCCACTTGCGAATCCGGATTATGCGCCAGTAGTCGAGGAAATGGAGGTTGGACTCCTGATTGGGCTGGCTGTTTCCGTTATTCATGCCGACTAAAAACAAGGGAGGCCAGATCTACGGTCCGGCCTCCCAATTGCAGTTGAAATTGTATGTGGGTAAAGGTGATCAATAAGTCGCGCGAAACCCGAGGTAAACGCGATTGCGTGTGAAGCTGCGAAGCACCTGATCGGAGTCGAGCCGATCGAAACTGTAGCCGGCCTGGGCGGAAAAGTTCCGACTGATTTCATACTCCAGGTTGGCTCCCACCAGCAGGAAGAGGTCGTTGCTGCTGTCGGCTGCGCCGCGTTCGAAGGTGGAGTATTGGAGCTGGCTGTTGACCGTGCCCTTGATCTTGGCGGTGAAGCCATATGTGATGGCGGCGTAGCCGGTGGTCGTCTCCGCGTCGAGCGTGGGTGATGCCGAGGCGTCGAGCGCGAAGAGATCGGTCTGGCTACGGTCGTGGCGAATGCCGAGCTGGATGGAGCTGCCCTTGCGGAAGTCGTAGCTGATGTTGCCGTCCGCGTAGGGGTTGATGGTGTTGTCGTCCGCCCCTGCCGGCAAGTTGGGATATTCGGTGTACTGGACACCCGTGCGGAGCGACGCGTGGAGCTTGGACGTGAAGTCGTGATCGACTCCAACGTAGCCGTAGTGCGAGCGATTGTCGCGGATGCTGGAGGACGTGGTTCCGACGATGGGGTCGTTGCTGGTCTGGTCCTTGACGCCGAAGTCGTAACCCACCAGAGCGATCGTGGTGGGAGCGGTTTCCCAGCGAAGGTTGCCTCCGATGCGATGCTCGACACGGTCGAGCAAGGCTGATCGGCTGGAAACTCCGCTGTCGTCATAGTCGATGTAGTTGTTTGAGTAGCTGACTTCGGTCGCCAATAGGCGCGTCATCTCGTATAACGCCGAAAGAGCGACAGTGTTGCGAATATTGTTGCCGCGACTTCGAGTGGTGAAGACGCCGGTGGGGTCGAGGACCTCGGATTCCTGCGCTATCACGAACTCTTCGTCGATGGTGATATTGGCGCGCGGATTGATCTGGTATTTGAGGCCGCCGCCGAACCGGTGGCGATGATCGGCCGAGTTGGCCCGATCATTGTAGTACTTCATGCTGTACAAATATCCCAAAGTGACTTCCAACTGGCCGGTGTTGTAGATCAATTCCGCTTCCGGGCGCACTTCGAAGCCGAAGCTCTCCTGCTTTCCCGGGACGGCGCCGGATGGGGTGGTATTGATGTTGTCGTCATAGAATCCGCGCACGGTCGCGGAAACGCTCCACGGCTTGTCGTCCTGAGCCTGAGCGGTTTGTACAAAAAGGACGACGGCCACGACGGCCCCCACTGTTAAAAGGACTTTTTTCATAAATAATTGCGGTTAAGACCGGTTGAATCGGTTCGAAACGGATCTGACTTTACGGAGATTTCTAGGAGCTTCGCGGGTTATTGTCAACGTTCAAACATGCTGTTTTTCAAGGGTGTCTTGGCGTCGTTAGTAGCGCTTGAGATGCAGTCGGTGGTCGGCCCTTCGAGTTTGGTGATATTCCAAGGCGGGCAGCTTAGTAATCGTCGGGGAAACCGTTTCTCCCAGAACGGATTCGGCCAGTTCCTGGAGCGCGGTCCAGCGGGGCCAATCGAGCCTCGGCGCGTGGGTGATTCGGCGCAGCAGGCTGCGCCATTCGATAATCATCCGGTCGATGTCGCCTGCGCCCAGAAGTTCGGTGACCCAGGCGTGCCTGGAAGCCGGGTTCCGATGGGCTGATTCGGCGACTTCTTCGGCCCCAAATCCGTAGCCCGGCGGGACTCCCGTCTCGAGATAGCCGGGGATCGTCTGGGTCCCGTAGGCGGTCTGGCTGGCGGCGGCCAGTTGGCCGGCCCAGCGATTGTCGTCGCTGCAGAAGCGAAAGCCCGCGTCGAGATTAGCCAGATGGTAGATCAATTCGGCGATCGGATAGGAATTGTCCTCCAACGCCGCAGCGATCGCGAGTCCGTCGCCCTGGGAGAAGAAACTCACCATCCGGCCGCGCAATGTCGGGGCGCCGTCGTGGTCGATCAGTCCCAGTCGCTTCCAGAGCAATGCCACGCCCGTGGTGGTGGGAAGCTTGCGGCAAATGGGGGTGAGCGCGCATTGATTGCAATCCTCGGGCATGATCTCCCGGGTCAGTGGTTTCCAAAGCGCCACGCCGGCGGAATCGACGGGCACACGCAGCGTTTGCTCAGCCACGCTGATGATCGCAACGATCTTGTGCTGCTGATAGTCAAGGCGGACCAGCGGGGTCTTGCGACTTTTGAGGCCTGTTTCGATGAGGGGCGCGACGCGTTTTCGAAATTGTTCGAGCGAGGCTTGTCGTCCGTTCCAGTTGGTCAGCCGCCGGATCCACTTCACGAGCAGGACACGGTCGTCGCTCAGCCGATCAGCAATAGCGATTGCACGGCCATAGATTTGGTCGTCCGCCTCTCCCGCGATCGGGGTCACCTGGCCGGAGCCGACTTTTTCGACGATTCCAGGTTCGCATAAGGCCGGGCGCAAGGCGGGCGGCCCTGATGGAGGAAGGCTTGAGCCGGAATCGGCAGCCGGGGACGCAGCCGTCGGCGCGGATAGTTTTAGGTTTGTTTCGGCGTCGGTCGGGATGTCCTGAACGTAGATCTCGGCCAGCGGCTTGTCCTCAAGTTTGGGCCAGGGCTCCCATTCGCCGCGGCTATTGAGTAACTGCCTGACTCGTTTTCGGACCCTCCGCGCGCGTTCGGCGTCGGTCTTCAGACCGCAGGGCGCATCCGGATTCTTGAGCGTTTCTTCGATTCCCAGAAAAATGGGTTTCGAACTGAACAGCCGTTCCTGAATTCGCGCCGCCCGGGCGAAGGGGTTCTTGCCAGCATCGGCCGCCGCCGCCATTAGCCCCAGCAGCGCGCCCCAATCCACCATGCCGTTGCGAGCCAGTTGGCAGGGGTAGGCGTCGCGCAATCGAATCTGGTTGGCGCTGATGAGCGCGTAGCCGATCTCATCGATTCCGCGTCGACCCGCCCGGCCGAACATCTGGAGAATCTCATCGCCGGTCAGGATGTGTTCGCGGTTGCCGCGGCGGTAGGAATCGCCGGCTAGGGCGACGCTTCGCAGTGAGAAATTGATGCCGGCGGCGAGCCCCATGGTGGCGATGACGACGCGTAATTGGCCGGCCTTGGCGAGCGGTTCGATGACGCCGGCGCGTGCGCCGTAGCTGAGGCCGCTGTGGTGGTAGGCGATGCGGCTATGCAGCATCTGGGCGAGCTTGGGGCCGACGAGCTGTTCCTGCTCGGGACTGAGCAAGAGCGGATTGTCGTTCGGCAGTTTGCGAGCGAGTTCGTTCGCGAGCGATTCGGCGCCTCGCCGTTGAGGGTAGAAAATGAGAATCGGTCCGAGGTCCTCAGCCAGAGCCTTGGCGGCGAAGCGGGGCCAGTAGGTTTTTAGTTGTGAGGGAACCTGATAGTTGAGCGCGTAAGCGTTGACTTCGTCGAGCGGCACCGGCCGTTCGTCGTGGCGCACGAGTACGGCTTCGCGGCCCAATCGGTTCAGCCATTTGACCACGCTTTGTGGATTGCCGACGCTGCCGCTGAGCAGGAGAAGTTGCGTGTTCTCGGGCGCCATTGCGAGCGCCAGCTCGTAGTTCAATCCACGGTCTTCGTCGGCGATCATCTGATATTCGTCGACGACCAGGAGGTCGGGCCCGTCGCCGTGGATCAGGCGGGCCTTCTGAGTTTCCAGGGTGGCGACGATGATGGGCGCGCTGAGGTTTTCGGAGAGATCGCCGGTGGCGATGCCGACGTCCCATTCCCGCGCGCGCCACTCCGCTAGTTTGTCATTGGCCAGGGCGCGGGTCGGAACGGTGTAGACGGCCTTGTCGTGCGTCTTGCCATGATTCGACCAGAGTTCGAAGATCAGCGTCTTGCCGGAGCCGGTCGGCGCCTGGACAACGACGTCTTTGCCTTCGCGCAATGCCTGGACTGCGGACTGTTGCCAGAGATCGGGAAAGATCATCTGGTTCAGGCCGGCGGCATTTTTAAGTTGGTCGGAGAGCGCTCCCATGGCGCCGGAATAGAGTCGATTTTTTCGTTTTCGAAATGGCGAGGTTTGCTTTTTTTTGAGGCGTCGATCTCAGGCGTGAATTGCGCGTCCATCGACGGCCAACGCGGCTTCCTTGACGGCTTCGGCGAGCGTCGGGTGGGCGTGACAAGCGCGGGCGAGATCTTCGCTGCTGGCTCCAAAGGCCATGCCGACGGCCGCTTCGGCGATCAGGTCCCCGGCGTGCGGCCCAATGATATGGACGCCAAGAACGCGATCAGTTTTGGCGTCGGCGAGAATCTTGACATGGCCCTGGGCGTGTCCCACGGCGTGAGCCCGGCCGTTGGCGCGAAAATGAAAGACGCCTTTGCGGAAGTCGGCGCCGCTGGCCTGTAGTTCGTCCTCGGTCTTGCCCACCGACGCGATTTCAGGATTGGTGTAGCAGACCCCGGGGATGATGTCGTAGTTGACGTGGCCGTGCCCGGTGACGATTCGCTCGACGCAGGCGACGCCGTCTTCCTCGGCCTTATGCGCCAGCATCGGGCCTTCGATCACGTCGCCGATGGCGTAGATGCCCTCCGCGCTGGTTTGGAAGCCTTCGCGCACTGGGATGCGCCCGCGCTTGTCGGGTTGGATGCCGACGTTTTCGAGGCCAAGGCCGTCGGTGTTTGGGACTCGTCCGACGGCCAGCAGCACACGGTCGCATTCGATCGGGTCCTTTCCTTCGGCCTCAACGACGCATTGGTCGCCGCGGATTTTAGCGGAGGTGACTTTGGCGCCGAGGCGAAAATCAAAGCCCTGTTTTTTGAAAATCTTTTCAGCCTCGGCGGCAATGCCGGAATCCGTGCCCGGCAGGATGCGATCGAGGTATTCGAGGACTGTGACCTTCGCGCCCAGGCGCAGCCAGACGGAGCCGAGCTCGAGTCCAATGATGCCCGCGCCGATGACGACGAGATGTTTTGGGACCGCCGGATAGGAAAGGGCCTCCGTGCTCGTGCCGATCCGATCGCCGTCCAATTCAACCCCGCGCAAATCCGCCGATTTGCTGCCGGTGGCGATGATGATGTGTTTGGCGGTCAATTCAGTCGTTCCGTCGGCGTTCTCCACTGCGACCTTGCCTGGGCCGGCGAGGCGGCCGTGGCCGAGATAGCGGGTGATCTTGTTCTTCTTCAACAGTCCGTCGATGCCCTTGGTCAGGCCGCCGACGAGCTGGTCCTTGCGCCGGAGCATCGTGGCGAGGTCGAGTTCGACAGAACCCAATTTAACGCCGTGGCCGGCCAGGGATTGCCGGGCTTCGAGAAAGCGATCGGAAGATTCGAGCAGGGCCTTGCTGGGAATGCAGCCGACCCGCAGGCAGGTGCCGCCGAGGGCGCTTTCTTTTTCGATACAGGCGACGTTCAGGCCGAGTTGTGCGCCGCGAATGGCGGCGACATAGCCGCCGGGGCCGCCGCCAATAACGACGAGGTCATGTTTTTGTTGGCTCATGAAAAGTGGGCTGATTGGGGTCGGGGGAGCGGTGTTTGGATGATGTTTGAATATGGGTCCGAATCAACTCCAAAGTCCGAGGCGTCGGTTTGTTGGGGGAACGACGCGGCTTAGGATTCATCGATTTCAGATTCAGATCCCTCCACGAGAGAGTTTCTTCGCGCCTTGGCCATTTCGCGTTGTTCGCGGAAGAACGACTTCAGTAATCGGGTGCACTCGTCTTCGCGCAGGCCGGGCGTGATTTCGCATTGATGATTGAGCGTGGGGAATTGAAGGAGATTCAAGGCGCCGCCGGCCGCTCCGGCCTTGGGGTCGTTCGTTCCAAAGACCACCCTGGCCAGCCTGGCATGGACGATGGCGCCGGCGCACATGGGGCACGGCTCCTTGGTGACGTAGAGCGTGCAATCGTTCAGGCGCCAATTGCCGACCTCGGACTCGGCCTGGGTGATGGCCAGCATTTCCGCGTGCGCGGTGGCGTCGGTCAGCGTTTCGACCTGGTTGAACGCCCGCGCGATGATTTTACCTTCGCGAACGATCACCGCCCCGATGGGAGTCTCGGCCGCCTCGTAGGCCTTGACCGCCTGCCTCAAGGCCTCGCCCATGAAGTGGCTGTCGCTGTGTAGATCTATGATGGGCTCGTCCATTTTGAGGCGAATTGAGTCGATCGCGGCGGGTTACGTTCCCGGATATTCTATGAGGTTCGGCTGCGACGCCTCTATGATCCAATCGTTCTGGCGGTCGGAATGACAACGACAGTGGGCGCTGAAGAAGCCGCCTCTGTGTTTCCAGAACGCCGGCCAGATGAATTCGTCGTCGTTCGGCGGAAGGGTGCGCTTGGAAATGTCGGCGCGAGCGACAAATTCGAATCGGCCCTCGCGATTTTGGGGAGGAACCTGGGGCAATGGAAACTGATACTCGAAAAGAAACATGAGCCAGTGGGCCTGCTCCTGATAGCCGCGTTCACTGACCATGCCAGTGAGATGCCAGTCCTCCGGTTGTGATTCGAACCCCATCTCCTCCTGGGCCTCCCGACAGGCGCAGGCGAAGGGCGATTCGCCGATGTCAGTCTTGAGTTTGCCTCCCGGCGGGCTCCAGCAGCCGAGGTTCGGCTCCTGCGCGCGTTCGATGAGCAGGACCTCGTTGTGCTCATTGAAGCAGTAGAGCAGCGTGGATATTTTGTGGGGCAGCGACATCGGCGCGGAGTGAAGCGCCTTCTCGCGAGATCGTAAACGGAAAGCGGACAGTTTGCTTGTGTTCGCGATCCCGCGCGATTTAGGTTCGGCGTATGAGAACGAGTTTTTCCATTTTGAGGCGCGCGCTGGCTTTGTGTTTCGCGGCCTGCTTTTGCGTGACCACAGAAATTTCGGCGGCCGACAAGCCGCACGTCGTCCTGATCAGCGGAGAATATGAGTATAGTTCGATGATCACCCTGCCGGCCCTGGCCGCATATCTGGAAGCGAACTACGACTTCAAGACGACCTATCTGGAGCGCAAGGGCGGGGAGAACATCGCGGGACTGGAGGCGCTGGAGTCGGCCGATTTGGCTATTTTGTTCATTCGTCGCATGACCCTGCCCGAGGAGCAATTGGCGCATATCCGGAAGCATCTTAAAGCTGGCAAACCCGTGATCGGCCTGCGCACGACCAGTCATGCGTTCGAAAACTGGAAGGCGTGGGACAATGAAGCTCTGGGCGGAAACTACCATGGGCACCGCGGCAATACACTGATCGCGACGGCGACCGTTCCAGCGCGTGCTCAAGAGCACGAGATTATGCGCGGCGTGGCGAAGGAATTCGTCACGGGCGGCTCGCTTTATCAAACCGTCCCGCTCGCTGACAAGGCGACGCCGCTGTTGGTCGGCAGCGTTGATGGCGAGAAACCTGAACCCATGGCATGGACTCATGAATATCTAGGAGCGCGAGTGTTCTACACCTCGCTTGGCGATGCGAAAGACTTTGCAAGTCAGCCATTTATGCAGATGCTGACGCAGGCGATTCACTGGTCATTGAAGCGACCGCAGCCCGACCGTGCGGCGCCAGCGATCGAGCAATTCCCGTCTCGCGTCATCGACATTGAGGCGTTCGAGAAATTCGCCAAACACCATCGGACGCAGGTTCTCGACGTCCGAACGTCTCGTGAATTTCGCGGTGGCCATGTCGCCAAGGCTTTGAATATCGATTTCACCGCGCAGAATTTTCGCGAACAGGCGGCCAAGCTCGATAAATTGCGTCCCTATGCGCTGCATTGTCGGAGCGGAGGTCGGAGCGGCCGCGCCACGAAAGTCATGCGCGAGATGGGCTTCAAGTTTCTCTACGACTACTCGGGCAGTATGTTGGATTGGGAGGCGGCGGAGAAACCTCTGGTCAACGGCGACGGTAAGTAACACCGGCTCAAGCCATGCTTTCTGTGCTTCAAAACCGGACGTGGCCCATCGCGAGACGCGTTCGTGGTTTGGGTTTTATGGCGCTGGCGGTTCTGACCCTGGCCTGCTTTGTCGGTCCGGCGCGGGGCCAGCAGCCGGTCGCGTCCGTCTCAGCCAGGAAGGCCGCCGATACGCCTTCTCGAAATCCGCTTTGGGTAATTGAGAATGGTAAATCCAAGACCTACCTTTTGGGGACGATTCACCTCATGTCGGCCAAGTCCTATCCCCTCTCGGAAGCCATCGAAAAGGCGTATAGTGAGTCAGATATTGTCGTATTTGAGTCCGATATGCGCGCGATCAATCGGGCGGACACTCAGGTTCGGTTGACGCAGGGCGGGACCTATCCGGCCGGGCGCACATTGAGGAAAAGCGTGTCGTCGGCCACGTATGCCCGGTTTGAGAAGCGTTGCGCCGCCGCCGGTTTGCCTGTCCGGCAGATGGATCGATTCAAGCCCTGGTTCTGCGGGATCACTTTCACCATGCTGGAAATTCGCAAGCTGGGTTTCGATTTCGAATACGGCCCGGAACAATACTTCTACAGGCGGGCGCGAAAGGACGGGAAGAAACCCGATTATTTTGAGTCAATCGACGAGCATTTCCGATTGTTCACCGGCCTGTCGAAAAAGGAAGACGAGCAGCTTTTTCTGCAGACTCTTGACGCGCTCGATTTAGTCAAGCGAGATGCCGCAGGAATTGTTCAACGGTGGAAAACCGGGGATCTGGATGGGCTCACATTAAATATGCTCGACTCATTCAAGACGCGTCCGTTGCTTCGCAAGCGC
>JBLHKZ010000008.1:0-47966 GCA_047618185.1 Limisphaerales bacterium
CTTGATGGATTTCCCGTTCGACTGCTGCCCACGGTTCCGGTCCCGGGAATCGTGCAGAAAGACCGTTGGATCTGAAAACGGATCGGAACATCACGAACGCGCAATCCTCGAACGAACCCAACACATTCATGAAACGCCTTACCCTCCTCTTCAGCCTCTGTTCTCTTTATCCCAACGGGATTACGCCCTCCAGCCCAAGGTTGGCCTACCGCGACAGCGGCTGGCCTACCTTGGGTTTTAGGCCCCTGTTCGAAACAACCCCAACGGGGTTGCGCCCAAATCGCCGATGATTGGGGCAACACCTTCGGCGTTCAAAACGCCTTTTGAACTTTGTCCCCAGGGTAGATCGTGCCTCCCAACCCTAGGCTTTGGGGCAGAATCCCGCTGGGATTCGAATGCGACCGTTTCGAAAACTTATGGGCAAAGCACAGTCTCCGAGGAGGGGAACTGTCCTCGCGGACTGAAGGTCGTTAGCGCGGCACGTGAACCGAATTGGCGTCGGTCCGGTAGGGAAGCGTTCCACCTCGTCCCAAGTTGCTTTTCCAAATGAAACTTCTGACTCAGGCCTTTCCTCCGGAAGAATTGAGATGCGGTGGAACACGATCCCTACCGGGTATTTGAGACTCCTTGCCGTCTTGTTTTTCACCGGAGACACGTTAGTTTCCAAGAAGCGTATGAATGGTCCAAGTTTTACGACGAATAAATGGCTCCTGCCTCGGCGCACTTTTTTGAAAGGCCTGGGCGCCTCGATGGCGTTGCCGATGTTGGACGCGATGATGCCTGAGAACGCGATTGGCGCCGCCTCGCGAACAGCCTCGAAGCTGCCGCGACGCATGGCGTTCGTCTATGTGCCCAATGGCGTGCGCATGGATCAATGGACGCCTCAGGCCGTCGGCGCGCGATATGAGCTGCCGTACATTTTGAAGCCGCTTCAACCTTTCCAGCGGGATATTCAAGTGTTGAGCGGCTTGACCCACGACAAGGCTCGGGCCAACGGCGACGGGCCCGGCGATCACGCCCGCGCCAACGCAACCTTCCTCACGGGCATGCAGGCCTACAAGACGGCCGGCTCGGACATTAAGATTGGCGTTTCGATCGATCAGGTCGCCGCTCGCGTGATTGGCGACCAGACGCGGCTTCCGTCTCTGGAACTGAGTTGTGACAAGGGTCGCAAGGCCGGCAACTGCGACTCGGGCTACAGCTGCGCCTATCAATACAGCATCTCCTGGCGCGGCGACGCGACGCCGATGCCCCCACAGGTCAATCCTCGGCTGGTGTTCGAGCGTCTGTTTTCCGACGGCGCCACCGAAGTGGACAGCGAAACGAAGGCGCGGCGGAAGGAGTATCAGAAGAGCATTCTGGATTTCGTGATGACGGACGCCAAACGTCTGCAAGGCAAGCTTGGCGCCACGGACCGACGAAAGGTGGATGAGTATCTCACCTCGGTCCGGGAACTGGAGCAACGGATGGAGCGCGCGGACAAGGAAGGCCCGGCCCGGCCGAAATACGCGAAGCCCGCCGGCGTGCCCAAGGATTTTCAGACCCATACGAGGCTGATGTTTGACATGATGGCTTTGGCCTTTCAGACCGACACCACGCGGATTTCCACCTTTATGATCGCGCACGACGGGAGCAATCGCTCGTATCCGATGGTCAACGTCAACGAGGGGCATCATACGCTTTCCCATCATCAGAATAATGAGGACAAGCTCCAAAAGATCGCGCGCATCAACCGCTTTCATTGCCTTCAGTTCGCCTATTTTCTGAACAAGTTGAAAACGATCAAAGAGGGCGAGGGCAATCTGCTGGACAACAGCATGATCGTCTATGGCAGCGGCATCAGCGACGGCAATCGTCACAACAACGAGAATTTGCCCATTATCCTGGCCGGGCGCGGCGGCGGGACGGTCAAGTCGGGCTTGCACGTGAAGTACGCAAAGGAGACGCCGATGTGCGATTTGCTGCTGTCGTTGACGGATCGAATGGGCGTTCGGCTGGCGCGTTTTGGCGACAGCAAGGGCCGATTACGGATCGCCTAGGTGAGGATTGCGTCGTTTTTGCGACAAGGGGCAAAAAAACTGGACATCTCCCATTGCCATCAAAATCGGAAGTTGCTAAAGTCCGCGCCATGAAATCGAGAGCTGAAAAGAGTTTGAAACGACTTTTTGTGACGGTAGCCTTGGCTGCGGGTTTGGGCATGATGACCGTTGGTTGTGTCACAACGGGCGGCGGATCGGCCGTGCCGCCTGAAAAGATGGCGGAACTGGAGAAGGCCGCTAATGGCGGCGACGCGGCTGCGATGCTCAAGCTGGGCGACGCGCACAACAAGAATAAGGATTACACCAAAGCCACCATGTGGTACGACAAGGCGGCAGCCTCGTACAACTCCAAGGTCAAGTAAGCCTCGTCAGAGTTTTTACAACGGCGCCGCGATCCTTCAGTGATCGCAGCGCCGTTTTTTGTTTTTGATATCCGGAAAAGTGAGATGCGCCCGCCGGCGTAGCGGTCGGTCGGCAAGGAGGCGTTTACACTATTGAGGCGGACTGGTAGATTCCCGAGCATGTATACCGGCGGTTGTGATTTCGCTACGTCTCGCAAAGGGTTCTGGCGGCGCCCTTCGGTCAGAGTTCCTGTTCTTCTGACCGCGTTTTTCCTGCTTTTGTTAACTTCCTTTGGCGCCGTCGGCGCGGAGGTTTCCGAATGCCGTAAGTTGCTCATTCTTGGCGAGTACGAAAAGTGCCTTGAGATGGCGTCCAAGGCGGCCGGAGAGAACCGTTACGAGGAGGAATGGCGTTTGCTTCAGGCTCAGGCGCTGATGGCGACGGGCCGCTATCCCGAGGCCAAGGAAGTCATTGTCAACGCCCTCTCCCGCTACACGACCAGCATCCGTTCCCGCATGCTGGCTTGTTCGATCTTTCGCGCCAACGGCAGCTCCAAACGTGTGGAGTCATTGCTGAAGGAAATCGACTACCTCGCCGGCACGCGACGCTGGGCCTACACCGACGCCAAGAATCTGGTTGCCCTGGGCGACGCCGCTTTGTGGCTGAAGCTCGACGCGCGGCAGGTGCTCGACAATTTTTACAACGTCGCGAAGAAGAGCGATTCCAATTACCGGGATGTATATCTCGCGAGCGGCAATCTGGCTCTGGGGAAAAATGATTTCGAGACCTCCGCGAATGTCTTCTTCGAGGCCCTGCGCAAATTTTCCGAGGATCCGGACATCCATTTCGGGCTGGCTCAATCCTTCGCCTCCGGCGATCGCGAGGTGGCGATCGAGCATTTGAAGAAAACGCTGGAACTGAATCCAAATCACGTTGCGGCGATGCTGATGCGAGTCGACTACATGATCGACTCGGAACGATACGCCGCGGCCAACGAGACCCTGCAGCAGGCCATGAAGGTCAATCCCTGGAGTCCGGAAGCCTGGGCCTATCAGGCCGTTCTCGAGCATCTCGACAACAATCCCAAGGGGGAGGCGCTGGCTCGCGAAAAGGGGCTGCGGTATTGGGCCGCCAACCCCGAGGTCGATCACCTGATCGGGAAGAAGCTGTCGGGGAAATATCGCTTCAAGGAAGGCGCTGCCTATCAGCGGCGGGCGTTGAAATCCGATCCAGATCATTTGCAGGCCAAGAGTCAGCTGGCGACGGATCTCTTGCGGCTGGGCGACGACGCGGCCGGCTGGGCATTGGCGAAGGAGGTCAATGAAGAGGACGGCTACGACGTGAACGCCTTCAACCTGGTGGCGCTCAATGACACCATGTCGAAATTCGAAACCATCTCGAACGATGACTTCATCGTGCGGATGTCGCCCCATGAAAAGTCGATCTACGGGGACAAGGTCCTGGATCTGCTGGGTCGCGCGAAAAAGATTCTTTGCGACAAATATGGCATGGAGCTGGAGACGCCGACGATCGTGGAGATTTTCCCGAAGCAGAGTGATTTCGCGGTGCGGACCTTTGGCGTGCCCGGCGTGGACGGATTTCTCGGAGTCTGTTTTGGCCGTTTGATCACGGCCAACAGCCCGGCGTCGAGGGTGGCCACACCGTCGAACTGGGAAGCGGTGCTCTGGCATGAGTTCTGTCATGTCGTCACGCTGAGCATGACGCGCAACAAGATGCCCCGCTGGCTCAGCGAAGGCATCTCGGTCTACGAGGAGCTACAGGAAAATCCAGTCTGGGGCCAGTCGATGACGCCGGAATATCGGGAGATGGTCCTGGGAGAGGATCTGACGCCGGTCGGCGAATTGAGCTCCGCGTTCATGGCGCCGAAGAGCGGGATGCATTTGCAGTTCGCTTATTACGAATCGGCGCTCGTCGTCGAGTATCTCATCAAGAACCACGGCCTGGAATCTTTGCGAAAAATTCTTCGAGATCTGGGTCGCGGTCGGAAGATCAACGAAACCATCGCCGCGCACACGGAGCCGATGGAGGAATTGGAAAAGAAGTTCAAGGCCTTTGCCATCGCGCGCGCCGAGAATTTGGCGCCGGATCTTGATTGGGAAAAACCGGACATCGACCCGCGTAGGGCGAACGTCGACGAGCTGATTGCCAGTCACCCCAAGAACTACTGGATCCTGACGCAGCAGGCAAAACGACTGCTTCAGCAAAAGCAATATGAAGCGGCCAAGGCGCCGTTGCGCAAGCTGATCAAGGCCTACCCGAAAAACGTCGAGAGCGCGGACAATCCCTATGCCTTGTTGGCCATGGCGCATCGCGGGCTGGAAGAGGGGGAAGAGGAGCGCAAGGTTCTCGAGACGCTGAGCGCGTTGAGCCCCGATTCGCTTGGCGCCTATTTGCGTCTGATGGAAATTGGCTCCGAGAAGGAAGACTGGAAAAGTGTGGAGACAAATGGCGAACGCTACCTGGCGGTGAATCCGCTGTTGCCTCAGCCTTACCGCTACCTCGCGCTCGCTCGGGAGGCCAACGCCAAGCCGGACGAGGCGATCGACGCCTATCGCGTCATGCTCCGGCTTGATCCACCGGATCCGGCCGAGACGCATTTCCGCCTGGCGCGACTGTTGCACGAGAAGAAGGATCCGGCGACGCGCCGCCATATTTTGCAGGCGTTGGAGGAGGCTCCGCGTTATCGCGACGCCCATAAGCTGCTGCTGGCGATCGTGGGCGGCGACAAGCCCGAGGCTGCTGTGGATAAACCCGCGCCGCCGCCCGTGCCCGCTTTGAAACCCGCCTCGCCGGCGAAGTAAACCAAATGATCCGCATCGTCCGATTCAGTCTGCTGTTTGCCGCGCTCAGCCTGCTGGGTGGATTGAGCCTGGCTCAGCGCGGCGGCGTCCCGGGGCAATATGGCGGCAACCGGGACGATCCGCGCAATGGCGTGCCCAACTGGGAGGTCGATCAGAATCTTCCGAACGACGTCTTCACTTTCGCCCGCGTCAAGTACACCTCCGCTCAGTCCCGTTGGCGCGTTGGCGGCACGGAACGCTGGAGCATCGACTGGCCCGACGCCGAACTGAATCTGTCCTACCGGCTGAAGGAGATGACCTCGCTGAAGGTCCATCCCGACGGCAAAGTGGTCGAACTCGATTCGCCCGAGCTCTTTGATTATCCGTTCATCTACATCATCGAGCCGGGCGACATGTCGCTCAGCTATGAGGACGTGAGCCAGCTTCGCCGCTACCTCCTCAATGGCGGCTTCCTGATGTTCGACGATTTCTGGGGCGTGCGGGATTATGAGAATGTCGTGCGCCAGATGAATCGTGTCCTGCCGGAATACGAGCCCCGGGAGATCCCGCTTTCGCATCCGGTTTTCAGCCTGATCTTTCCGATCAAGGAAAAGCCGCAAATCCCCAACGTGGGTGTCGGCGCTCGGAGTCAGTACAATGGAGGCGTCACCTGGGAGACCTCCGATTCAAAAACTCCGTATTACAAAGGCATTTTTGACGACAAGGGCCGACTGATGGTCATCATCTGCCACAACACCGATCTGGGCGATGGCTGGGAGCAGGAAGGCTACAACCACTTTTACTTCAAGGAATTTTCCGAGAAGAAGGCGTATCCGCTGGGCATCAATATTCTGACCTACGCCATGACCCATTAAACCAGGGCGCATCATGAAAAACCGTCGAAGCAAAATTTTTCTGTCGCTGTTGTTCGTTCTCGTTGCTGGCCTTTGTTTCGCCCAGCGCGGATGGAACAGTTTCAGTTCCGACCGGCGTGGAGTGCCGGCTTGGGAGGTCAGCAAGGAGATGCCGAACGACGTCTTCACTTTCGCGCGAATTGAGTATGACTCAGGCGGCGGCCGGCGCGGCAGCCGTTGGACGACCGATTATCCCGACGCGGATCTGAATCTCTCTTACCGGCTCAACGAAATGACCTCGATGGAGGTGAATCCGAATGGAGCCGTGATGCGCCTGACGGACGACGAACTCTTCGACCATCCCTTCATCTACATCGTGGAGCCGGGGAGCCTGTCGTTTAGCAGTGAGGAGGTCAATCGCCTGCGCCGCTATTGCAACAACGGCGGCTTTCTCATGATTGACGACTTCTGGGGCGAGGCGGAATGGGACAATCTCTACTATGAAATCAAGCGGGTCTTTCCCGAGCGGGAACCGCAGTCCGTTCCACTGGAGCACACCATCTTTCACGCGGTCTTTCCGCTCAATGAAAGGCCGCAGATTCCCAGCATTGCCTGGGTCAGGTCGGGCCGCACCTACGAGCGGGAGGACGCGCGTGAAGTTCATTACAGGGGCATCTTCGACGACAAGGGCCGCTTGATGGTTATGATCTGCCACAACACGGATCTGGGCGATGGCTGGGAACGCGAGGGAGACAACCACGAATATTTCAAGAATTTCTCCGAGAAGTCGGCCTATCCGCTGGGGATCAATATCCTCTACTACTCGATGTCGCACTGAGGCGGAAGGGCCTCAGTCTTCGTCCGCCTCTTTCAACTTCGCGGAAAATCGCAATTCGCCCCAGCCGACTTCGATCGGGTCATAGCCCTGCTTTTCCATTTCGTCGAAGATCTTTCGAAAGCCCTTGAACGCGAGTTCGTCGTCAATGACGGCGCGAACGAATTGAGGAACGGCCGCGAAACCGCCGCCTTCGCCCTCGAGTTCAAAGCCCGACTCCTCAAGCGTCTCCATGAGTTCCTCGGCGACGCAATACGGCCAAAGTTGTTCGGCCGCCAGATCCATGAATAACTGGCTCTCGGGCGAATTGTCGCGCAGGCACGGAATAACGCCCACCAGCCGACCGGCGGAATTGAGTCGGCGAGCGGCCATCTCAAACACTTCGGCCAGCGGCAGCAGTTCCACGACCGGCCCCGCGACGACAATCGCCTCGTGACGGTCCGCTTCCTCCATGGCCACGCCGAGCAGGCTTGATTGGATCAATTGCATCGCGGCCATTGGGGTGGACCAATCCGCCCACTCCATCCCGGCGACGCCGTCATTCACGAATTGTTGTTGTTGAGCGAAATCTTCTGCCGACCAGCGGCGGGGCGCGTCGGTCTGGCATTGAGTCAGGAAATCGCTCGCTTGCTCGGGATTGGTCTTCATGCGGCGGCGAAGCTAGGCGAGCGGCTCGGGTCGCGCAAGTTTACGGCGTTCGGCGTCAGGGCAAAACGCATGAGTTTGGTTCAAGCACAATGCCAAGCGTTGATTGCCCGGAATTCCGGAAATCGAACAGGAGATAACGGAGGAAACAAAGAAGGCGGTTCTCTGTTTGCTCCTGTCCAAATGCCTTGTAGAAACGCGCAGCGTGTTCGAGTGAAAGGACACCGAGGACGGCATCCCTCTCCCCATCTGAGACGGACGCCGTCCTCGGTGTCCCATCCTTCAGGAACTGGAAATTCGCTCAACTTCGCCACCGGCCGTCTTCTCCACTCGACGCGGGTCCGGGCGGCGCCTATGTTTTCGGGCCAATGTCGCTAGCCAATCAACCACTGACCATCGCCGGGCGCGAATTCAATTCGCGGCTGATCCTCGGCACGGGAAAATTCTCCTCCAACGAGGCGATGCGCGACGCCATCGCCGCGAGCGGGACGGAGATGGTCACGGTCGCGCTGCGCCGCGCCGACCTGAGCGGCGAGAACGATCCTTTCGCCAACATTCTGGAATTTGTCGATCGCGAGAAATACCTGCTTTTGCCCAACACCAGCGGCGCGATGAACGCCGAGGAGGCCGTGCGTCTCGCGCGCCTCGCCGTGGCCGCCGGATTGCCGAAATGGGTGAAACTGGAAATTCATCCCGATCCGCGCTATCTCCTGCCCGATCCCATCGAGACGCTCAAGGCCGCCGAGCTGCTCGTGAAGGAGGGGTTTACCGTGCTGCCCTACATCAACGCCGATCCCGTGCTCGCCAAACGGCTGCAGGAGGTCGGCGTCGCGACGGTCATGCCGTTGGGCTCGCCGATCGGTTCCAACCGCGGCATCCAAACTCGCGATCAGATTCGCATTATCATCGAGCAGGCGACCGTGCCGGTGGTGGTGGACGCCGGCATTGGCGCGCCAAGTCATGCCGCCGAGGCGATGGAGCTGGGCGCCGACGCGGTGTTGGTCAACACCGCGATCGCAGTGGCGGGCGATCCCAATCGGATGGCGCGCGCGTTCAGTCATGCGGTTGAAGCGGGTCGCGCGGCCTACGAGATCGGCCTGGGCGAACAACTTGAAACCGCCAGCCCCACCAGTCCGCTAACCGCGTTTCTCGATTCCTAAATCGCCACGATCAGGAGCAACCACGAATGGACACGAATGAACACGAATCATTTCGCATAGTTAGAGAGCAGAGGCCGCACCTCAACCCGCCGCCGCGCGAATCTATCGGAGCCGACGCTCGCAGGTTCCTCGAGGTTAAGTATTCGTGTCCATTCGTGTTCATTCGTGGTTAAACGCTTTCTGAGTATGAAATCCCTTTCCCGAAACCGAGTTCAACAGTTGCTCGAACGCGCCCGCGCCCGCCGCGTGTTCGTCCTTGGCGACGCGATGCTCGATCAGTTCATCTGGGGCCGGGTTGAGCGCATCTCGCCCGAGGCGCCGGTGCCCGTGGTGCAGATGGAAAAGGAAAGCTTCATGCCCGGCGGCGCGGCCAATGTCGCCCGCAACCTGACCGCGCTGGGGGTCTCATCCGAATTGCTCGGCATCGTCGGCAAGGACATCGGCGCCAAACAGCTCAAGGCCCTGCTCGCGGAGAACAAAGTCGGAACGCGCGGCCTGCTCGAAAGTCCGCGCCGGGTGACCACCAAGAAGATTCGAATCATCGCGGGCAAGCAACAGGTGGCCCGCGTCGATCGCGAAACGAGCCATGACATCAGCGCTGCGTCCGAGAAGAAACTGATCGACGCGGTGAAACGCCGATTGCCCAAAGCCGACGCCATCATCGTCGGCGATTACTGCAAGGGCGTGGTGACGCAATCGTTGTTGGACCAGCTGAAGAAGTTGTGTCGCGAGCGCGGCGTCTGGTTGAGCATGGATCCCAAGCCATTTCACAGTCTCGATCTGACTGGACTTTCGCTGATCACGCCCAATCGCAAGGAAGCTTTTGCGCTGGCCGGCATTGAGGATGCGACCCGCGGCAAGGCCCTTCCCCTGGAAGACGCGGCCCTGATGAAGACCGCCGATAAACTCCTGAATGAGCTCCAGCCGGCGGTCCTGTTGATCACGTTGGGCGACCACGGCATGCTGCTTTGCCAGCGCGGCAAGAAGCCCTACCCGATTCCAACCATGGCCCAGGAAACCTTTGATGTGTCGGGCGCCGGGGACACCGTAATTTCCTCTTTCACCACGGCGATCATCGCCGACGCGTCGCCGGTCGAGGCGGCTATTTTTTCCAACCACGCCGCCGGAATCGTCGTCGGCAAGGTCGGCACCGCCACAGTCACGCCCGAGGAGCTGCTGGCCAGTTTTGGCAAACGCGGATGAAGCCGGCGGTTTTTCTTGATCGCGACGGCACGCTCATTGACGAGAAGAAGTATCTCGCCGATCCCGAACTGGTGACCCTGGTTTCCGGCGTCGGCGAGGCGCTGCGCGACCTGGCAGAGGCGGGCTTCACCCTGATCATTGTCACGAATCAGTCGGGCATTGGGCGAGGGTACTACACCGAGGCCGACATGCATCGCGTCAACAATCGCGTGATTGAAATATTCGCGAAACACGGAGTCGCGTTTGAGAAAATCTATTTTGCGCCCGAGGCGCCCGAAGATCCCAGCCGAGGCCGCAAGCCCTCGCCGCAATTTCTCTACGACGCGCGCGACGAATTGGGCGTCAATCTCGCGCGAAGCTTCATGGTCGGCGACAAGCTCATCGATCTTCAGTGCGGCTGGAACGCGGGTGTGAAGCAGAGCCTGCTTGTGCGCACCGGCTACGGGGCTGAATGGGAGCCCAAGCTGGAAGAAGACGCCGAGCGCGCCGTCGTTGTTGACGATGTCGCAGCGGCTGCGCGTTGGATTCTGGAGTCGCCCGTCAAATAGCCGTAGCAATTAGAACGATTCGTAGCAGCCGAGGTCACGAGGCTCATATCGAGTCGAAATCTGGATAAATGAGCCTCGTGACCTCGGCTGCTACGAAATCTTATGATCCCCTTCGGGAACCCTGCCATTTCGCCGCCGGCGCATTCCATGTTTGATCCGCGTCGGTCGGCGCCGTAATGATCCCCCATGCAGATTCTGGGCATCATTCCGGCGCGTCACGCCTCCACGAGATTTCCCGGAAAAATCCTCACCCCCATCGCCGGCAAGCCGCTGATTCAGCGCGTCGTCGAGCAGGTGAAGAAGGCTTCCCTGCTCAGCGAGGTGATCGTCGCCACCGATCATGAGAGCATCCGCGAACAGGTTGCGCCCTACTGCCGAGTCGAGATGACCCAGCCCGATCACCCGAGCGGTTCCGATCGAATCGCCGAGGTCGCCCGACGTTGCGAATGCGACGCGATCGTGAATATCCAGGGCGATGAGCCGCTGATCGATCCGGCTGTGATCGATCTCGTCGCGGAACTGCTTCAGGATTGCGAAATGTCCACGGCGGCGACGTGGATTCGCGATGCGGGCGAGTATGCCGATCCGAATTCGGTAAAAGTCGTTGTCAATGCGGAGGGCCGAGCCCTATATTTTTCCCGGCGCACGATTCCCTATCTGCGCGATGCCGCCAACGGCCCGATCGAAGAGCAGTTGGCGGCGTTTCCATTTTTGAAGCATCTGGGCATTTACGGATATCGTCGCGAGACGCTGTTGAGGTTGGTTTCGTTTCCGGTGTCGCCGTTGGAAGCGGCCGAACGGCTGGAGCAATTGCGGGCGTTGGACAACGGGATACCGATCGCGGTGGCGAGGGTGGATTACCAGGCGGTGGGCGTGGATGTGCCCGAGGATGTGGCCCGGGTCGAGGCCCTGCTGAAAGAAAAAGGCGAATGAGCGAGAAAAAGAATAAAACCAAATACATTTTTGTCACCGGCGGGGTTGTGAGTTCGCTGGGCAAAGGACTGACCGCCGCGTCCTTGGGCACGCTGCTCGAGAGTCGCGGTCTCAAGGTCACGATCCAGAAGTTTGACCCCTACCTCAACGTGGACCCGGGCACGATGAGCCCCTACCAGCATGGCGAGGTTTACGTGCTCGACGACGGCGCCGAGACCGATCTAGACCTCGGTCATTACGAGCGCTTTACGAACGTGAGACTGGGCCGCATCAACAATCTTACCAGCGGCCAGGTTTATCAAAACGTCCTCGATCGCGAACGCCGGGGCGGCTACCTCGGCAAGACCGTCCAGGTGATCCCGCATGTCACCGAGGAGATCAAGAAACGCATTCGGGAAATCGCGGCGAAATCCAAGGCCGATGTGGTGATCACGGAGATCGGGGGCACGACGGGAGACATCGAAGGGCTGCCCTTTCTTGAGGCGATTCGTGAATTTGCGCTCGAAGTGGGCATGGGCAACGCGATCTTCGTGCATGTCACTTTTGTGCCCTACATCAACGCGGCCGGCGAATTGAAGACCAAGCCGACCCAGCAGTCGGTCGCGAAGTTGCGGGAAATCGGCATCACGCCGCATTTCCTGGTTTGTCGCTGCGAGCGACCGTTGAACAAGGAGCTGAGGCAGAAGATCAACATGTTTTGCAACGTGCCCTACGAGCATGTCATCGAGGAGCGCGATGTGGATCACAGCATTTATGAAGTTCCGCTGATGTTGCAGCGGGAGCGGCTCGACGAGCTGATTTGCGAGCAGCTGCACCTTGACGTTCCGCCGGCGGACATGGCGCATTGGCAGGAGATCATTCGCAAACTCATCGCGCCCCAGCATCGTGTGCGCATCGGTGTGGTCGGGAAGTACATCGAGTTGAATGACGCCTACAAATCGGTCTACGAGGCCATCATCCACGGCGGCATCGCCAACGACTGCGGCGTCGAGATCGAGAAGATCGAGTCCGAGGAAATCGAAAAGCATGGCGCGGAGAAAATACTGACCGGACTGGGCGGGATTCTGGTGCCGGGCGGTTTTGGCGACCGGGGCATCGAGGGCAAGGTCATGGCGGCGCGCTACGCGCGGGAAAACAATCTCCCCTATCTCGGCCTCTGTCTGGGCATGCAGATCGCCTGCATCGAATTCGCGCGCAACGTCCTTCGCCTGAAGAGCGCGAACTCCATCGAGTTCAACGACAAGACGCGCTATCCAGTTATCGCGCTGCTCGATGAGCAGAAGAAAGTCACCCGCAAGGGCGGCACGATGCGGCTGGGCGCGCAGCCCTGTAAACTCAAGGCCGGCTCACTGGCCGCGAAGCTCTACGGGACCTCAACCGTTCGGGAGCGTCATCGGCATCGCTACGAATTCAACAACAAGTTCCGCAAGCAATTCGAAAAGGCCGGCATGATCTTCAGCGGGACTTCGCCCGACAACAAACTGGTCGAAATGGTCGAGCTGCCCGGGCATCGATTTTATATCGCCTGCCAGTTTCATCCGGAATTTCAGAGTAATCCCATTCAGGCTCATCCGCTCTTCGAGGGCTTCATCGCGGCCTGCCAGAAAAAAATCTTTGAGAAGGAAGAGTAGAATCAGTTGCGACGGAGGCCGGTAGGGATGCGCGGCCTGGAATTGGCTGGGGTCGCTGATAATCTTGAGGCGGCGATGTTCTTCCGGCGCCGGACGCGCATCCCTACCGGCCGGGTTTGAAACAGTTGATCCTTTTGAAATTGGGATTTGTTTCGAATTTCGAGTTTTCAAAACCGTGGTGACTTACTCCGAAGCCATTCAGTTTCTCTACGATCTCCAGCTTTTTGGAGCGAAGCTGGGCCTGGAGAATCCGCGTCAGCTCGCGCGGCTGGCCGGCGATCCGCAGGAGGGACTTCGCTTCATCCACGTCGCCGGAACGAATGGCAAGGGATCGACCTGCGCGATGCTGGACCGCGTTTATCGCGCCGCCGGTTTGCGAGTCGGGCTATTCACCTCTCCGCATCTGGTCGAATTCCGGGAACGCATCCGGATCGATGGCCAGATGATTTCCGAAGCGGAGTTGATCCAAAAAACCGAAAAAATTCGCGAACTGCTGGCGCAGTTCAAGGGCCCCAGTCATCCGACTTTTTTTGAAGTCGTGGTTGTGATCGCGCTCCTGTGCTTTGCCGATGCAAAATGCGATCTGGTGATTTGGGAAACCGGGCTGGGCGGGCGACTCGACGCGACCAATATTGTCACGCCGCTGGCGAGTGTGATCACAAATGTCCACCTAGACCATCAGGAATGGCTGGGCGAGACCCTGGAAGAAATCGCGACCGAAAAAGCGGGCATTATCAAGCCGGGGATTCCAGTTGTCACCGGCGCGACGGATGAGCGGCATGCCCTGACAGTTATTCGGGAAATCGCGGCTGCCCTGAGTAGCCCGGCGACCTGTGTGACAGACGCGGCGTTGAGGCTGCCCCCGTTGTCCCGTCTTCAGCTCGCACTGCTCGGCAAGCATCAACGCCGCAACGCCGCCCTGGCGCTGGCGACGATTAACTCTTTGCAAGCCACTCTGCCCGTTTCCGACAAAGCGGTGATTTCCGGCCTGCAAAGCGCTCGGCTGGCAGGCCGATTTCAGGAGATCACAACGGACGACGGCCGCACGATCGTCCTGGACGGCGCGCACAACGAAGCGGGCGTCGATGCGTTGATTGTCGCGTTGGCGGAGCGGTTTGCGGGAAAGAAGCCCGCCTTTGTCCTGGGCATGATGGGCGACAAAGCGTGGCGGGAGATGTCCGGCAAACTTGCGACCTGCGGGGAGCGTGTCGTGCTGACTCCTGTAGCCAGCCACCGCACGGCGAAAGCGGAGGAGCTCGCCCAAGCGTGTCGCGCCGCGAATCCGAGTGCGACGATCAGCGTTGCGAAAAATTTACCTGCGGCGTTGGAAAGCGTCGCGGACGAGCCGCTCGTAGTCGTGACGGGCTCATTGCACTTTCTCGGCGAAGCCATGGAAGCGTTGGGATTGTCCGGTGGCCCGGAAGTCGATGAAAAGGGGTTGAACGACTACGCAGCGGCGTAGCGGAAGTTGTAGCGTCACGCTATGACTGTGTTTCAAAAGCGGCAGAGGACAGCCGCACTCCAAGACCTGTCGGAACACGAACGGGCCTGGGATTTCGCGGTAGCGTTTTGGAGTGCGGCTGTCCTCTGCCGCTTTCTTCGCGGAAACTCCCACAACAAACTGTGGCGAAGAGAACTGATCGGTGAAATGCCGCCCCCGCGCCGTGGGTTGACGCCGATGCGCGACTACGGGACCCACCCACTTCGCGCATGCAGAATCGATTTCTGAAATCCGCCATAACCGTCGCCGTGAACGCGGATTCAGGAATGCGGAGCCCGCCACGCGTCGAACGCCTTCGCGGCCGCGTCGGCGACCGTCCGCCGCACAGCGGAAATTCTCGAGTTCTTGCGCGTTGGATGAACCCGATTCGTCAGGAGGATCACGAACAACTTTCGTTCGGGATCGATCCAAATGGACGTGCCTGTGTAGCCGGTGTGGCCGAACGACGTTCTGGAAAAGATCGCGCCGGCGGAGTTTCCGCCCGAAGGCTTCTGCCAGCCTTGCCCCCGGTTCGAGCCGGTCATCCCCTGTCGTCGTGTGAACTCAGTCACGACGTCGCGCGTGAACACACGGCCCTTGCCGTCGCGGGCGTTGAGCAGCTCGCCGGCGTAACGGGACAGATCGCCCACAGTCGAAAATAACCCGGCATGTCCCGTGACGCCGCCGGCAAATCGGCAGTTTTCGTCATGCACCACGCCGTGGAGAAATCCCTTTCCAGCGGGATCCTTCTCGGTCGGAGCGATGCGCAGCTTCATCCTGGAGGGCGGATTGCGCATCGTGTCGCTCATGCCCAACGGTTTGAAGATTAATTCCTGCTCAAGTCGTGGAGCGGACTTGCCGCCCGCGCGGGCGGCGACCTCACCGAGGAGAATGAAACCCAGGTCGCTGTATTTGTAGCGCGCGCCCGGCGCGGCTTCCATGGGCGTGTTCAGGATGGCGTCGAGCAACTTCGGGTAGGTGTCGCAGGTTTTGTAGAACGCCTTCCACGAAGCGAGGCCGGAGGAATGTGTCATCACATGCTCCAGCGTGACGCTCTCCCGCCGCGCTCGATCTTCGTCGCTCGTCGCCGTCGCGATGAATTCGGGGATGAACTTGCTCAGCGGATCCGTCTCGTGAAGCTTGCCATCGGCGGCGAGTTTCATCAGCAACGCGGTTGTTCCGGTGACCTTCGACAGCGACGCGAGGTCGTAGATTGTGTCGATCGTGACCGGGCGCTTGTTCTCGTAGGTCTGGTAGCCGAACGCGTCCCGCCAGAGAATGCCGCGCTCCGTTCCGACGGCGACGGCGCAGCCGGGAAAAGCTCGATCCTTGATGGCGGCTTTCAGCGTCGTCTCGATCGACGAGAAATCCGGACGCATCGCGGGCAAGGGAGTTGGCGTCGTATCGGACGTCTGAGTGGCGCAGGAACTTGCGAGCAAGGCGGCTGCGAGGCTGAGGATCAGGCGTGGGACGCGTCGCGTCGTTCGATTGGGGTTGGGGTAGGAGCGAGTCATAGGGCGAATTGCAAGTGTTGATGAGCGGCCGCAGCTTGAAAAGCACAATGGGAACCTGAAATCGGAAACGGGCGCAGATTGCTAACTTGTGGATAATGCACAGCTCCAAGGAGGGGATCCGCCTATGAGGCAGCGTTCGCGCCAATCCGGTTCCCCTCCTCGGAGGGCCTGTCCTGAGCTTGTCGAAGGGGTTAGGGGTGATTTTCCGGTTTGCTCTGCAAGTGGCCACGCGGTGATTCTTGGATGGCGGTGTCTTTCCTTTCGAGTCTTGTCCGTTCCAGAAACCGAAATGATCATCGCGAAGGACAAATGCTGACAAACGGCTTCACATCCCGTAGAAACTCCAGTCTCATGTTTAATCGTTTCGTTTCGCTTCGCGTTGTCGTCGCCGCTTTGGCGTTCATGGTCTGCCTGGGCGCCCGGGCTCAGGACTCCAAAATCATTCGGGTCGGCATCATCGGCCTCGACACCGGTCATGTGATTGCCTTCACAAAAGTGTTAAACGATCCGAATGCGGCTCCCGAGCTCGCCAATTGTCGCGTCGTCGCCGCTTATCCGAAAGGCAGCCCGGACATTGAGAGCAGCGTCAGCCGTGTGCCCAAATACACCGAGGACATTCAGAAGCTGGGCGTGAAGATCGTGGATTCGATCGACGACCTGCTCGAAGAAGTCGACGCGGTATTGCTGGAGACCAACGATGGCCGACCGCATCTCGCTCAGCTTCGTCCGGTCCTGAAGGCGGGCAAGATGGTGTTCATCGACAAGCCGATCGCGGGCTCGCTGAAAGACGCGATCACGATTTTTCGCGAGGCCAAGAAAGCGGGCGTGCCTATTTTCTCGTCGTCGTCGCTGCGATTTGGGAAAAACTCTCAGGCTGCTCGCGCGGGCGCCTTTGGCAAGATCCAGTCCGCTGAAACCCATAGCCCGGCCAGCATCGAGAAGACGCATCCGGATTTGTTCTGGTACGGCATTCATGGCGTGGAGTCCCTTTTCACGGTGATGGGGACGGGCTGCGAATCCGTCGTCCGCACGAGCGTCGACGGCAAGATTGTCGTCACGGGAAAATGGAAGGGCGGCCGCACCGGGATCTTCCGCGAGGGCAAGGGCTACGGAGGCAAGGCCAAAGGCGACAAGGGCGAGGGCGCGGTTGGCTCTTATGATTCTTATCGGCCGCTGCTGGTCGAGATCGTGAAGTTCTTCCGCACTGGAAAGCCGCCGGTGAGCGCGGAGGAAACGCTAGAAATCTACGCCTTCATGGAGGCCGCTGATGAAAGCAAACGCCAGGGCGGCGCCTCGGTCTTGCTGGAGAGCGTCATGCGCGAAGCCGCCGAGGGCGTCGCCGAGGCGCTGCCGCGCGTGAAGTCGATGTCGCCCGAGGAATCGCTCAAGGCGATGATCCTGCAGCCGGGATTTCGGGTTGAGCTCGCCGCCGCCGAGCCGTTGGTGCGCGATCCGGTCGCCGTCGATATTGACGAACGCGGTCGGATGTTTGTCGTTCAGCTTCCGCCCTACAACGACTACGCGCTAAAAAAAAAGAGCCCGGTTCAATAGCGATTCTGGAGGACCGGGACGGTGACGGTCGTTATGAAAAGAGCGTCCTGTTTTCAGACGAACTGGACTACCCGACCGCGGTCGCCTGCTGGGACGGCGGTGTGTTTGTCGGTGACGCTCCGGACCTGCTCTACCTGAAAGATACGGACGGCGACGGCAAGGCGGATCTCCGCAAGGTTGTCTTCACTGGATTTGGCCGGGACAAGGCCGGCGAGTCGCATCTGAATTCCATCCGCTGGGGCCTGGATAATCGCTTTCATCTTTCCACGAGCCTCTCCGGGGGAAACATCACCGCAGTTGCGGCGAAAGGCTCGAAGCCGGTTTCAGTTCGCGGCCGCGGCTTCGTTTTCGACCCGCGCGATTGGACGAAGTTCGAACTCACCACGGGCGGCGGCCAGCACGGCATGAGCCTCGACGACTGGGGCCGCAAATACACATGCGGCAATAGCCAGCCCGCCCTGACGCTGATGTATGACGACCGTTACATCGCGCGCAATCCGAACTTGAAAGCGCCGAAGGCGGTGGTCGACGTCACGCCCAAAGGCAAGTTTACGAAGCTGTATCGCATCAGCCCGCCCGAGCCGTGGCGAGCTTTGCGGACGCGGCTGCGAAAGACCGGCAAGTTTCGCGGATCCGACGAGGGTGGAACTCCGTTCGGGTTCTTCACCGGCGCCACCGGCATTACGATTTATCGCGGCGATGCGCTTCCGAAATCCCACCTCGGCAACGCCTTTGTGGGCGAGGTCGCGAACAACATGGTCTATCGCGCGAACGTCGCCCCGAATGGCGTGGGCGTGACCGCGTCGCGCGCCGACCAGGGCTCGGAGTTTCTCGCGTCGCGGGATATCTGGTTTCGCCCGGTGCAATTCGCCAATGCGCCCGACGGCTCGCTCTACGTGCTCGACATGTATCGGGAGCTGATCGAGGGCGCCGCGTTTCTTCCGCCGGAGTTTATGAAGTATCTCGACCCGGCCAGCGGCAACGACCGCGGTCGGATTTACCGAATCGCGTCGGAGAAGTTTACCCGACGGCCGACGCCGCGCCTCGATCGCGCCTCAACGGCCGGCCTCGTCGCGCTCCTCGAGCATCGCAACGGCTGGCATCGCGACACCGCTTCCCGGCTGCTGTATCAGCGGCAAGATCGGTCCGCCGTTCCGACGCTGCGGAAACTCGCGGCGAAATCAAAACTGCCCGAAGGGCGTGCGGCGGCGCTGACTGCTTTGGACGGACTGGGCGCGGTTGAGGAAGGCGAGTTGCTGGTCGCTCTCAATGACGCCTCTGCCGACGCTCGCAGCCACGCGCTGCGATTGGCTGAAAAGAGGGCGTCCGAATCTTCGGCGATTCGCGCCAAACTGGCGGGAATGACCGACGATCCATCGCTCACCGCGCGCTATCAGCTCGCGTTCTCGCTGGGCGCAGCACCCAGTCCGGCTTCGGCCGAGGCGCTTGCGAAGCTGGCGCTTCAAGATGGCGCCGACAGTTGGATGCGCATGGCGATTTTGAGTTCGTTGCGTCGCGGCGCGGATGTCGTTTTTCAGCGGCTTGCCTCCGAAGCCAAGTTTCGCAAGTCGTCTCACGGCGCCGCGCTGCTGGTGGCCCTGGCCGAACAGATCGGCGCCGCCGGTCGCGACAGTGAAATCGCCGTCGTGCTGAAATCGCTGAGCGAACTGACGGCGAAGGAGAAACCATTGAAGCAGAAGCTCGTCAAGGCGCTCGTCGCCAAACAGACCGGCGTGAATCGCGAGCGCATCCTTGCTGCCGCCGGCGGACAGGCTTCGGCCATTCTCGACGAGATTTTGCGAAAGGCCAAAGCGACCGCGGTCGATGCGAAGGCCAAGGACGCCGCGCGGGTTGACGCGATTCGCAGCCTGCGACTCGCCGGTTTCGGCGTGGCACGGCCCTTGTTTGCGGGGCTTCTCCAACCCGCTGAATCGCCGCCCGTTCAGGCCGCCGCGCTGGAATCCGTCGCTGGTTTCTCCGATGCGGGCGTGGCGGATTTGTTATTGGGCGCGTGGCCGGGATTGAGCCCCAAACTGCGCGCCCGCGCCGCCGAGACAATGCTTTCCCGTCCGACGTGGATTGGGCGGCTTCTCGACGCCGTTGAGAAGGGAGACATCAAGACCTTCGAGCTTGATCCGGCGCGTGTTCAGTTGTTGCGGCAGCATCCCGACAAGCAGGTCGCCGCGCGCGTGGATCGGTTGTTCGTCGATGCGCGGCAGTCGCGTCAGGAAGTGGTCGATCGTTATCAGGCGGCCTTGAAACACCAAGGCGATATGGCGCGAGGCAAGGCGATCTTCAAGGAGAGCTGCTCGACCTGCCACAAGCTGGACGGCGTCGGGAACGAGGTGGGCGCCGAGCTGAAGGGCATTCGCCAACGCGGCATGGCGGCGGTGCTGCTGAACATTCTCGATCCAAACAGGGAAGTGAAACCGGAGTTCATGGTCTACGTTCTCGAAACGAAGGACGGACGCACGTTGGCCGGGATGATCGGCTCCGAAACCGCGAATGACGTCACCATCCGCCAGATCGACGGCAGCGCGGTGGAAGTGCGACGCGTCGACATCAAATCCCTCAAGAGCCTGGGAATGTCCTTCATGCCGGAAGGATTGGAGTTCAACATCGATGTGCCCAAGATGGCCGACCTGCTGAATTATTTGAATTCGATCGACTAAACTCCCGGGCTTGTCCGTCCAGATTGTGCGATCCCCAACCCAATGAAATTATGCAAAAACTTCTATCCACTCTTCTCCTCGGCGGCATGGTGACCGCTGCTGCTTCATCCCACGCGGCCGACCCGCTGGTGTTTGTCTCGGCCTTTGCGGCCGGCGACGATGGCGCCATACACGCCTATCGGCTCAACCTGAAGACCGGCGAGCTGAAGCTTTCGCATCGCACGACCGACGTGGAGCATCCCTTCTTCACGGCGCTGTCGCCGGACGGGAAGTTCCTGTACTCGATTCACGCGAAGCAATTCGGCGGCAAGGAGAACGAGCAAGTGGCGGCCTATGCGATCGAAGGACGCTCGGGTCGATTGAAGCTCCTCAACCGACAATCCGCCATGGGCACGGCGTCCTGTTTCCTTGATGTGGACGCGACCGGCAAAACGGTTCTCGTCGCCAACTACTCGACCGGCAGCGTGGCGTCCCTGCCCGTGAACAAGGACGGCTCGCTGAGAGAGTCCGCCTCTTTCATTCAGCACGCCGGATCGAGCGTCGATCCGAAACGGCAGAAGGGGCCCTACGCGCATTCGATCGTGGTGAGTCCGGACAATCGTTTTGCCTACGCCGCCGATCTGGGCATCGACAAGATTCTGATCTACCGGCTCGATCCGAAGACGTCGAAGCTCGCGCCCGGTTCACCGTCCTTCGTCAAGACGCCGCCGGGAGCCGGGCCGCGGCATTTGACATTTCATCCCCATGGCAAACATCTCTACGCGATCAACGAATTGAAGAACTCGGTCACTCGGTTCGACCAGGACGCAAAGACCGGCGCGCTTTCCATCCGCGAAACCGTTTCGACCCTGCCGGCCGAATTTGAGGGAACGAGTTATTGCGCCGATCTGAGGATCACGCCCGACGGAAAGTTTCTTTACGGCACGAATCGCGGACACGACAGCATCGCGATCTATCGTCTCGCTAAGGATGGCGGCCTGAAGCGGATCGGGATTGAGCCCAGCCTGGGCAAGGGTCCGCAGAATCTGTTGATCACGCCCGACGGCGGACTGCTGCTTTGCGCAAACATGCCGGGCAACAACGTCGTTGTGTTCCGCATTAACCGGAAGACCGGCGCGCTAAAAGCCGTCGGCGACCCGGTGTCCGTGCCGAAGCCGTCATGCATCCGTTTGTTGGAATAATGAGGCGGTCTGAGTCGCCCCTCCTTGAATGCGCGCGTTGCCATGTCGCCGCCAATATCTTAAAATATTCGCCATGTTGAAAAACATTCTTCCCGTTTGCGCCGTTTTCATAATCCTCCTTGCGGCGCCCTCCCAATCCCGGGCCGAGGACAGCAAGAGCCGTTACCTCATCGGCAATTCGCTGACCTGGGACACGGTTCCCTCAGGGCTCGACGGCGATGTTCAATGGCACGTCGATTGCGGCAAGAGCCTGCCCTACATCTACGAACATCCCGAACAGCCCTGCGTGAAGAATTCGACGCTTTGGCCGAAGGCGTTGATCGAAAAAAAGTACGACATCGTGTCGGTGCAGTCGCACTACGGCGCGACGCTGGAGGAGGACGCGGTGACGATCTCGAAGTGGATGAAGCTGCAACCCAAGGCCGTGTTTGTGATTCACACGGGCTGGGCGCGCTCGAAGACACGGGCCGAAGAATTTGCGAGCAAAAAGGTTGCGGAGAAGATGGAGCACAGCGTCGCGTATTTTGACGCCCTGCTCGCTCGATTGAAGAAAGAGCATCCCGGCCGCGATATCCGCCGCACACGCGCGACCGACTTGTTGGCGCGCGTCGCCTCGGACGCCGAGGCCGGCAAGGCTCCGTTCAAGGATG
This sequence comes from Limisphaerales bacterium, assembly GCA_047618185.1. Taxonomy (GTDB): domain Bacteria; phylum Verrucomicrobiota; class Verrucomicrobiia; order Limisphaerales; family JAYPEY01; genus JAYPEY01. The sequence continues at coordinate 22,040 of JBLHKZ010000008.1, forward strand.
TTGCGGAAATCTATCGCGACGCCATACACATGAACGTCGTTACTGGCCGCTACATGATGCACAACGCCATGCGCCATGCGCTGGGCCAGCCGCGCTCCGCGAAGGGTTTTGAAAAACTGGATCCGAAGTTGAAGGAGTACTTCGACTCAGTCCTGGATTCGCTGGATTCGTTGGATGCGAAATGAACGTTGAAGAATTTATAGAAGCAGGCAGGGCTGGTTTCGAAGTTGGTTCTGCGTCATTCGCCATGCTCGCAGCCTTTCAAACCGGCAGAGGACAGCCGCACTCCAAGACGCTGCCGCGTTATCTGAAGCTCGTTGGTATTCCGACAGGTTTTGGAGTGCGGCTGTCCTCTGCCGCTTTCGGCGCTCTAATGCATTGCTGATTTTTCCATCGGCTGAACGTCTCCGACTCATGAAATATCGAACCATTCTATTCTCCGCCTTCGCAGCTCTGCTCGCGCACGGCCCGCAATCCGTAATTGCCGCCCCCCGCCCCAATCTCATCGTCATCATGGTCGACGACATGGGCTACGAGGGGATCAGCTGCTTTGGCAATCCGTATTTCAAAACGCCGGAGATCGATCGGCTGGCGGCCGAGGGGATGCGTTTCACCGACTTTCATTCTTCGGGCACGGTGTGTTCGCCGACGCGCGCGGGCTTGCTTACCGGGCGCTACCAGCAGCGCGCGGGCATCGAGGCGGTGATTCATCCGGTGTCCGATCACCCGGAACATCGCAAGGGACTGAAGCTTTCGGAAACGACCTTCGCCGAAGTCCTGAAAGGCGCCGGCTACGCCACCGGCATGGTTGGCAAATGGCATCAGGGCTATCCTGTGAATTCCGACGACTACCATCCGCAGAATCACGGCTTCGATGAGTTCGTCGGCTACCACAGCGGCAATATCGATTTCGTCAGCCACGTGGGCGATCACTACAAGCACGACTGGTGGCACGGCCGCAAGGAGACGCCGGAGGAAGGCTACTCCACTCACCTGATCAATCGCTACTCACTGGACTTCGTCAAACGACATGCAAAGAAGGACAAGCCGTTCTGTCTCTATGTTTCGCACGAGGCGATTCACAATCCGGTGCAGGTCCCCGGCGATCCCGTCAAGCGAACGCTCGATGGCTGGAACCGTTGGAAATGGCGCGAGGTCAGTAAGGAAGAGCGCATCGAGAAATACAAAGGTATGACCCTACCGATCGACGAGGGCGTGGGTCAGCTACGCAAGGCGTTGGTCGAGCTGGGCGTCGCGGAGAACACCTTCGTGCTCTTCTTCTCGGACAACGGCCCTTCCGGCGATTTTCCCAGCGGCAGCCCAAAACTCCGCGGCGGCAAGGGCACGGTTTACGAAGGCGGACACAAAGTTCCCGCGATCGCCTGGTGGCCTGGCAGGATCGAGGCTGGCGGCGTCTCCGACGAGACCCTGATCAGCATCGACATCATGCCGACGCTGCTGGATCTCGCGGGAGCCGAGGCGCCGACGCGCGCGCTGGACGGCGTGGATTTTTCATCGGTGTTTCTGCGAGGTGAATCGCTCAAGCCGCGGGCGTTCTATTGGGCTTCATTGTCCAACAACGGCCGACGTTCCGAAGCTATGCGCGACGGCGTCTGGAAGCTGGTCGTCCAACACCCGAAAGCGAAACCGGGCACGTTCGACAATGGCGTGGTCCAACTTTTCAATCTCGATACCGATCCTTCGGAAAAGACGGACCTCGCCTTTCGAGAGAGCAAGCGCGCCGGGAAGATGTCAAAGCAGCTGAAGGCCTGGTACGCTGACACGCAAATGACGGCGACGAAACAGCTGGGCGGCTGGCTGGCCACGAAGCGGTGAAGCTGTTATTTCCCGATGAATTTCCGAAGAAGAAGCAAAGGCAGGGACGGCGTTACAGCCGCACTCCAGGGCGCCTGCGGCGCAGTCTTTCCAATGATAAACTTTTCACGGTTTTTCAAGATGTTGGATATCCCATTGAATTTTTCTAATAATCCAAATAGCGAACTATGAACCGAAGAAAATTCCTCAAATCCACCGGCGCGGCCACGGCCGCTTTCACCATCCTGCAGGCGGGCTCGGCCCGAACCTACGCCGCCAATGAAAAACTGAACATCGCCTCCATCGGCGCGGGCGGGCGGGCGGGTGCGGACATCAACGCGCTCGCCGGAGAAAACATTGTCGCGCTCTGCGACGTCGATTGGAATCGCGCGGCCGGGTCGTTCAAAAAATTTCCGAAGGCAAAGCAGTTCAAGGACTATCGCAAGATGCTCGAGCGGATGGCGCCAGAGATCGACGCGGTGATCGTCGGAACGCCGGATCATCATCACTTCCACGCGTCGATGGCGGCAATCCGGTTGGGCAAGCACGTCTACTGCGAGAAGCCGCTGACGCATTCGATCTGGGAGGCGCGCACCTTGACGGAGGCCGCGCGCAAAGCCGGTGTCGCGACGCAGATGGGTAATCAGGCGCAGGCCGGCGAGCAGACTCGCGTGGTGCAGGAGTTTGTGATGGACGGCGCCGTCGGTCAGGTCCGCGAGGCGCACATCTGGACGGACCGCCCGTCCAAGGGCCTCTTCGCGGAATACTGGCCGCAGGGCGTCGACCGGCCGAAGGACACGCCGGCCGTCCCGGCCACGTTGGATTGGAATCTGTGGCTGGGTCCTGCGCCTGAGCGCACCTACCACCCGGCCTACCTTCCGACCAAATGGCGTGGCTGGTGGGATTTTGGGACCGGCGCGCTGGGCGACATTGCCTGCCACTTTTTCGATCCGGTATTCCGCGCATTGAAACTTGGCGCGCCGATCAGCGTCGAGGCCTCCACCACTCGCGTGAACAAGGAGACCTATCCGGTAGGTTCGATGATCACCTATCACTTTCCGAAGCGCGGCGACATGGCGCCGGTCAAGCTGGTCTGGTACGACGGCGGTTTGCGGCCCGCGCGCCCGGATGTAGTCGGCGACGGCGACGTCATGGGAACCAACGGACTGCTGCTCATGGGCGACAAGGGCGCGCTGCTTTCGGACTGGAACAAGTGGCGACTGTTTTCTGACAAGCGCGCGACGGAGTACGGCGCTCCCCCGAAGAAGCTCTCGCGTTCACCCGGCCATCACAAGGAGTTCGCGCTGGCCTGCAAAGGCGGCGATCCCGCCGGCTCCAATTTCGATTGGGCGGGTCCGATGACCGAAACGGTCCTGCTGGGCAACGTGGTTTTGCGGCCGCAGCTCCGCGAGGATCTCACCAAGACCAAACTGCTGTGGGATGCGAAGAACCTGAAGTTTTCCAATCACGAGGGAGCTAACGAGTTTCTTCGCCGCGAGTATCGCAAAGGTTGGCAGGTCTGAGCGGCGGGTGTTGCGGGGCGCGCAATAGGCTTGCCTGAAACGGACTTGCTTTCGTAGCAGCCGAGGTAACGAGGCTCATTTACAACCCCTTCAGGATCTCCAGCGCCTTGGCTTCGAAAATGGCCTGCCATTCGGGCGCCACGAGGCAGTCGCTGTCCTCCTGGGCGCCTCCGCGGTTCTTGAGCTGCTTGGCCGTCGGGCAGTAGTAGATGTAGCCGTTCGAATAGCCCGCGACGAAGGACATCTCGTGCGGTGATTTCTTTTTCAGGTTGAGGCCGATCTGCACGGTCACTTCGCCGGGAAAGGTGACCAGTCGGAAATCGCCCACGCGCAGCCCGGCGACCTCGACCTGTCGGGGCTTCATGCCGGCGGCCTGATTGACCGAGTGATGACGGTCAACAAGTTTCAGGTTGGTGCGCAGGATGGACAGCTGTTCCATCGTCTTGATGTTGCGCATGTAACTCGCCATGGCCCGGCGATTGTCGGCGTCCATTTTTTCCATGTCCTCTCGGCCGATGGCCTTGTCGGTCAGGTATCGGTGGGAGTAGTACGACGGGTAGTTGCTCGAGACGCTGTATTTCACGTAGAGCGGGAGAAAGGAATCGAAGTTAAGGGTCGTGCCGCGCAGGGATTTAATGAGCTTCTCCTCCTCGTCCATCATGCGCTCGAGATGCTTGCCGAGATCGGCGCGGGGCACGCCGATCGTTTCGTTCACTACCTTCAAGGTTGCGTCGTCCCTGGCCTTGATTTGGCGCGAGGCGCGCAGCGCGCTGAGGCCAAGCATGTTCCCCAGCGGCTCGGCGTCGCGGGGATTGTTCACGTCCTTGTACTGGGCGGGATTGATGTCGCCACCGCAGCCTTGGAGGAAAATAGCCATGGCGCCGTCGTTGAGGTTTTCCTCGATCACCTTGGAGGCGAAGCCGATGACATCGGCGGTGTCGCCCGCGCGGCTGGGCACGCCCTGGATGGGATGCATCGCGAAGTTGTAAACGAAGGCCAGGGTGTCCCCGTTCATCTTGTCGAGGCGCAGAATGCCGATCTCAGGATCGATGGGCCCGATGCCCACGACATCTTCATTGCGCGGCATGGAGTAGGCGTGCCGCACATCCGCCTCCCGGCCGTTCTTCAGAAAAATGCGTCTGTTTTCCATGATGCGATTTTCATGGCCGACGCCAACGCCGACGCGCACGGGAACGAGATTCTTCGCCGCCTCGCGAACGGCCTGAACCGTCCGCGCTTCAACGTCCGTCGCGACCGACCCATGGCAATGGCTGACGTTGACCAGCACATTGCCCGATTCGATGCCGAGCTCCTGCTTCAGAGCGGCGCGAACGTTGGCGAGGTAGGGAGCGCGAATGGAGCCAATCTCCTCAATCGCGACTGCGTCGAGCGCAACGATGACAGCGGTTGTGTCGCCCGACTTGAGAACCAGCGCCTTGGCGTAAAGCGTGTTCGCGGTGGGCGGCGCCTTGACGCGGGAGATATCGACCTTTGCGACGCCCGCGCGGAGGACGGGGGCGGCGGAAGCGTCGAGCGTCGTTGAGACGATCAACAGGCTGGCGAGGAGGAACTGTTTTCGGAGGAGATTTTTCATAAAACTGGGATCAAGTTATCGGGAGATTGCCCTGAGCGGCGCAGGAGTTCAAGCGGGCAACGAGGAGGTCGTGGCGAGCAGACATTATTTCTGCTATTTGATGTGACTGGATTCAGCCGGTGAAACCCACCCCTGGCCCCTCCCCTGAGCTGTGCATTACCCACAAATTCACGTTCCGAAAAAGGCGTAAATTGCATTGGAAATGCAAGTATCGGCGCAGCGATACCCCACCCGCGAAATTGAACCTCCAGTCGCTGCGGGCTTTCCCTTTGCCGGTAGGATCCCGCACGCGGGACTGCGCCCATCCGGCGTGAGTTTCAATCGAAGGTTATGGATGATCCTTTGCCCGGGAATTGAGGGCGTTCGTTCCCCCGGTTTCCTTCTGTTCAAAACCGTCCTCCCGCCTAGGATCGGGTCCCTATGAAACGGCGTGAATTTTTGGCGACTGCGGGGACCGGGATTCTGGTTGGCGCTCAAGCGGTCGCGCAATCAGGCGGTGACGATTCCGCAAGTCGTCCGGCCGGAGACGGCTTTCCCTCCCGCGATCGACTTTCAACCTACGACATCTGGGATTCCTATTTCACGCCTTCGCATTCCAGTCCCGGACCCAATGGCGGGCGGTTGATGAAGGAGATTGAAGAGACGATGCCGTTGGCGGAAAGAAATGGATTTCAACGACTCTGCTACTTTCCGCATGTCGGACTGGGCACGACCGACAGCGCCACGGAGGCATGGCTGCGGGTGAATCCCAAGGCGGTCCTCGAACCGTTAAAACGCTGGCCGGACAAGCTCATGGGCATGATTCAGCTCAACGCCAACGACCTGCGCGGCTCGCTTGACGCATTGAATCGCTGGCTGCGCGACGGTCCCATGCTCGGCGTCTATTTCTCGGGAGGGTCGCGCGGCGCGCTGGTTTGCACACATCGCAACTGCGCGCGCCTGTTCGAGCGAGTCGCGGAGCTGGACGGTGTGATCATGCAGCACACCTGGTTCATTGCTGGCGGCAAGACGCGCCCGGGCATGTCGACGCCGAGCGAACTGGCGCAGGTTGCGGCGCGCTATCCGGAGATCCAGTTCGTCTGCGCGCATGCGGGAGGCGAATGGGAGAAAGGCATTCGAGCGATTCGCGCATTGCCCAACATCCTGGCGGAGACTTCGGGCTTCGATCCCACTGCGGGCTTTATCGAAATGGCCGTGCGCGAACTGGGCGCCGAGCGAATCATCTTTGGCAGCCATCTTCCATCGCGTTCGTTGGGAACGGAATTGAGCAAGGTCGTCGCTGCCCGGATTTCGGAGCGCGACAAGAAGCTTATTTTGGGCGCCAACTATCGTGAGCTGCTCGCTCCGATTTTGAAAAAGAAGGGCCGAAATTAATGACGGGTAAACCTGTGACGAAAGGAGCGCTGGCAGTTGCGTTTGGTTTGGGATGGCTTGTCGTCGGTCTGGCCGCCGCGCCGGTGAAGGGCGCCTTCCTCAATAATGGCGTCACCGCCCATCGCGGCAATTCCGGCGAGTATCCCGAGAACACCCTGCCGGCGTTGCGAAGCGGCATCGAGGTCGGCGCCGACTGGATCGAGGTGGATATCTTCCGCACGCGCGACGGCAAGCTGGTAGTGACACACGACCGAACCACGGCCCGCGTTGGCGATCGGAATCTGGATGTGGCGAAGTCGAATTACGCGGAGTTGTTGAAGGTGGATGTGGCCACCGAGTTTCGCCGGCGAAACAAGCAGACGCTCGCTGAATGCCCGAAACAGACCATGCCGTTGTTGTCGGAAGTGATCGAGATGGTGAAGAAGCAACGATGGACGCGGCTGTCGATTCAGCCCAAGATGGCCTGCGTGGCTGACGCCGTCGCGCTGATCAAACGAATGAACGCGGAGGCCTGGGTCGGGTTCAACGACGGCAATCTGGAGTACATGAGCGAGGTGAAGCGATTGGCTCCCGATATTCCGGTGTTTTGGGATCGCGGCGATTCTGATTTGGCGGCCGATATTCGAACGGCGCGCGAGCGAGGCTTTAAAGCGTTGGTTTTGAATCACCGGACGTTGACGCGCGCCAAGGTGGAACTGATCCACAAAGCGGGCCTCGAAGCCGGCGTCTGGACGGTGAACGATGAGGCCGAGCTGGGGCGTTTCCTCAAAATGGGCGTTGATCGAATCTACACGGATTATCCCGCGCGGCTGCTGCGCTTGAGGAAATAGTCTGTTTTCAAGTCACAAAAAAGGGCCTCGCCTTGCGGCGAGACCCTTAGAGATCAGTGATTCGGGAAAGTCCTAGTGGTTACTATTTCTTGGCTTTGACGACCTTGCCGCTGTACTGCGAGCCGGCCTTCTTGACCGCTGCTTCCAGCGTCTTGGCGTTGACTTTCTTGCTCAGAGTCACCACGGCCTTGTCAGGCATGGTAACTTTAGCTTTGGTGACACCGTCGACTTGGGTAAGTGCAGACCGCACTTTTCTTACGCAACCGACCCCTCAGGTCATTCCGGTGATTTTCAGCTGAACGGTGAGTTCCTTGGCGGCCGTCGGATTGGCCTCCAGGGCGGATTCGGAGGATGCGGAAGCGGTCGTGGCCGTTCGCTCGCCAGCGGTCACAACGACTGCTGTCAAAGCGAGAGCCGCGATGCCGATCGCGATTCCTTTGAATGTGTTTTTCATATTTTTGTTTCTGTTGGACTGCCTGTCTTCACTGATCGATGTGGAAGATACACAGGTTGCGGGATTTGGCAATCGGCCAATTAGCCCGGCCAGCGCGATCATCTACGTGGGGTTAGGACGCTCAATGGAAGGAGATATTCCCGGTGAAGGGTCATTCTTTGCGTTTCGACGTGGTCTTGTTTCGTTGCGAATGGGCGACCCCGAGCCCGTTGGCGCAGTTCAACATTTAGGACGCTGTGGCAATCGACCCCAGCGTGGATACTGCTCCATTTCAAAATCGATTCCCAAAATCTGAACCGCACTCAAGGGCGCTCTATCGCCAATAGAATCCTTGAATAACCGCCGCAGTCGTCGGCACACTCCGTCTCCGTAATTCATCGACTACCCGACGATTCTCCGCGTCCAACGACCATGACAAAACTAAGATTTTCCCTCGCGGCGCTTTGCGCGCTGACGCTCACCCTTGCCGCTCCCGATTCTCGCGCCGCCGAACGGCCCAACATCATCGTCATCATGGCCGATGACATGGGCTATGGAGATCTCTCCTGCTACGGCACAAAATCCTTCAAGACGCCGAATATCGACCAACTCGCCGCTGAGGGTCAGCGTTTCACGAGCGGGTATTGCTCGGCCTCGACCTGCACCCCGACGCGTTACTCCTTTCTCACGGGCAGCTACGCCTTTCGCAGGAAGGGCACGGGCATTGCGCCGCCAAACAGCCCGGCCATCATCCAGCCCGGCACGGAGACGATCGCGTCGTTGCTGGGCAAGGCGGGCTACAAAACCGCCGTCATCGGCAAGTGGCATCTTGGTCTCGGCGGTCCAAAAGGTCCGGATTGGAATGGCGACCTGAAACCCGGTCCGCGCGACATCGGCTTTGATTTTAATTTCCTGCTGCCCACGACGAACGACCGCGTGCCGCAGGTTTACGTGAAGAATCATCGCGTGCTGAATCTCGATCCCAAGGATCCGCTCTGGGTCGGCCGCAAGAAACCGAGCCCAGATCATCCGACCGGCATCACGCATCGCGACAGCTTGAAGATGGACTGGACGCACGGCCACAACTCCACGATCCACAACGGCATCAGCCGCATCGGCTTTTACACCGGTGGGCACGCCGCGCGCTTTCGCGACGAGGACCTCGCCGACGAGTGGGTGAAGCAATCCAACCAATGGATCGAGACGAACAAGGACAATCCGTTCTTCCTGTTTTTCTCCTCGCACGATCTGCACGTGCCGCGCATTCCGCACGAGCGCTTCCAGGGCGCGACCAAGCTCGGCTATCGGGCCGACAGCATCGTCCAGCTCGACTGGTGTGTTGGCGAACTCATGAAGACCCTGGATCGACTCAAGCTCGCGGAGAACACCCTGGTCGTCTTTTGCTCGGACAATGGACCCGTGATGGACGACGGCTACGCGGATGATGCGTTGGAAAAACTCGGTTCGCATCGCGCTGCCGGCCCCTACAGCGGCGGCAAATACAGCGTGCTTGAAGGCGGCACGCGCACGCCGTTCATCACGCGTTGGAAAGGCCGCATCAAACCGGGCGTCTCGGATGAGCTGGTCTGCACCATCGACATGGCGGCGAGCTTCGCGGCGATGGCTGGAGCGCATTTGCCGAAGGACGCCTGCGTGGACAGCTTCAACGTGCTCGACGCGCTGCTCGGCAAGAAAGGCGCGAAGGGCCGCGATCACCTGGTCCAGCAGGACAACGGCCGCGGCAATAACTTCGGCCTGCGCGTCGGCGATTGGAAACTGCAGAGGCACGACTCGAAGAGGGCGCGCAATGTGGTGGTCGAGCAGCAGCTGGCCAACACTCCGGCGCCGCGCTTTCAGCTATTCAATCTCGCCAAGGATCCCGCCGAGAAGAAGAACGTGATCGACGCGCACCAGGATGTTGCGGAGAAGTTGATTGCCCAGCTGGACGGACTCGTCAAAGCGGGGCGAAGCAGGTAGTGCGCGAATCGAAGTTATCTGTCCGTAAGGGCAGTTCCCCTCATGGGCGGGTTCCCCTGCTACACTCGTGGTTCGAAAAATTTCAATTCACGAAACGCGACTTTTTGTGTCCACTGATGTGCTTGATAGCTGGAATCTGTTGAACATGCGGGCAATCTCATTATTCGCCACCCTGCTGGGCCTTGTATCCGGCGCGTCCGTTTCGGGCGCCGACGCCGAGGGGCTTCGCTTTTTTGAAAACGTGGTGCGGCCGGTTCTGGTCAAGCATTGCTACGAATGTCATTCGGAGAAGGCCGGAAAAAAGAAGGGCGGACTTTTGCTCGATCGGCAAGCCGGCTGGCAGAAAGGCGGCGACGGCGGGCCCGCCATCAAGCCGGGCGATCTCGACGCGAGCCTGCTGATTCATTCGATCCGCTATGAAGATCCGGATCTTCAGATGCCTCCGAAGTCTCGGATGGAACCGGAAACCATCGCCATTCTCGAACGCTGGGTCGCCATGGGCGCGCCCGATCCCCGCGGCGCCGCGCTCGGTGTGGAGGCGCGCACGAAGGAAATTGATTTCCACGCCGCGCGGAATTACTGGGCCTTTCGTCCGCTGTCCGAAGTTGCGCCCCCATCGACGCGCAACGCGAGTTGGTCTCGCAATGCGATCGATCGTTTTGTCCTCGGCCGGCTTGAAGCCAAGGGTCTCTCCCCCGCTCCATCCGCCGATCCGCGCGCATTGATTCGCCGCGTTCATTACGATTTGACCGGTCTGCCGCCGACGCCTGAGGTCACCGAGGCGTTCGCCAACGAGCCGACGCCGGAAGCCTTCGAGACCCTCGTCAACGATCTGCTTGCGCAACCGGCCTTCGGAGAAAAATGGGGGCGCAATTGGCTGGACGTCGCGCGTTACGCCGATTCCAACGGGGGCGATCGCAACTTCACGTTTTACCAGGCCTGGCGTTATCGCAACTACGTCATCGACGCGTTCAATCAGGACAAATCTTACTACCAGTTTGTGCGTGAACAGCTGGCGGGAGACTTGATGCCCTGGAAGACCGACACGCAAAGGCGCGAACAACTGGTGGGATCCACCTTCCTTGCGCTGGGGCCGAAGATGTTGACTGAGCGCGACAAGGAGAAGCTCCGCCTCGACACCGCCGACGAGCAGATCGACACCGTGGGGCGCGCCTTTCTTGGGCTGACCCTGGGTTGCGCGCGTTGCCACGACCATAAGTTCGATCCAGTTTCCCAGAAGGACTACTACGCGCTGGCCGGCATCTTCCGATCCACACAGGTCGTGATGGGCACGCGCAACGGCTGTGTGAACGTGGCCAGTTGGGTCGAGCAGCCGCTGCCCCAGGCCGAACCGCAATTGGCTGAGCTGACGAAGACCGTCGCGCGCCTGGAGCTGGCCATGCGGCTCAAGGTCGAACGCGCCTACATGAAAAAGGTCGGAGCCAAGACGACCGTCAACAATATCCCCCTGGCCGGTGTGATCTACGATGACACGGACGCCGAGAAATTTGGCGATTGGATTGCGTCCACGAACAGCGCCAATTGGTTTGGCCCCGGATATATTCACGACGATCGGGCAGGCAAGGGAGCGAAACGGGTGGTCTTCCAGGGCAGTCTTCCGGAGAACGGACTTTACGAGGTGCGCATCGCCTACAGCTCCGGCAAGTTGCGCGCGCAGAACGTCCCGATCACGATTGAAGGTTGGGACAAACGGCAAAAAGTCGCGCTCGACCAGACGCGGCCGGGCAGCGTCGGGGGTCTGCTTGAGCCGGTGGGCCGGTTTCGTTTTGAAAAAGGAGGCCGGGCCAACGTCATTATCGAAACGACCGGCACGGAGGGAGTGGTCATCGTCGACGCGGTTCAATTCATTTCCGTGAAGGACATCGACCGCGAGTCTCAGGCGATTGCCATGACGATGGAGGCGAGCCAGACGGACAAGCAGCTCGGAGGCGCAGCGGTGGCGTCCAAGCCGGGCGGTCGCAATGTGCCTCTTGCCGGAGTGGTCCTGGACGACTCGGACGGGACGAAGGTGGGCGCCTGGACGGCCTCCACGCTCAACCCGAATCGCTACGGCCCCGGGTACATTCACGACAATCAGAAAGCCAAGGGCGACAAGCGTGTAATTTTCGAGCCGAAGCTGCCCGAGAGCGGAGAGTATGAAGTGCGCGTCGCCTACAGCCACGACAAGGCGCGAGCGAGCAACATTCCCATCACCATCGAAGCGGGCGACCGAAGCCAAAAGGTCACGCTGGATCAGACGCGACGGGGCAGCGTCGGCGGACTGCTGGAGCCGATCGGTCGCTTTCATTTTGAAAAGGAAGGACACGCCAGGGTCATTATTGAAACTGGCGGAACCGAGGGCTACGTCATTGTCGACGCCGTTCAGTTCATTCCCGTCCGCGCGATTGAAGGCGAAGCCATCGCGATCACCCGGGCCAAAGGCGAGGCGCCGGCTGTTCCCCTATTCCGGATGACCGACGGTCAGCTCGCGAAGGAGCTCACGCGCCTGATCAAACTGCTGAAAGACAAGGACCTGGCCATGGCGCCGCGCGATGCGGACGACGCCGGCGATCTACACCTGCGCATCCGCGGCGAGGTTGGCCAGTTGGGTCCCTTGGTCGCGCGCAACTTTCCCCAGGCCCTGCATGACGGCCCGGAGCCGAGGCTCGATGAAGGACAGAGCGGACGCCTGCAATTGGCCGAGTGGATCACCAGCCCGGAGAACGTCCTGCTCGATCGCGTGATGGTCAACCGCATCTGGGGGCGGCTGTTCGGGCGCGGGATTGTGGAAAGCGTCGACAACTTCGGCGAACTGGGAATTGCGCCGACGCATCCGGAGCTGCTCGATTATCTGGCCGCGCGCTTCCGCTCCTCAAACGGTTCAATCAAGCGCCTGGTCCGAGAAGTCGTTCTCAGTCGCGCCTACCAGCTCGGCTCCCAAGCTTCGCCGACATTGGCCAAGGCCGATCCGAAGAACAGCCTGTTTGGCCGTCGCGACATCCGCCGCATGACCGCCGAGGAAATTCGCGACACCCTGCTCTTTCTTCCGGGCAAGCTCGATCTCACCATCGGAACCGCCACGTCGTCGCGTTTTGGCGAAGATCTGGACAAGCCGATGAGCTTCGCGAAGGAAAGACTGCGCACGGTCTACCTCCCGGTCGCACGAAATAATCAAGTGGCGGAGTTGGAGGTTTTCGATGCCGCCAATCCCGATCTCGTCACGGGCGCACGCGCGACGACGACCGTCCCGACGCAGGCGCTCTACCTGTTGAACAGCGAGTTCATGATCGGTCAGGCCCGGGCGATTGTTGTCAGACCGGACCTCCGCACGGGCAACACCAACGACCGAATCGCCGCGCTGTATACCGTGATTCTCAACCGCGCCGCGAACGCTGCCGAGCTGGCCCGCGCGCGCCGCTTTGTGGATGATTTGCAGGGCGAAGCCAAATCGACCCAAGCGACCGACGCAGCCTTGGGCGAGCTGGCGCATGTGCTCCTCGCATCCACCGAATTTCTTTATCTCGATTAGATGAATGCCATGAACATTTCTTCTTCCACCGACGCTTCGTTCGGTCCGTTGGCTGTCAGCCGGCGCGACGCCCTCAAGACCGCCGCCTGCGGCTTTGGCTCGCTGGCCTTTTCGGGCATTGCCGCGCTGGCCGCGAACGGGCAGATGCCGCACCACGCCGCGCGGGCGAAGCGCGTGATCTTTTTGTTCATGCACGGCGGCCCTTCGCAGGTCGACACCTTCGACTACAAACCGCGCCTGCAGGCCGAGGACGGAAAACGCCTTCCATTCAGCCCGGCCAAAAATCTGGATCCAACGGCGACGGTCAAAGCGCGATTGATGGGTTCGCCCTGGAAGTTTCGCCAACACGGACAGTCCGGATTGTGGGCGTCGGAGCTCTTTCCCGAATTGTCGAAAAACATGGACGACCTCTGCGTGCTGCGGTCGATGCAGAGCAAGGGCCAGTCCCACGGGCAGGCCGTCTGCATGCTGCACACGGGCACGGATAATTTTGTGCGCCCTTCGATGGGCGCCTGGGTCAGCTATGGGCTCGGCACGGAGAACGCCGATCTCCCCGCCTTTGTCAGCATCAGTCCCTCCGCCAGCCATGGCGGACCGCGCAATTACGGTTCGGCCTTCCTACCCGCGGCACATCAGGGCACGACGGTCGGCGCCAATGGCAAACTGGCAAAGGATGCCTCCTTCCGTTTTCTCGGCTCCAAGACGGACCCGATCGTGCAACGGCAAAAACTGGATCTGCTTCAGGCGATGAATCGCGAGCGACTGGCGCGCACGCCTGATCCCGGTATCGAGGGATTGATCGAATCCATGGAGCTGGCCTATCGCATGCAGAGCGAGGCTCCGCCCGTGATGGACATGGGCGCCGAGCCGGATCACATCAAGTCGCTCTACGGCATCGGGGAAAAGGCCACCGACAACTACGGCCGGCAATGCCTGCTCGCCCGCCGCTTCGCCGAGGCGGGTGTGCGGTTCATCCAGGTGTCGACGCCGAATGTCTGGGACCAGCACGGCGGACTCAAGGCGGGCCACGCGAAGAACGCCGCCGCCGTCGACAAACCCATCGCCGGCCTGCTCACCGATCTCAAACAACGCGGCATGCTGGAAGACACGCTGGTTGTCTGGGGCGGAGAATTTGGTCGCACGCCCATCGCGCAGGGCACGAACGGCCGCGATCACAATCCGCAGGGATTCACGATGTGGGCGGCCGGGGGCGGCATGAAGGCCGGCCTCGCCTACGGAGAAACCGACGAATATGGCTACTACTCGGTGAAGGACAAAGTCCACATGCACGATCTCCACGCGACCATGCTGCACCTTCTTGGCGTCGACCACCTTCGCCTCACCTACCGCTACGCCGGCCGCGATTTCCGCCTGACCGATGTGTATGGAAAAGTGGTGAAGGATGTGATTGCGTAAAATCCTGATTGCGGGGACGCAACACCGTTGGCGTTGAAACACATTTGATTGAGTGACCCAGGGTTGAAACAACCCTTGGACCCAAGTCCCGCCTGAGTGTCGATGGCGGGCGAGCAAATGCCAACAAACGACGCTGACTTCGCAATGTATCCGAAGAGGCAAGCCGCTCAACCGATAGCCTGAAGACGGCTGGAAGGGCCCAGGCAATTCCAGAGAACGGGCTCCGTCATGACGACTTTCATTTGATTTCCCCGCCGCGCCCAGGTGTTTGAACAAGGCGATCACCGCCACGGGATCCGTCGCGTTCAGGATGGAGCCCAACAACAAGGCGGCCGGGAAAGAGATCGACGTGGCCCAGGAAACCACCAGGCCGATCAGCAAGGTCGAGAGCAGCAGCCCCGGCGCCGCCAGGGTAAGCGCGGGGCCGGGATTGCGACGCAGGCAATCAGACTCGGACGGATCGAATTCAAGCGCAGAGAGCGCGTCCAAATTCGTAGCGCTCCAGCCGGGGCTCGCTCATCTCAAGAGTTGACACCGTTTTAAATCACGTAGAACGATACCTCCAATGAACGAAGACCAAACGAATCTCAAATCCCGTCGCAGTTTCCTCAAGACCACCGGCCGGGTCACCGCCGCCAGCGCGCTGGCCGGGATCGCCCTGCCGCACGTTCACGCCGCTGACGACCACAAGATCAAGGTCAGTCTCATCGGCTGTGGCGGCCGCGGAACCGGCGCCGCCGCCCAGGCGTTGGGTGTGTCCGAATCCCTCGGCCCAATCGAGTTGCATTCCATGGTCGATGTCTATCAGGACAAGCTCGATGGATCCTACAAGTCGCTAAGCAATCCCAAACGCCCTCAGATCGCCGAGAAAGTCAACGTGCCGAAGGAGCGCCGGATCATTGGATTCGAAGGTTACAAACACGCGATGGATCAGCTGCGCCCCGGCGACATCGCGATCTTCACCACTCCGCTCGCCTTTCGCTGGGTCTTCTTCGAGTACGCGATCAAGAAGGGCATCAATGTTTTCATGGAGAAACCGGTCTGCGCCGACGGGCCGACCGCGCGCCGCATGCTGGAGCTGAACAAGAAGGCCAAGGCAAAGAACCTCAAGGTCGGCGTCGGCCTCATGTGCCGCCACAGCGAAGCGCGCCGCGAACTCGTCGAGCGCGTCCGCGACGGCGCCATCGGCGATATCGTCAATCTGCGCTCCTACCGCCAGGCAGGCCCGATCGGCTCGGCCTTCACGCCGCCCTACAACAAGGACGAGTATCCAAGCGAGCTGATGTATCAGATTCGCCGCTTCCACAGCTTCCTTTGGCTCAGCGGCGGCGCGGTCAGTGACTTCCTCGTTCACCACGTTGACGAAGCCTGCTGGCTCAAGGGCGAATGGCCGGTCAGTTGCATGGGTAACGGCGGCCGTCATTACCGCGGCAATAACGTCGATCAGAACTTCGACACCTATGCCTGCGAATACACCTTCGCGGACGGCACGAAATACGACATGTTCGGCCGCAACGTGGCGGGCTGCCACAACGAGTTCGCGGTCTACGCGCATGGCACGAAGGGCTCGGCCGTGATGTCCAACCAGTCGCACCATCCCGCCTACAGCCGGATCTACAAGCACCACAACATCGACAAGAATTACCGTAACAAGAATGACGATGTCGCGTGGCGCTATCCGATGAAACCCTCCGAGCCAAATCCCTATGAGCTGGAGTGGGAGCACCTGATCGAGGCGATTCGTCGCGACCAGCCCTACAACGAGGTCGACCGCGGCGTCATGGCCAGCGCCGCGACCTCCCTCGGACGCATGGCCGCGCACACCGGTCAGAATCTCACGATGGACGACTTCATGAACAGCGATCACGAGTTCTCCCCGAATACGAAGAACATCACTTCCCCGGATTCAGAACCGCCGCTCAAGGCGGACGACAAAGGCGCCTACGCCATTCCGGAGCCGGGCATCAAGAAGACGCGGGAATACTAGAATTTTCCGCGTTTCAACCTTCAATCTCTTCAAAAGCGGCCGGCATTGTCCGGCCGCTTTTTTTTGGGCATGATCCCCAGCCATGCGCGTCGATCGCATTGCCAGCGCGATTTCCCTCGTTCTGTTGTTCGCCTATCTCTGGCTCGGAGCCAGTTGGCCCTTGCTGACGCTCGCGCTGGATCGACTCCTCCGCGTTTTCTCCGGACCGCGCCACAGTCCAACCGGTTGGCTCGCCGATCGTTTTTCCGCCGAAAGCCGGCCACGCCATGCCGCCGGGCTCGGGTCCGCCGAAGCGCGATTCTCCAACTTTGTCGCGTTGATGAGCGTTGTCGGCGCCGGGGTGTTGGACTCCCTCTTCGCGCGACCCGTCGCCGCTGCGGCGCTTGTCGCCTTGTTGGCGGTCAAGGAGCTGATTCACGCCGCCTTGGGGCGCGACATCGCGGCGCGCGCGCGCCTCCATCCAGTTTGCCGCCGCTGGTTTGTTCCGCTCGCCAACCACACGATTCTCAATCGGATCGATCAATGGCTGACGGGCTTCATTGGAGCGCCGTTCCGCTCTCGAAGATCGCGAGTGCGCCTGACGCTGGCAGTGTCGAGCGTGCTTTTCGCGCTGCTGCTCGTTTTTCTGGGCGTCAAGTTGCACGCGCGCAGCCTGGGCATTCGGACCCACGTTTGGTTCGTAGGGGACGGAATGTTCCGGCCGGACGTCGATATAGGGTTTGTCAATCAACCGAATCTAAGCCGCTTCAATTATCTGAACGTGTGGGAAGAGACCAACGATCGAGGCTTCAAACACCCGCGGCCGGTCAGCCAGAGGAAGCCTGAGGGCGCGGTGCGAATTGTGGGCTTCGGGGACTCGGTCATGTGGGGAATGGGAGTCAGTCGAGACGATGCGTTCATGGGCCTGCTCGATTCCAGCCTGGGCGGCGAGCCCCGCCATGAGGTGATCAACGCCGGGACAATTCATTACTCCTCCTTGCAGGAACTGCTTTTCTTCGAGAAATATCTTGTCCCTTTGGCGCCCGATATCGTGACGCTGAATCTTTGCTCCAACGACATCTTTCCCACCGACGATCCCTTTAACAACGTGAGAAGCATTTACGTTCGCTATCTGAAGACTCTTCGCGAAACCGCGAGCGCTTCATTCTCGGAGGTGGAAATGCAGTCCATCGAAGCCCTGATCGATCTGTTCGGCGTCGCCACAGTCTGGAAGAATTACCGCGACTTGACGCCCAGGATACAGGATCACGCGGTGAAGTTCCTCGTCGAGCTTCCCTATCGCAAGCTGATTGAAACCGCTGCGCATCGCAAAATCAGGTTGATCGTTCTGCTCATACCAGCGGCTGTCAAACATCCGGATTTTGAGAACTACCGCGACCGGCTGATTCCCTTGTTCCAACAGACGGGAACCGAATACATCGACTTCACCGAATCGCTGACCACCGACGGGCAACCCCAATTTTCAAGGCGATTCGATCGCCCCGCCTTCAAACTACCGGTGGACTGGCCGGATCTTCGAACAATCCAGCTCTTTCGCCAGTATGAATGGAAACATGAGAATCAGCTTTTCGTCGATGAAAGTCATCCCACCCGGCTGGGCAATCAAATCATCGCCCGACGAATCCACGAATACCTGGCGCAACAGCCCGCCGCGCCGATTCCGCGCTAACGCGACTTGCCGCCCCGCGCTCCAGGAGGAAAGCGCCGTTGGCGCTCTCCTGGCCGGGAATGGGATTCACGATAAACAACGGCTTGCCCAGCGCCATTGCTTTGGACGTCGTCAGGCGGCCGGGATTGATGACGATCAGATCCGCGCGGTCCACGCATGAATAACTCCTGCTCCGGACAGAGATCGCTCGACGCCGGACGTTTATTATCTTCGGCTTTCTGCGGTCCTCTTCTCCGCCAGACCGGTCGATGTCCATTTGATGAAGCCGAGCAGGCGTTTGTAGTGATGGTGCGAATAGCCGACCGAAGGTCCGGTGGACAGCACATGTGCGCGAGACTTCGCGTCGTAGGCCAGGAGAGCGATTTTAGCGACGGAGAACTGCCTGTCGGCCTTGTAGAACGGGAGTTCCGGAGTCACGAGCGAGCCGGCGAAAGGAATCGGGAACGGCATTTCCGGAAGACCCACCAAGGTGTTGCCGCTGTCGATCGACAAGGCGCCAGAACGCGCTTCGACGATAATGTCCGCAGTGGCGGCCGCGTCCTGGAGCAATCCTCCGCCCGTGGTGATCAATTCGCGGATCGAACCCAGCACATACTGCTTGTCTTCCGATTCAAAATATTTTTCATCCAGGTACACCTTCTTGCCGGCCAGAGAAGTGACATCCATTTCACCCAGTGCGTTGTCCGCAGCCTGGCTCAGGAGCAATTGCTCGATCGCCGTGCGTTTGGGTTCGGAAGTGCGAGTGGCCACGCATCCCGCGCCCAACGTGAGGCATACGGCAGCGGCGAGGAGACGCGCGATGAGAGTTCGTTTTGCGCGGAGAGCGCCCAAGTTTTTGGAATACATCAACATAACGTCAGCAGAAAAAAGAGCGCTCGACCGGAAATGTAAACCAAAAGCCGTCTCTGAAATCTGCGGCGCCGATCTCCCGCCATCCAATACCCCAAAAATCAAATGGGGTGGCTCGCCAAATCAAACCGGCTCGTCCGCGAACACGGCGTGGCAATTTAGGCAACTCTTCGCGGTCTTGTCCGAGACCTTGGCGTCGCACTTGGAGCAGATATTGACGCGCGTCAGGCGCGAGCCGATGAAGATCAGTGGAATGCCGCCCGCGACGCCCCAGGGAAATGCGAAGCAAGTTGCGACCAGTCCGCTGAACAGCAAGGTGCAACCCAATGGGTCAAAGTCGTTCCGGCTCTCGTGGTTGGCCTTGCCGCCTCCCTTGGCCGGCACCAGCGGCGTCAATTCGCCGCAGAGCGGACAGACGATCGTCTTGTCCGCGTCGCTGATGTGAGGGGTCTCAAATCTCCCCCGGCATTTTGCGCATGAATATTTTCCGCCAGGCATCGCTTGTGTGGCTCCGTCATTCGCGGGCTGCCTGCTTCAATCTCTCCAGCAGTCCCGAGTAACGCTTTGTCATTTTGTTGTTCTGCACCGCCATCGCCAACGCTTTTTTTTGCCCGATCAGAACCACCAGGCTTCGTCCGCGCGTCATGCCGGTGTAAATCAGGTTCCGCTGGAGCATCATGTAGTGCTGGGTTGTCACCGGAATCACCACCGCCGGAAACTCCGAACCCTGAGACTTGTGAATCGTGATCGCGTAGGCCAACGACAACTCATCCAGCTCGCCAAAATCGTAGTTCACCTCGCGCCCGTCAAAATTGACAAACGCCTCCCGTTCCTCGGCGTCGACCTGCGTGACGTGTCCGATGTCGCCGTTGAACGCGTCCTTGTCGTAGTTGTTGCGGGTCTGGATCACCCGGTCGCCAACCTGAAAGCGGGAGCCAAACTTCTCCACGAAGGGCATGTCCGGTCGCGCCGGATTCAGCGTTTCCTGCAATCGGACGTTCAGCTCGCGCACGCCCAGCAAGCCCCGATGCATCGGGCTCAACACCTGCACATCCTCGATCGCGTTCAGCCCGAACTTCGCCGGGATGCGCTGCTTGACCAGATTCAGCAGGGTCGGCAAGGCCTGCTCCGGATCCTCGCGTTCGATAAAAAAGAAATCCGAATTCGCCGCGTCCGTCTCGGGAAGCTCGCCGCAGTTGACCCGGTGCGCGTTGGTGATGATCCGGCTGCCCGCCGCCTGGCGAAACACCTCGGTCAGCCGCGCGACCGGAATCAGCCCGCTCTCGATCAAATGCCCGAGGACCCGACCCGGCCCGACCGATGGCAGTTGATCCACATCGCCGACCAGCAATAAATGCCCGTCCAGGGGCAGGGCGCGCATCAGCTGGTGCATCAATGGCACATCGACCATCGACATCTCATCCACGACCAGCAGATCGCACTTCAGCGGATTCGATTCTTTTCGGGCAAAGCCTTTGCCGGGTTGAAACTCCAACAGCCGATGAATCGTCTTCGCGGGCAGACCGGTGGATTCGGAAAGACGCTTGGCTGCGCGTCCGGTCGGCGCGCAAAGCAGGCACTTGACGTCCTTGGCTCGCAGCACGCGAAGGATGGAATTCACCAGCGTTGTCTTGCCCACGCCCGGCCCGCCAGTGATCACCAAGGCGCGTCGACTCAAGGCCTGCGTCAACGCCGCCTTCTGATGATCGGCCAGAGCCGTGCCTGTCTTCGCCTCGCACCAGGCGATCGCCTTCTCGGCGTCGATGGCGGGATAGTTCGAAGGCGCGTCCGCCAGCGCGCCAATTCGCGCCGCGATGATTTCCTCCGCAAATTTCAGCCTCGGCAGACAGATGAAAACCTCGCCCCCAATCTCATCGCGTGCCAGCTCCTCGCTCGCCAACGCCTGATCCAGCGCCTGGCGCAAGATCCCTTCCTCGACGCCCAGCAGTCTGCCTCCGACGGTGAGCAGCTCTTCCTCCGGGAGCGCGCAATGCCCCTGGCTCATTGCCTCAGCCAGGGTGTGATTCAATCCCGCCGCCGCGCGCAGCAGCGATTCCGGGGCGATGCCCAGCTTGCCTGCGATTTGATCCGCCGAGGCGAAGCCGATGCCCTGAATATCGGCGGCCAGGCGATAGGGATTCTCGCGCACGCTCTCGATCGCCTCCTCGCCATAGGTCTTGTAAATGCGCACCGCGCGGCTCGTGCTGACGCCGTGCGAATGCAGGAACACCATGATGTCCCGCACAACCTTCTGCTCCTTCCAGGCGTCCTTGATCAGTCGCCGCCGCTGCTTGCCGATGCCCGGGATCTCCTCCAGCTTCGCCGACTTCGTCTCGATGATTTCAAAAATCTTCTCGCCAAATTTTGCGACCAGCTTTTTCGCATAGCCCGGGCCGATGCCCTTGACCATGCCGCTGCCCAGATACTTCTCGATGCCCGCCTTCGTCGTCGGCGCGACGCTGCTCAATCGATCCGCGTGAAACTGCCGTCCGTGCTCGCGATTCTGAATCCACTTGCCCTCGGCCGTCAGCCACTCGCCGGCGGTCACCGCCGCGAGACTCCCAATCACAGTGACCAAATCCCGATGTCCCTTGACCGATACGCGCAACACCGCGAAACCGGTTTCTTCATTGTGAAAGGTCACCCGCTCGATCGGCCCGGAAATCGATTCGACTGGGGAGGTTTGAGAGCGGTCGTTCACGGCGAGGTGATCATCCCGAAACGTAGCCGCCTTGGCAACCGCGCGGAACCCACCCCTGACCCCCTCCGAGGAGGGAACCGGAGCAGCGTCACGTCTGGCCGCAAGGACAGTTCCCCATCCTCGGAGGGGTCAGGGGTGGGTTCGCCCAAGGACCCCTTTGGTTTGGTTTTCCCAATCGCCGCCCGTTCTCCCGTTATTGACGCCCATTTCCGCGTCCTCTAGCTTCTCCGGTTCTCCGAGTCCAGACGGGCCGGAGCCAAATCTATGTCATTTCAAGAAGTTGTCATATTGGGACACACCGGCAATGTCGGGCGCGAACTCGTGCGGCAGATTGTCGAGCTGGACGGACTGGGCCGCGGGCACGAAGACCCGACGCGCATCGTCGGCGTCGCCAACACCTCCGGCTACGCCGTCTGTCACTGTGGATTTGAAACCATGGTCGGCTCGGAGCTGATGAGCGTCGCCGAGCTCTCCGACCGCGAGGTCTTTCACAAGCTCGAGGGCTTCACCGCCTACCAGGCCGGGCCGGAACAGGTTCGAGAACGCTACGACGAAGTCATTGAAGCCGTGCGCCACGCCGGACTCGCCGGCGAAGTCGTTTACGTCGACGCCACCTCCGCCGGCTCCGACGAACACACCGCCGCCTGGCGGGAAATGCACCAGGCCGTGCTCGATTCCGGCGACAAGCTCGTCACCGTCAATAAGAACCCCCTCGCGCTGTCTGGCCTCGCCGATTTTCATCGCCTGGTCAACGACCGCCAACGCTACGGCTTCAACGGCACCGTCATGGCTGGCGGCGACGCCGTGCGTTTCCTCGTCGAGTGCAAGGACCTGGGCGAAGCCGTCTATGGCGTCAAGGGCTGCTTCTCAGGCACGCTTGGCTACATCACCTCCGAACTTCACGAGGGCAGAAAATTCTCCGAGATTGTGCGCGAGGCCAAGGCCCAGGGCATCACCGAGCCCCGCCCTCAGGACGATCTCAATGGCCTCGACGTCAAACGCAAGCTCATCATTCTCGCCCGCTCCGCAGGTTGCGAAATCGACAGCGACGACCTCGAGCTCGAACCGTTTATTCCGGACGAATACACCGACATCGCCGACGTGAACGAATTCCTCCAACGCATCGAGGAGCTTGACGAGGTCATGCGCGCGAAGATTGATTCCGCCAAAGCCAACGGCAAGGTCCTTCGCTACGTCGCCGGATTTTCGAGCGAGGCAGGCATCACGCTCGACAACAAAAAGCCCGACACTTGCTGTGTCGGCTTCCAGGAGGTTGATCCCTTCGCGCCGCTGGGCCGACTCGAAGGCATGGCCAACATGGTCGAAATCTATTCCAATCTTCGCGCGCCCAAGGGCGGCGACGACGATTGCCCGCATGTGATTCAGTCCAAGGGCGCCGGCGTCCCGCGCACGGCCGCCGCCATTCGCGCGAACCTCCTCCAATTTCTCGAACGCAACACCAACACTCCCTGACTGCCACGATGTCCGACCAGAAGCAGAAGCAAAAACCCGCGCCCGAAGCGGTCGACCTTTCCTCCTTTCGCGGCGACGCGTTGGCCAATGTCGCCGCCCTCCGCGAAGCGGGAATCGAACCCTACCCGCATACGTTCAACAAGACGCACCGGATCAAATCGATTCGGGCGGACTACGAAGCGCTGGAGAACGAACAGGCCTCCGAGGACGAAATCGTCACCGCCGGCCGCGTCCTGACCAAGCGCAACAACGGGATGTTCATCGTCATCGAGGACCCCGACGCCGAGATCCAGCTTTACACCCCCAAGCTCAAGGAGCTCGAAGGAGATCAGCTCCTGATCATGAAAAGCCTCAAGGTAGGCGACTTCGTCGGCGTGCGCGGCAATCCCGCCCGAACACGACGCGGCGAGCTTTCCATCAAGACCCTGGAGTTATTTCCCCTGGCCACCTCCCTGCGCCCGAAACTCAAACACCACGGCGTCGAGGATCCTGAAGAGCAGATTCGCAATCGCGTCCTGCACCTCGTCACCAATCGCGAGGCCCGCGAGCAACTGCGCATCCGCTTCCGCATGATTCAGCGCATTCGTGAATACCTGAATTCGAACGACTGGCTCGAAGTCGAGACACCCGTCCTGCAGACCGTCGCCGGCGGCGCCGAGGCCAAGCCCTTCATCACGCATCACAACAAGCTCCACCAGGACATGTTCATGCGCATTGCGACCGAGCTGCATCTCAAGGAGCTCATCGTCAGCGGCATTCACGAAAAGGTCTACGAGCTCGGCCGCGTCTTCCGCAACGAAGGCATTTCGCCCAAGCATAATCCCGAGTTCACGACCATCGAGCTGTACCAGGCCTACGCCGATTACCACGACATGATGGCGCTCACTGAGGCCATCTTCCGCGACGTCGCCAAGAATGTCGTGGGCAAGGAAGTCCTCCCCTTTCGCGACAACGAGATTGCAATCGACAAAGACTGGACGCGCGTTCCGATGCTCGACCTGATCAAGGAAAAGTCCGGCGTTTCCTTCGATGACATGAGCGCTGAGGAAGCCGCCGCCGCCGCGACCCAACTCGGTCTCGAACTCGAAGGCGGCGAAACTTGGGGCCAGATCGTGCTCGAAGTCTTCGAGGTAAAGTGTGAGGCCGATCTCATCCAACCGACCTTCGTCATCGACTATCCCGCTGAGGTTTGCCCCTTGACCAAGAAGCACCGCTCCAAGCCGCGACTGGCGGAGCGCTTCGAGCTGTTCATCGCCGGCATGGAAATGGCCAATGCATTCTCGGAGCTTTCCGACCCCGTCTACCAGCGCGAGCAATTCACCAAACAAGTGGAGCTGCGCGACGCCGGCGACGAAGAGGCCCACATGCTCGACGAAGATTTCCTCAAGGCGATCGAGCACGGCTTCCCGCCCACCGGCGGCCTGGGCATCGGCATCGACCGCATGGCCATGCTCATGACCGACTCCTTCAGCATCCGAGAAGTCATCGCCTTCCCGACCGTGAAGAACAAAGAGTAGGGGCAGAAATCGGCGTTTAACTCGGTTTTATCAACAATTGACGCCCGACTCATCTGGGTCTATAAAATGACTCATATGGCCAACAAGAAGTCAAAAAAAGCGTCCGCCCCGCTTCCACTTGACCTTGTCGCCTACTCGCGCGCGTCGATCACCATAAACAAAACCCGCGATCTGATTTTCGATCAAACCAGCAAAACAATTTCCGAGATAAAGCGAGGGTTGCCATATAGTCGTTTTGAGAAACTTCGCGCGAAATATAATCTGCCTGCCGACAAAATGGCCGTCATCATGGGCATGCCGCGCAGTACTCTGATTCGCCGAAAAAAGATTGGTGTTCTCGATCGAGTTCAGTCGGAACGAGTCGTGCGTTTCGATCGATTGCTTACCCGAGCCACGGATGTTCTTGAGGATCGGGGCGCCGCTTTCCATTGGCTCAACGCTCCGGCCAAGGCCCTTGGCGGCGAAACACCTATCAATTATGCGGACACTGAGATCGGCGCCCGCGAGGTCGAAATGCTCCTGGGCCGCCTCGAGCATGGCGTTTTCACTTGAAAGCCTTTGCCTATAGGATCGTAAAAGCCCAACGGGCCTACCACGCATTCGACGGCGAGGGGGCGCGACTCGCCGGCGGACGTTGGAATTCAGAAGGGACGCCAATTGTCTACGCCGCCTGCTCGCGAGCTCTGGCCGGACTCGAAATGCTCGTCCACCTCCAGTCCGCGTTGCTGAAGATGAGCTACGTCGTGATCGAAACGCAATTTGATTCAAAACTCGTCCAACGAATTTGCATCGAAGACCTCCCTACCGATTGGCGAAACGACCAACCGATTCTGGCGAACAAGCTCATCGGCGATCAGTGGGTGAAGGAAGCAGCGTCCGCCGTCCTCGCCGTGCCTAGCGCCATCGTGCCCGAGGAGCTCAACTACCTGATCAATCCCCGCCATCCTGATTTCAAGAAAATCAAGATTGGCGAGCCCGAGAATTTCTCCTTCGACGCTCGCCTGATCAAGGACTGACCAACGCTCCGTGTAGGCCAGAGCCCGATCAACCGGAGGGATTCCATCCATCAGCTGGAGGGTGAGCGTCCTCGCGAGGCCAGATCAATGCTGCACGAAAGCTAAAGCCCAATTGCTTGCGGCGGCCAGTTCCATGTCGGATCGTCCATTCCGCTGAAAAATCATTCGAGGAGAATCCCATGAAAACAATCCAATCGCTGGTTCTGCTCTCCGTATTGGCGCTG
>JBLHKZ010000009.1:0-46963 GCA_047618185.1 Limisphaerales bacterium
TGACGCGCCGCCGCCCTGCAACGTCGTTATCGCCTGGCCCAATCACCAATTCCGAAATTGTATTCCCGCAAGCCCCGGTCCTATGATCCGCCATTGTGCTGGAATCGGATACACGCCGATGCCGACGGCCGAATCTCCCGCCGTCGAAGGCGCCGCTTTCCCTTCCAAGTTCGTGGAGCGTCGCGATCTTCGCGGGCCTGCTCGCGGTGGGGCTAACCGCTGCGGCGCCGGCGGACGAACCGGATCGGATCGAGTTTAATCGGGACATCCTGCCGATTCTTTCCGACGCCTGTTTCCATTGTCACGGACCTGACAAGGCGCAACGAAAAGCTGATCTTCGCCTGGATATTGAATCCGAGGCCAAGGCCGTACGGGATGGGAAGCAGATCGTTCATTCGGGCGATCCGGCTCGGAGTGAACTCCACTCCCGCATTACCAGCGCAGACCCGGACGAGCAAATGCCGCCGCCGGATTCCGGCCGAAATCTGACGCCGTCCCAGATCGAGAAAATCCGGCTCTGGATCGAACAGGGAGCGGAATGGCAAAAACATTGGGCGTTCATCAAACCCGCCCGGCCCGATCCGCCATTGACCGACTCGCCTCGCTGGGTTCGCAATCCGATCGACGCGTTTATCCTCGCGCGCCTGAAAAGGGAAGGCCTGTCCCCTTCGCCCGCCGCGGACAAACCGACGCTTCTTCGCCGCGTCTCGCTCGACCTGACGGGTCTTCCCCCAACGCCCGAGGAGATCGAGGCCTTTCTCAGCGACGCTTCCGACAGCGCCTACGAACGCGTCGTCGATCGCCTGCTGGCTTCGCCGCGCTACGGCGAGCGCATGGCGTTGCCATGGCTGGACGCCGCCCGCTACGCCGACACCAGCGGCTACCAGAACGACGGCCCGCGTTCGATGTGGCGCTGGCGCGACTGGGTCATCGACGCCTTCAATCACAACCAGCCCTTCGATAAATTCACCATCGAGCAGATCGCCGGCGACATGCTTCCCGGCGCCACGCTGGACCAGAAGATCGCCACCGGTTTCAATCGCAACCATCGCGGCAATTCCGAAGGCGGCGTGATTCCCGAGGAATACGCCGTCGAGTACGTGGTTGACCGAGTAGACACCACCGCGACGGTGTGGCTGGGCCTGACGCTCGGTTGCGCCCGCTGCCACGACCACAAATACGATCCCTTCACGCAGAAGGAATTTTATCAATTGTTTGCCAGCTTCAACAACCTGCCCGAAAGCGGCCGCTCCATTAAGGAAGGAAATTCGCCGCCCTGGATCAAAGCGCCAACCGAGAGTCAGCAGCGGGAGTTATCGGCGTTGGAAATCCGCCTGCGGGACGCCGGAAAGCGCTTTCAGAAACTGCAGCCCGAACTGAAGTCCTACCAGCGCGGTTGGGAAGCAACATTCGCGCCGCCACCCTCGTTGAACTGGTCGGTGTCCGACGATCTGTCAGCTCATTTCCCCTTGGACGGCGACGCTTCCGACAGTCGCGGCTTGGCCAAAGCCTCGACGTATTCGGGCGGTATAAACGCGTTTGCGCCGGGTAGATTGGGCGAGGCCGCGTGGTTGGACGGTAAGGCGTTTGTCGACGCCGCGGATATCGCCAACTACGGCTACTTCGACAAGTTTTCACTGGCTGCGTGGATACGGCCGTATTCAATCGACTCCGGAATGATCGTGTCGCGGATGGACGACATCGCCCGATCCAGCGGCTACAGCTTCGGACTTCAGGACGGAAAATTGCAGGTCAATCTCGTCAAGCGCTGGCTGGACGACTCCGTCCGGGTCGAGACGAAACAAAGTGTGCCCAGGAATCGTTGGACGCACGTGATGATGACCTACGATGGAAGTCGGGTCGCCAAGGGCGTCAAGATCTACATCGATGGCCGGCCAGAGGAATCGAAGTTGAATCTCGATTTCATCAACCAGTCCTTCGCGGTTGATTTTCCGTTGCGCATTGGAGCGGGTGGCGGAAGCGAATCGCGATTCCATGGGTTGATCGACGAGGTTCGCGTGTTCCGGCGTTGTCTTTCGCCTGAAGAAGCCGAGTTGATCGCGACTCCCGACACGCTCGCCGAGATTCTATCGACTCCGATGGCCCGGCGAACGCCGCGCCAGAAACGAAAGCTGACAGCGTATTACCTCGAACACGCGGCGCCATTGGAAATTCGACGCTCGCGCCGAGAGCTCGTCGCATTGCGCCGACAAAAGGAGGCCTTCGTTGAGAGCATCCAGACAGTCATGGTGATGGAGGAACTGCCGGAACGTCGAACATCCCACATCCTCCTGCGCGGCGAGTACGACAAACCCGGCGAGGCCGTGTCCCCCGGCGTCCCGGCGGAACTGAACCCCTTGCCCAACGGCGCAAAGAACGACCGGCTCGGCTTCGCGCAATGGCTCGTTCACCCCGACAATCCGCTGACGGCGCGCGTGGCCGTAAACCGATTTTGGCAAATCTATTTCGGCCGCGGACTGGTGGAGACCACGGAGGATTTTGGAACCCAGGGCCAGCGGCCAACTCACCCCGCATTACTGGATTGGCTGGCCGCCGAATTCATCCGACTCGATTGGGACGTCAAGGCGATGCAGAAAACCATCGTGATGAGCGCCACTTATCGTCAATCGTCCAAAACCGCACCGGGACTGCGGGAGGCCGATCCGGAAAATCGCCTGCTGGCGGCGGGCCCGCGCCTTCGGCTTTCCGCCCAGACAATTCGCGACGCCGCGCTGTCCGCCAGCGGGCTGTTGGTCGACACGATTGGCGGCCCCTCGGTCAAGCCCTACCAGCCGACCGGCCTCTGGAAGGAGATCGCCTCGGGCGGACCCTACAATCAGGACACCGGCGCGCCACTCTATCGCCGCAGCCTTTACACCTTTTGGAAGCGCACGGTGGGACCGCCGTCGATGATCAACTTCGACGCCTCAACGCGTGAAGCCTGCCGGGTCCGGGAACATCGCACCAACACTCCGCTGCAGGCGCTCACGCTGATGAACGAAACAACCTTCGTGGAAGCGGCGCGCGCCATCGCGGAACGGGCGATGACGCTTCCCGCCACGTCTCCAGAGAAGCGGATTTCCCAGCTCTTCCAGCTGGCGACCTCCCGTGAGCCAAATCCGCGCGAACTGAAGATCCTCACGCAAGGTTTCACGCGTCATCTCCAGCGTTTTCGAGACCACCCCGCGGACGCAAAGAAGCTCATCGGCGTCGGCGAATCAACCCCGGATCCGAAATTGGATATTTGCGAATTGGCCGCCTACACCGCGCTCGGCAGCCTGATCCTGAATCTCGACGAAACGATCACCAAACAGTGAATCCCCTGCTCCAACAGAAACTGCACATCAACCGGCGACACTTCTTCGGCCAGGGCGCGACCGGGCTCGGCGCGACCGCGCTCGCATCCCTGCTGAACGAACAACTGCTCGCGAACGACGCAAGCCAGCCCGAGTTCCCCAACTTCAAGCCGCGCGCCAAACGCGTCATCTACCTCTTTCAATCGGGCGGGCCGTCCCAGATGGATCTCTTCGATTACAAACCTAAATTAAAGAATCTTCGCGCCACCGAATTGCCCGACTCCATCCGCGGAGGCCAGCGACTCACCGGCATGACTGCGACCCAGGATCGCTTCCCGGTCGCCCCCTCGATTTTCCCCTTCGCGCGCCGTGGCCAAAGCGGCGCCCTGGTCAGCGACCTCCTGCCGCACACCGCGAAGATCGCCGACGAATTGTGCTTCATCAAAACGATGCACACCGAGGCGATCAACCACGACCCGGCGATTACCTTTTTTCAGACCGGAGCTCAATTGGCGGGGAGGCCCAGCATGGGCTCATGGCTTTCCTACGGCCTCGGCAGCGACAACGCCGACCTGCCCGCTTTCGTAGCGCTGGTCTCCGGCGCGGGCGGCCAACCACTCTACGATCGCCTGTGGGGCAGCGGCTTTCTGCCCACGCGTTTTCAGGGCGTGAAATTCCGTTCGACCGGCGACCCCGTGCTATTCCTGTCAAATCCGCCGGGCATGGATTCCGCCACTCGACGCCGCCTACTGGACGACCTTTCAAAATTGAATCAATTGAATCTGGACGAGTACGGCGATCCGGAAATCGCGACGCGAATTTCTCAGTACGAACTGGCCTATCGGATGCAGACCTCAGTGCCGGAGCTGACCGATATTTCCAAAGAGCCCGAAAGCCTCTTCAAG
This sequence comes from Limisphaerales bacterium, assembly GCA_047618185.1. Taxonomy (GTDB): domain Bacteria; phylum Verrucomicrobiota; class Verrucomicrobiia; order Limisphaerales; family JAYPEY01; genus JAYPEY01. The sequence goes on from JBLHKZ010000009.1 coordinate 4,202, forward strand.
CTCTACGGTCCGGAGGCGAAGAAGCCCGGAACCTTCGCCGCCAATTGCCTGCTCGCCCGCCGACTCGCCGAACGCGGCGTGCGCTTCATTCAATTGTTCCATCGCGGCTGGGACCAACACTCAGCGCTGCCTGAGAAACTCGCCCAACAATGCGCCGACACCGACCAAGCTTCTGCGGCGCTGATTCTCGATCTCAAGCAACGCGGCCTGCTCGACGATACGCTGGTCGTCTGGGGCGGAGAATTTGGCCGGACGGTCTACTGCCAGGGGAGGCTGACCGAGGACGATTATGGTCGCGATCATCACCCGCGCTGTTTCAGCGTCTGGCTGGCCGGAGCCGGCATCGCAAAGGGCGTCTCGCATGGGGAAACCGATGACTACAGCTACAACATTGTGAAAGATCCCGTGCACGTGCACGACCTCCAGGCCACCCTGCTCCACTGCCTCGGGATCGACCACCAACGACTGACCTATAAATTTCAGGGCCGACGGTTCCGGTTGACCGACGTTCACGGCAAGGTCGTCGCTCCCATTCTCGCCTGAATATGAATGCGATGGATACCTCGCGACACACTCTCGACGACCGGCTCATTCTGGCATGCCTGCTGGCCGTTAGCTGCGCCTCGATGAACGTCGTCGCACAGGACTCCCCCGCATCACCCGCCTACAGCGAAGCCGCGGTGAAGAATCCATATTATTCGGATCGGGCATCGCCGCCCTGGAAGCTCTGGTTTGAAGACGATTCAGCAGTCGATTATTCCCGCAAGGCCGCCCAGGAAAAGAACGCCGACGCAAAAGTCATCACTCGAACGCTGAAGCCGCCGCCCTTGGCAAAGCGATTCTATCCGGAACTGTCGTCGGCCCCGACGGGAACGGCCCCGACCTATCCCTTCAAAATCTTTCAGTCTGAACCCAAGGCAGCGGGGATGTGGGACGACTCCGTCGCATCGCTTGACGGAAACCACGTTCGGCTGCGCAAGGACTACCGCTTCGGAGGCCGGAAGATTCTGTTCGCCGGTCAAATGGTGCAGGTCCTGCATGGCTCGCCCAAATTCGTGGATCGGAACCGGATCGGAATCAATTTCGCCTGGCAGTCCTTTGCCAGGAAAGGCCACCACCTCTTTGTCGGAGACCTGCTTATTCGACGGATGGAGGAGACCTTCACCTTCGCCAACTGCCTGTATGCCTCGCCCGGCTGGCTGTCCCGCACCGACGTGATGCCGGATCGAATCGTGGACTCCTACGACGGCCTCTTCGGTCACTATTACAATTCACTGGGGCAGTCCGGCTCTGAAGCGCACGCGATGGCCAAGATGATGTACGCCGGCGCGCATCTTCCGCGGGAAACGAAGAACATGATGAAACGGCACGGCGTTTATCCGCTAACGATGCTGACGATCTTTAAGGCAACGCTGCCTTATCGCGACGGCTCCGGGAAAGAAGTCCCCTACGAAAACGAGCTTCGCCATCGGCCTTCCTACGCATCGAACGGCGCAGGAGTTTCCGCGCGCTACGTCAGCAGGGAATTGGAATACCATCTCTACGATGAAGCGATTCACGTCAGCCGAATGGTCGAGATGGCCAGGAACATGTCCGCCCCGCCCCCCGTCACCCTGCTGCGATTGATCGACGCTGAAGGCTCCTCGAACAACACACGTCTGCTGCAATCGTCGTCTTTCACGGCGGTGCGAATCCATGGAGAACCCGGCGAGCGAATCGAAGCGACGGTGGATCTCAGCGAATCCTATGACCTGAACGGCCGCCCACTGACCTTTCACGCCAAACGAGTCTATCCGGGGCAACTCAACGTCGAAGTCACTGCGGACGAACGCGGCAAAGTCCGCATCGTCGCGACTTATGACGAGCGCTATCCGGGCGGACGCTTCCCGGTCGTGTTGTGGGTGGAGAATCGCGGCGATTGCCCGGGCAATCCGGTCTTTGTAAACTTCCATTGGCCGGAGGCGGATCAGCCCAAAAGGCCGGCCTATTTTGCGCCCTACAAAAAGCCGTTCATGACGGACGAGGACATTCGAAAGTTCACCGGCCGAGGCGCGGTTCGCGATCCTAACGTCCAGGTGATGCGCAACGACAAGCCAGCGATTGAAGTCGGCCCGACCGTTGAATCCAAGCCGGAGGCAATGACGCTCAGGGCAAAGGTGGGAGTCCCAGTGTCGGTCAAGTTGACTGGAAGCGACCCGGAAGGATTTCAAACGCAGTTCTACCAATGGTCGGGCGATGCCGGCCGGATAGAGGAGGATCGTTTGACCTACACGCCCACTGACGCCGATCGAGGAAAGACGTTGCCCGTGCGTCTAATTTGCTCCGACGGAACTGGAGCCTATCGCGGCCTGACGATTCGGATTCAGGTCGATTAAGAGGGCCGTGCTCCCAGCCTGATTCCGCAGCGTCAACTCAGGGCGCCGGCGCCCTCAATCGAAAGCCACCAGCATTTCCTGAAGGATTCAGGAATTGTGTTTCGGGTCTTTAGCCGGACCCGCGATCGTCACTTTCACACGCCACCCTCGAATCGGTTTTGAAAAGGAAACACGATGGATTTCAAGAATCATCTGGCTCGATGATGTTTCATTCGGAGTCGCCATCATACGCAAAGGATTCCTCACAACTCCAGCCGGTTACCGGAGCCAGGCCGCATCAATCTCCCGACGCGCCCAACGTCTTCAGCTGCCGATCGGTTAGCAGCAGAATCATTCCATTCTCCTTCGCCAGTTGCCTCGACACGGCCTTGCGCTTCGCGGACTTCGGATACTCGATCAGCAGGGCAGGCTTGCCCGCGACGGCGATCTTTTTCAAATAACCCAGCAGGTAGGAGCTGTGCGACTTCGGTTGGAGCCGGTTGCCGTCGGTGAATAGATCCTCGATGCCAATGGCGCTGATGGCCGCGACGAAGTCCCCATGTGCGAGCAGTTGCGAACCATTTTGCGGGATCACGAGCGCCGCCGGATTTTTCATGCGCGCGCGAGCGGCGATGGCCCTCACCCAATCGATCATGTCGCGCCGATAGCTCTGTTTGGTATTGGGATTGAGGCGATCGTCGATGAAGTCCTCGCCGTCCTGCTCAAAGTTCTCGAATCCATCCACGATATCGAGATACACGCCGTCGAAGCCGCGCCCCATTGCGTCGTCGACCGCGGCAAGAATGACCTTTTGCCAATCGACGTCCCAATACTTCACGCGAAAGTTGCCCTTCCACGCTGAGTTTTCACCGCCAAGCCACGACGGCGCGGCCGAGGTCAATCTGCCGCCGCTGACCCACGCCTTACGCCAATAGGGACGGTAGTCCTCCGCCTCGCCAATGGAGATATAGGCAATCACTTGGCGCCCCTCGCGACCGCCCCGGATGGCGGCAAGATCCGCGCTACTCCACGGCGAGTCGCCTTCGAACATGGAATCAAGAATCACCCAATCCCGCCCGCAAGCCGCAATTCGCTCGACTACGGCCGCTTTGTTTCTCCCAAGAGATTCCGCCTGGAGCACGTAGGCAAATGAAACCGAAGCCGGCTGTGCCTGGGCACCCACGCTACAGACCGAACAGACCACGATTGCAATGAGTGTCGTTTCGGTGCGTTTCTCCCGCGGATCTTTCGCTCTTGGTTCCGGGCAGTCTTGACCCAAAGACCGGTGGGCGTAGTGTAGAAAAATTCGATTCGTTGTTTTTCGCCTGATTACGACGATGCTGAGTTTTGAACTCTCTCAGTTTCAGTTCGAGATTGAGACGAAATCGATCATATTCCCGCCGTGAATCCCTTGAAATTCATTTTGCTTTGCCTGGCTGGCTGGGTCCACCGGGAGCAACAGGCCGTTATCGAATATCTTCAGGAGGAAATTCGCGTGTTGAAAGAAATTCATGGCAAACGGCGTCAGCTACAGCCAAGGCCAAGAAGATTCGCTTCGGACGCCTCACGGGAATCGCCGCCAAGATGAGTCGCACGAATCAGGCGCCCAAAGATCACTTCACCACATCTTGTTCGTTGAGTTGACGGAGTGATTTCATCACTGAAGAGTGACAAAAATGGGGTCCCAAACGAGACCCCATTGCGAACCACTCTCTCTTTCGCCATGAATCGATCGCCGATTCCGATTCACAAACGAATCGTCGAATTTTACCCAAAATCAGTCATCTATTCGAACCGAGGCTCTCTCCTGCAACAATCCGACTTCCGTCGATGTGGACAAAACAATGTCATCGTGGAATGCTTCGTCTATGACTGCCAGTGCTTTATTGAAAGAAAGCGAGACCCTTTCCCAGGGCGAAAAACTGTCGATTGCAATTCAGCTTCTCAAGGACGGCATTTCCGAGGAACTCTTCGGACAGTTGCGTGATGAAATCGAGACGTTGATAGCGATCGAACGGTGCAAGCGTCTGGATGCCGGCATTGATGAAGCCATTCCGTATGACGAGGCCATGAAGCGGGCCAAGGCTGCCGTCTTATGAGAATCGTTGTCTCCTCGCTGGCCCTCCGCGACCCGATCCGAGAAGCCCAATTCTGGAAGAAACAAGACGCACTTTTGGCGCAAGAATTCTTCGATGAATTCGACGTATCCATAAAGGCGATTCAAAACGCTCCAGAAACGCATGGGTACATCAATCGCGAATGGAATATCCGAAGGTTTCTGGAAGCTCGCTTCCACACTTGGATCGTTTACCGCTATGTCAACGAACGAGATGAAATTCAAATTCTTCGAGTGTACAATGCTAGAATGAATCCTGGCGATTTCCTCGATTCGCTGGATCAATTCACATAATCCGGGCAGTCGCATCCATCACCGAATTTGAAACGGAACACCCAGAATGAAAGAGCTTCCCACGGTGTTCCCAGGTTAACCGGGACAGCGCCACGAGGAGGGCTGGGCGTTTGGGTGTTCAGTTTGATGTAGGCGAGCTTTGCCGTGGCTTCCACAAGCGGCGTTCGTAGCCGAGAAGCTGTCCGGATGTTTAATTCCGTTGGCGCCACGCGTGCTCTGGTTGGCCTGTGTCGTTCAATATATTCCGCGATTTTCGGAGGGATTGCCGATTGTCGCAGAATTCGGTGGCAATTCCGCAATAGGGGAGGAATGGGGTGACCGACGGGACTTGAACCCGCGACAGCCAGTACCACAAACTGGAGCTCTACCAACTGAGCTACGGCCACCACAAAGAGGACGGCTAAGCTAGGTTCCTTCATTCGCAGCGTCAAGCGTCCTTTGCAGAGGATTTCCCCTCGCCTCTTCCGCCTCTCTGAGGCGCGTAAATTGAGTTTTCGTCGCTCAGTTTTCGATTACACTCGCCCTCCATGAGCAAAACGTGGCGCATCGCTGGCATCAATTTCGACCACTTCCACATGGGCGACCTGTTGAAAATGGCGCACGATCATCCGAACGCCGAGATCGTTGGCGTCGCCGACGAACAACCAGAGCGAATGGAGAATGCGATCGCCAGTTTTGGAATCGACGGTGCCCAGGCGTTTACGGATTTCCAGCAGTGCCTTGATCAGACAAAGCCGGACGTGGTCATCCTCTGCCCCGCGACCGCAGGCCACGCCGATTGGACGGAACGGGTCGCGCCGGCCGGCGTTCATATTCTCATGGAGAAACCCTTCGCTGCCTCGCTCGCCGACGCAGATCGAATGACCGCCGCGATGAAGCAAACCGGCAAGGAGCTCGCGATCAATTGGCCGCTTCGTTGGATCGAGACTCACGTCACCGCTCATCGCCTGATTCAGGAGGGCTTGATCGGCGAAGTGACCGAAACGCATTTCTATGATGGCAATCGCGGCCCGCTTTATCACGGCGCGGACAAAATCGAGAAAGAGCCGTCCGCCCAGGAAAAGGACGCCAGTTGGTTTTACAAGAAGGACGAGGGTGGAGGATCGTTGCTCGATTATCTTGGCTACGGCACAACGCTTGGGACCTGGTTTCACAATGGCGCGAAACCGTTGGAGGTGGTTTGCATGGTGGATGAACCACGCGCACTGGAAGTCGACGAACAGAGCATCACGGTCGCGCGTTACGAGCGCGGGCTTTCAAGTTATCACACACGCTGGGGCACGTTTTCCGATCCCTGGACCCATCAGCCTCAACCCAAGTGTGGCTTTGTCATCAAAGGAACTGAGGGCACGATCAGCAATTACGACTACGAGAAGAACGTCCGGGTTCAGACTCGCAGCCAACCCGAGGGTTATGAGATACCGGCCGCTCCGCTCGAAGCCCCCTTCGCCAATCCCGTGCAATATTTCCTCCACTGTCTGGAAACCGGCGTCCCGGTCGAGGGCCCTCTGTCAGTGGAGACCGCGCGCATCGGACAGCAGATCGTCGATACCGCCGTGCGAAGCGCCAGTGAGAAACGAACGATTGCGCTGCTCGACTGACGGCGCCCCATTCCCTTCACAAATCTATTACCATGATGTTGAAAGCCTTTCGTTGGATCACCGTGCTTGCGGGGATAACCGCGGCATTGACGCCAGACTTGCGGGCGCAATCCATCGCGCGAATCTGGAACGAGCAAAACCTCGCCGCGATTCGGATCGATTTCCCCGCGCCAACGGTTCACGCGCGCAATCTGTTTCACACGTCCGCCGCGATGTGGGACGCCTGGGCGGCCTATGACCCAACCGCCGTGGGCTATCTGCATCGAGAGAGCGCGACATCGGGAGACATCCCAGCGGCTCGGCGCAAGGCGATCAGCTACGCCGCCTATCGAGTGTTGGCGCATCGTTACGCGCTCTCAGTCAACGCCGCGACATCGTTGCAGGCGTTGGAAGATCAGATGATGGCGTTTGACTACGACACCGGCGTGACGACGACCGACGGACCAGCGCCCGCCGCGGTTGGCAACCGCGTTGCGGCCGCCGTGTTGGCCTTCGCTGTATCGGATCAGTCAAACGAATCCAGCGACTACCTGGACTCGACTTACGCTCCGTCCAACGAACCGCTGATTCTGGATCTGGCGGGCACGACCATGATCGATCCCAATCGCTGGCAGCCCCTGGCCTTCGAAGTCCGTTTCACACAGAACGGTTTGGTGGCGGAACAGATCCAGACCTTTATCGGCTCGCATTGGGGCGCCGTGCGGCCCTTCGCCATGTCGCTGCCGCCGGGCCAAAACGTCTACTACGATCCGGGAACGCCGCCGATGCTCGGCACGGCGACCGACAGCGCCTTCAAGGACGGCAACATCTCGGTCATTCAACACAGCTCTTTCTTGAATCCCGCCAGCGGAGACATGATCAATATTTCACCCGGCTCACGCGGCGATAACACACTCGGTCAAAACGACGGAACAGGACGCCCGACAAACCCGACGACCGGCATGCCCTACGCGGCAAACGTCGTGCCGCATGGCGACTATGGCCGCGTGGTCGCGGAGTTCTGGGCCGATGGGCCTGATTCCGAAACGCCGCCCGGTCATTGGAATACCCTGGCGAATGAGGTCGCCGACCATCCGAGTTTTGAAAGACGATTCAAAGGCTCCGGGCCGGAATTGGATGAGCTTGAGTGGGACGTGAAGGTCTATTTTGCAATGAACGCCTCGACGCACGATGTGGCCGTCGCGATTTGGGGCTGCAAAGAAGTTTACGACTACGTGCGGCCGATCAGCAGTCTGCGCTACATGGGCGGCAAGGGCCAATCGGCGTCCACCGAGCTGCCATCGTATGACCCCATGGGCCTGCCGCTGATTCCGGATTTGATCGAGCTGGCCTCAGCCGCATCGCTCGGCAGCGGAGGAAAACATGAGGGCGCGCCGAATGCCCAGGCTGACGACATCGTGATTCTCGCCTGGGGCGGCGAACCCGCCAATCCCGCGACGGAATTCACCGGCACAAAATGGATTCGCGCGATCGACTGGCTCCCCTATCAGCGCGACACCTTTGTGACGCCGGCCTTCGCGGGGTATGTCTCAGGGCACAGTGGATTCAGCCGCGCGGCGGCGGAGGTTCTGACTCGCATAACGGGCAGCGAATACTTCCCTGGCGGCATCGGTTCCTTCACGGCTCCGATGAACAATTTCCTTCGATTTGAACAAGGCCCCAGTGTCGACGTCGTCCTGCAATGGGCGACCTACTACGACGCCGCGGACGAAGCCGGCATCTCCCGAATCTACGGCGGCATTCACGTGCCGGTCGACGACGGGCCGGGCCGCATCGTCGGTTCGCAGTGCGGCATCGGCGCCTGGGATTTGGCGGAAAAATACTTCGACGGTTCGATTCTGAACGAGCCGATTGAAGTTGCCATCGCGCCCGACGGGATGGACGGACTCAACATTCGCTGGGACGCCCGGCGCGGGATGTTCTACGAACTGCAATCCAGCTCGGCGGTTGATGGAGTTTACACAGGACCGGGAGTCGTTCGCGCCGGCGACGCCACATTGAATTCACCCGTGACGCCCGGCGCGCCGGAAGCCGCCCGGTTTTATCGTGTGAGGCGATCGGCCACGCCGGACAACTAAGCGCCCAAGGCCTGACATCGCCGCTCAGGCACGGACTTCAGAATTCGCCCCTTCCCATTGACGCCCGCAAGCGCAACGTGTTTCCTCTCCAATCATGAAGACTGCCTCCGGGACGACTCTCATTTCGAACGGTCAGCTGATCGATGGAACGGGTTCCGCGCCCGTCGCCGACGCCGCCCTCCTAATCAAGGACGGGCTCATCGAATATGCCGGCCCCGCCAGCGACACGCCTGAGACGCCGCCGGATTGCGAAACGATCAACGCTGAAGGCGGAACGATCATGCCCGGCCTCGTCGAAGCGCATTTTCATGCGACTTATTTCAACATCGCCGCGCTTGAGGATTTGGATATCAAGTATCCGGTCGAATACGTGTCGCTGCTTTCGTCGGTGAATTGCCGGCTCGCGCTGGAATGCGGCTACACTGCGGCGCGTTCGGGCGGCTGTTTGTTCAACGTCGATGTCTGGCTGAAGACGGCGATCGAAAGCGATCTGATTCCCGGCCCGCGGCTTTCGCCCTCCGGCCGTGAGATCTGTTCGGCCGGCGGATTGATGGATTGGAATCCCGAGTTTCGCAAAATCGGAATGGAGGGCCTGGTCTTCATCATCAATGGCGAGGAGGACGCCCGCCGCGCCGTGCGCGCCCTGGTAAAGGACGGCATCGAATGGGTGAAGACTTATCCGACCGGCGACGCCGCCGCGCCCGACACCAACGACCACCACACGCTTTGCATGACCTTTGACGAGATGAACGCCGTCGTGCAGACCGCGCACAATCACGGCATGAAAGTCACCGGTCATTGCCGCGCGACCGAGGGCATCAAGAACGCCCTTCGCGCCGGATACGACACGCTTGAGCACGGGACCTTTATGGACGACGAAGCCATGGAACTGCTGCTGGAGCGCGATGTCCCCGTCGTGCCGGCTCTCTACTTCGAGAAGGCCAGCATCATAAACGGGCCGGAGTTCGGACTGCCTCAGGAGGTGATCGACGGCCATCAGGAGACGCTCGATGGGGGCTCCGAAAGCGCGCTGCGAATCTTGCGCGAGGGCGGTCGGCTGGGAATGGGCGGCGACTACGGCTTCGGCTGGAACCCCCACGGCGATTACGCCAGGGAGCTTACCTTCTTCGTCAACGACGTTGGCTTCACGGCGACAGAAGCGATCATGTGCGCCACAAAGACTGGCGCTGAAATCATGGGGCGCGGCGATGAATTCGGCACGTTGGAGAAAGGCAAACTCGCCGACGTCAACGTGGTTGATGGCGACGTAGCGAAAGATATTTCACTGCTGGAAAATCGTCAGAATTTCATTGCCGTGATGCAGGGAGGCATCATCAAAGCGGGGCGTATGGCGAAGCCGATTCCCACCGCGGTCGCCATCGAGAAATAGCGCAACAGATTGAGCGCGACAATGCCCCCTGCCCAACATCCCTGGCATTCCCTGGACTTCATGTCGGAGTCCATCTTGGACAAGTCGCTCAATCTGGCCGTGAATGAGAACGACTCCGGCGCGACCGTGCTTTTTCTGCATGGAGTTCTGCGGAATTGGCGAACGTTTTACCCCCTCCTCACCAAGCTGAACACCGAGGCGCGCCTGGCCGCGTTGGACTTCCGCGGGCACGGCGGCAGCGATCCAGCGCCCGACGCCTATCTGGTTTGCGGCTATCTTGAAGACGCGCTCAAGGCGCTGGAACAGGTCTCCGATCGGCGCAACATCATCTACGGCCATTCGCTGGGAGCGATGGTGGCGCTGGCCGTCGCCGCCGAGGCGCCGGGTATGGTCGATGGCTTGATCCTGGAAGATCCGCCTTTCTCCACCATGGGTGAACGACTGCCCGAGCTTCCGCTTCATCGGTTTTTCTCCGGCGTTCAAGAAGCGCTCTTTGATTCGATCAGCCCGGAATCCTTGTTCCGCAATTTTTCCGAAATGACCGTCGGCGAAGACGACCAGGGCAATCTGATTCGCGTTCGTGATCAGCGCGACGAGACCGCCCGGAGATTCAGCGCCGAAAGCATGGGGCGCATCGATCCTGATGTCCTCCGTCCGATCGTCGAAGGCCGCTGGCTCGAAGGCTACGATTTCAAGACGCTTGCGCGAAAAGTCCGCTGTCCGGTGGTCGTGTTTCAGGCGGATGAATCGGCGGGAGGCATGCTGACGGACACCGACGGCAAAACGCTGAGGAAGATCTGGCGAAGCCAGTGTGAATGGATCAAACTCGACGGTGTCGGACATACGATTCACTGGGCTCGGCCCGACGCAATTCTTGAAAAGATCCGAGGCTTTTTAAAACAGGACGAATCCTGACCACAGATGAACACGGATAAACACAGATTTGGATTCTCAAGACAAATGGCCGTCGCCCTTGCGATCGGCCTTTTTCTAACCTTACTGGCAAGCGCGGCTTCAGCGGAGGACTGGCCTCATTGGCGCGGCCCGGATCGAAACGGAATCAGCGCCGAGAAAGAATGGTCGGACAAGTGGCCCGCCGCCGGTCCCGAACGCGTCTGGCGCGCACGTGTGGAGACCGGCTTCTCCAGCGTCTCCATCAGCGACGGCCGGATCTTCACCATGGGCAATCGCAATGGCGCCGACATCGTGTTCTGTCTCGACGAGAAAACGGGCAAGGAAATCTGGCGGCGCAGCTACCCCAGTCCGCTCGCGCCGCGCTACTACGACGGCGGCCCCAGCTGCACGCCGACCATCGACGGCAAGGTCGTCTACACGCTTGGCCGACGGGGTGACGCCTTCGCCTTCAACGCGACCGATGGGGAGATCATCTGGAAGAAAAACGTCGCCACTGAAATCGGCGCGGAATACCCCGAATGGGGATATGGCGGTTCACCTTTCGTCGCCGGCGATAAACTGTTGCTTCATGTCGGCACGGCCGGCCTGGCCGTCGACAAGAAAACCGGAAAGCTGCTCTGGCAAACCGGTTCTTCCACATCGGGCTATTCCACGCCCTACCCTTTTACACAATCCGGCAAGGCCAGTGTCGCCATCTTCGGCGCCAAAGCCATGCACGCCGTTGCGATCGACAGCGGTAAAATTCTCTGGAGCCACGCCTGGAAAACCGATTGGGACGCCCACGCCGCCGATCCGATTATTCACGACGGCCAGCTCTTCCTGTCCTCGGGTTACGACAGCGGCGGAGCCCTGCTGCAATTGACTGACCGTCAACCGGATCTTATCTGGAAGAACCGGAACATGCGCAATCACTTCAACAGCTGCGTGCTGATCGACGGGCATTTATATGGCTTCGACGGAAATAGCCATCGAGGCCGCGCCTATTTTGCCTGCGTCGACTGGAAGAGCGGCGAAACGAAATGGTCAACAACCGAGTTCGGCTACGGCTCACTTTGCGCGGCCGACGGCAAACTCATTGTGCTCGGAGCCCGCGGCATGCTCGCCGTCGGCAAGGCCTCGCCGGCCGGTTGGAAACCAAAGGCACAGGCGCAGGTTCTGGGCGGACTTTGCTGGACGCCGCCGGTTCTCGCCAACGGCAACCTCTACTGCCGTAATTCGCGGGGGGATCTGCTCTGTCTCTCGCTGAAGTGACTGCCCGCCAAAAACGCGCCCCTACAAGCCGGACGGATGATCGAGGAAGCTCCAGCTTAGCCTGTATTTCTTGGCTAGATGAGCGGCGAGCGCCTTAACGCCAAACGTCTCGGTCGCGTAGTGCCCGCCGTAGAAGACATTGATGCCCGCGTCTTCGGCCATTCCAAAAGTGTGATGCGGACCTTCACCGGTGATGAAGGTATCGACCCCTTCCCTCGCCGCGACGAGCAACTCCGCCCCCGCCCCGCCCGTGACGACGCCGATCTTCCGGCATTGCGCGGGACCGCCGGGCAGCAGCGTCGGCTCGGCGCCGAGAACCTTCGCAAGCTTCTTGCCGAGTGCGTCGCGGGTCATCTTGACACCGGCCTGGAATCCCAAATGACATCCGTGATCGAAGAAAAACGGCTCGAGTTTCTTCAAGCCCAACGCGGCGCACAGGCCGACGTTGTTGCCGAGTCTGGCGTGCGCATCGAGCGGCAGGTGCGAGCTGTAGACCGCGAGATCGTTATCGAGCAGTAGCCGTATTAGCTGATAGCGATTACCAGTCCAGGGATGGGACGGACCCCAGAAAAGCCCATGATGCACGATCAATAGCTCGGCGCCGGCGGCGACGGCCATCTTCACCGTCGCCATGGACGCGTCCACCGCCGCAGCGATGCGCGTCACGGAGCCAGCGTTTTCAACCTGCAAGCCATTCACCGCGCCCTTGTAGTCCTCGAATTCACGCGTTTTCAGAATTCGGTCACAGTGAGTGACGATCGTTTTGAGAGATGCTTTGGCCATGAGCCAATTCTTATGCAAAGCACGAACAAGTTCCAAACCGAATTACTGGCGGCCCCGCGGCCGAAGGGGCAGGACAGAGGCCAACTCAGCGCCGCTTCGCAATCGGGAGAATCGTCGCTACGCGGCGACGAAACATGCCGTAAAAAAGTCGCATGACCCGGGTTGTGTTTCGATTGATCGTTCTCGTATAGTGCGACCGCATTTGACGCGGCGACATGAGCAAAGACCAAACCAAAACCGACGACTGGAGCGTGGATTCCGCTCGCGAGCTTTACCACATCGGTCGGTGGGGCGAGGGCTACTTTGACATCAATGCCGCGGGCAACGTGGTTGCCCGCCCCAGGCAGGACAAGGGCGCCTCCGTGGAAATCAAGAGCGTCATCGCGGAAGCCCTTTCGCGCGACCTGCACCCGCCGTTGCTCATACGATTTCAGGATATCCTGCGGCACCGCGTGGCCTCCATCAACAATGCGTTCCGCACGGCGATCAAGGAGTGCGAATACGAAGGCAAGTATCAGGGAGTCTTCCCCATCAAGGTCAACCACCTGAGGGAGGTCGTGGAGGAGATCATCGACGCCGGGGATCAGTTCCACTTCGGCCTCGAAGTCGGCAGCAAACCCGAACTCATGGCCGTCATGGCGCTCCAGGACCAACCCGGCGATCTCATCGTCTGCAACGGCTACAAGGACGCCAAGTTCATCCGCATCGCCCTGATGGGGATTCAGCTGGGTAAGAGAGTTCTGATCGTCATCGAGAAACTGGAGGAACTAAAGCAGGTCATCGCGATTTCACGCGAACTGGAGGTCAAACCGATGGTCGGCATCCGCGTGCGCCTGCAAAGCAAGAGTCACGGCATTTGGGCCGAAAGCGGCGGCGAACACGCCAAGTTCGGACTGACGACGGCCGAACTGCTCGAGGCGATGGATTTCCTGAAGTCCGAGGATCTCGCCGAGTCCTTCAAGCTGCTTCATTTTCATATTGGGTCCCAGGTGCCCGATATTCAGATCATCAAGAAGGCGGTGCAGGAAGCGGCGCGCTTTTACGCCAAAGTCTACAAGCTGGGCTTCCAGCTGGAATACCTCGACGTCGGCGGAGGACTTGCGATCGACTACGACGGAAGCCGATCGACCAAGGACAGTTCGGCAAACTACACCCTGCAGGAATACGCCAACGACGTGGTCTACGCCGTGGGCGCCGTGTGTAACGAAGAGCGCGTGCCCCACCCCACCATCATCAGCGAAAGCGGACGGGCCATCGTCGCGCATCACAGCATGTTGGTGGTGCAGGTATTCGGCTCCGTTTCCAAGACCGATAACAACGCGCCCGTTTCCGGAGACCCGACCGACCACAATCTCGTCACCGAATTGCTCTATATCCGCGACCACCCGGAGAAGTCAAATCCCCTGGAGGCGCTGCACGACGCGCAACAATTCCGCGAAGACGCCCGCAACCTGTTCACGCTCGGCCACCTTGATTTACCGGACAAGGCGAAGATCGAGCGTCTCTACTGGGAAATTGGCGCATCCATCGTCGCGCGAACCGAAGGGCAGGACCATATTCCCGAAGAGATCGTGCAACTTCGTGACAGCATGGGACATCAGTACCTCTGCAACTTTTCCGTGTTTCAGTCCCTGTTGGACAACTGGGCGCTGGACCAGCTCTTTCCGGTCATGCCGCTGGGCCGCCATACCGAGCGCCCCGACGTGGCGACGAAGCTGGTCGACATCACCTGCGACTCTGACGGGCAAATCGATAAATTTATCGGTCTGAACGAAACCGGCGAGACGCTCGCGCTCCATTCGCTCAAGGGCGGCAAGGCCGACGAACCCTATTACCTCGGTTTCTTCCTAATGGGCGCCTATCAGGACATCATGGGCGATCTCCACAACCTTTTCGGCAGCGTCAGCGAGATTCATATCTTCCTCGATCCCGAAGAAGCCGACGGCTACTATGTGGAGGAAGTGATTGAAGGCAGCAACATCGCCGAGGCGCTTGACGCGGTTCAGTATGACGAGCGCGAACTCAAACGACGCATGAAGGCGCAGATCGACGCGGCGATCAAGAGCGACCGCCTGAAATCCTCGGCAGGAATGCGAATGTTGAAAGAATACGAGCGCGGCCTGCGCGACTACACCTACCTCACGTTTTAAGCCAGCTCCTCGATGTCCAGATCCGACGACGCCAAAGCTGAATTGAGGCATTCGCTGCTGCGGCTGGTCAAAGGGTTATCCTCGCTTTTCTGGGGCCTTCCATTGGCTCTGCTGGTGTGCGCGCAGACCTCGCTGACGACGATCCTCCGCCCCTTCGGCGTCTTGCCGGCGCTCGCCACGACCGGCATGTTGCTCTATGGAGTGATCCAGCTGGGAGCCTACCAACGACACCGGGAGACCTGGATGACCACTCTGAATCACGCGCGCCTTTTTGGACTGCTGTGCGTCGGCCTCTCGCCATTTGTCTTTCTTTGGAGTCGTCTGCCCTGGGTCGAATTCTACACCAACATGATGGGGATGCTCGGACTGGCGGGTTTATTTTTCCTCTTCACCCTCAATCGATCGCTCAAATTGTTGACCGACATGCTGCCCGACGAGGGTCTTCGCGAGGAAACGCACCTGTTCACCGCCATCAATCTGGGACTGATTATCGGCGTGCTCATCCTCACGGCGATCATCTGGCTGCTGCAGGAATTCTTCCACCTCCCGCGACTCGTGATCCTGCGCATCGATCTGCTCGCCGATGGCAAACGATTCCTGATGCTTTTCTTCGTCCTCCTGCCGCTCGCAATGACTATGACGCTCCTTTGGAAAATTAAGGAAGCTGCGCTGGCGGGAGTCTTCGAGCAGGATTTGGATTCCGAGCCGATCGAACGGGAGGACGCCGAAGCTGGCGTCGACACGGCTTTCATCCTCCAGGCACGCGAACCGAGCGGCGATCGGGATTAGTTCACCAACTGGTACCAGTTGTCGCGCTGATGAGCTTCGTAGCCCAGCTCCTCGATCAGCCGCTTCATATCCGCCACGCCCATGCAAAACGTCGCGCCGGCCTGCGACACGACGTTCTCCTCAATCATGATGCTGCCCAGATCGTTGGCCCCGTACTTGAGGGCGATCTGACCGATATCCAGCCCCTGCGTCACCCATGAACTCTGGATGTTCTCCACGTTGTCGAGATAGATGCGGCTCATCGCCTGCACCTTGAGATACTCGTTTGCCCCCGCCATCGGCGCTTTCAAGTTGGTGTTCTCCGCCTGGAAATTCCACGAGATAAAGGCCGTGAAGCCGCCGGTCAAATCCTGCTGCACACGCACACGTTCAAAATGCTCGATACGTTCCTCGATCGTCTCGACGTGCCCAAACATCATCGTCGCGCTCGATTTCAAGCCCGCCTTGTGCGCGACATCCATGACCTCCATCCAGTCGTCGCTCATCGCCTTTAACGGCGAGATCCGCTTACGCACGCGATCGACCAGTATCTCCCCGCCGCCTCCGGGAATGGAGCCCAAGCCAGCCTTCGCGAATTCGTCGATGATCACGTCCAACGGCTCATCGAAGACCTCGCGGAAGTGAATAAACTCGCTCGGGCTGAATCCATGAATGTTCACCTGCGGCCACTTCTCGCGAATGTGGGACAGCAGATCGAGATACCACTGCTTGTTCAGCTTGGGATGATGACCGCCCTGCATCAGAATCTGTGTGCCGCCCAGCGCGACCGTCTCCTCGATCTTCTGGTCCATCTCCTCGTGGGTGATCACGTAGGAATCGTCATCTTTTTCCACCCGATAAAACGCGCAGAATGTGCAATAGACATTGCAGACATTGGTGTAGTTGACGTTGCGGTCGACAATGTAGGTGACGATGTCATTGCCGCGGCCGTCATAGGCCTTCGCCTTGGCCAGCTCGCGCCGGCGATCGGCCAGCGCGCCCAACTCCTCCAGCGGGCGATCGAACAACAGTCGCGCCTCGGCCTGATCAATCCGGCCGCCATCCCAGACCTTCTGCAAAAGGTCGTCTGTGTTTGCGTCTTGGGTCATAACTCACACAATAAACTTCGGCTCATAAACCGGCCCCAATCCGTGCTTGTCCAGCAACTCCACAAACTTCATCAGTCCGCGCTTTTCATCCGAGCCCATGTGGTAGTGGATGTGCCAACCGAGGTAGTCCCTGCGAAATTCCGCGTCGTAATCCGTGCGGTCGCTGATGATAAAATCCAGCGTGTCCATGCCAAAGTCCTTGGCGTCGCGCAGCTCTGAGCAGAGCTTGCCGACATTCTCAATGCCCCGCCGAATCGCCCAGACCGCGAAGACGAAGGGCAGCTGCGTCAGATCGTACCAGGCCGCGCCGAGATCCCAGAGTTTATGCTCGTGATCGGCGCGTCGAAACTCGATGGCCTGATTGCCGATTAATAGGACACAGTCCTTTTCTGACGCGTCTTCATAGGAATCCAGCTGCTTCAACTCCGGGCTTAGCCCCATCTCCGCCAGCAGGACCTTCAATAGATTCACACTCGCCAGCGAAGCGGTGTCACAATAAATCTCCGTCGCTTCCTCCAATGGGATGCGATGCGCGACAAAGACACTAATGACCTCGCCGAGCGAGGCGACCGCGACGCCATCGAGCACATCGTAACGATCCTTCAGAATGACCTCGCTCACGCTGACCAGCGCGGCGTCCAGCTCATCGCGTTCCAGCAAGCCCGCCAATTCCGAGGGCGGCTTGAACGTCGTCTGATGTTCGATGCCGCGGGTGAGCGGCACGGAATTCAAATACGGCACGGAGCCAATCCGAAATTCATCGACCAGCTCAAGCTTGGCTTCGCGATGCTTTTGATCGATGCGCTGCTCCTTGCGCAGGTGTTCGACATGCGCCTCCAACGGCGTGCTGGGCGCCAATCGCAGCCGGGGCATTTCCTCTGATTCGTCCATCGTTTGCCTGCTTCTCAACCGATTGCGACTCAAGCCGTCGCCAGATTGTCATTGAGTAATTTCGAGCGTTTCGAGGAAGTTCGTTCCCCCTCAATTCGCTCGTCTTCCGCCCATACCCGAAGCGGCTCGTAAAACGTGTTTCGTTGCACCGGCGTCTGACCGACTTCCCGGATGGCTTTGACCATGTCGGCCTCGGTCTGTAGCTGCGGCGATTTGGCGCCGGCCATGTGGAAAATATGTTCCTCGATGATCGTGCCGTGCAGATCGTCGGCGCCATAGTTAAGCGCCACCTGCGCCAGCTTCATGCCCAGCCCGACCCAATACGCCGTGATGTGATCGAAATTATCCAGATAGATGCGGCTGACCGCGATCGTGCGCAGCGCGTCGTAGCCCGTCGGCGGATTCGTGACCGGAATCTTGTTATTCTCGGGCTGGTAGGGCAGCGGAATGAATCCCGTAAACCCGCCGGTCTCGTCCTGCAGCGCCCGCAGTTGTCGCATATGGTCGACGCGATCCTCCAGCGACTCAACATGGCCGAACAACATCGTGCAGGTGCTGCGGCCGCCCAATTCATGCCACTGCCGATGCACGCCGATGTACTCCTCTGCGGATTCCTTGCCACGCGCGATCTGAGATCTCACTTCCTTGCGGAAGATTTCCGCGCCGCCGCCGGTGAGCGAATCCAATCCCGCCGCCTTCAACTCCGTCAGCGTGTCCTTCATGGACTTCTTCGCCAGCCAGGCCAGGTGCAGAATCTCCACTGCCGTAAAGCACTTCAACTGCAGGCGCGCATCCAGGGCCTTCAGCGAGCGCACCATGTCGAGGTAGTAGTCGAATTTCAGCGAAGGGTGCAGGCCGCCGACGATGTGCAGCTCAGTGATGCCGATCTTCAACGCCTCGCTCGCCTTCTCAACCATCTGCTCGACCGTGAGCTGAAAGCCGTCCGCATCCCGTTTCTTGCGCGCAAAGGAGCAAAACTGGCAGCTCAGGATGCAATAGTTCGAGTAGTTGATGTAGCGGTTGACGATGTAGCTGGATTGATTGCCACACTTGCGCCGGCGAACGAAAGCCGCAATCGCGCCGACGGCATTGATGTCCTTGCTTTCCAGCAGACGCAGCGCGTCCTCCTCGGTGACACGCTCGCCCTCCACGACTTTTTCGTAGAGATCCTTCAACTCGCTATTTTTCAGGGCAAAGTTCATTTGTACAATCCGAATCCTCCGCCTCCGATCTCAGCGAAAGTCATCACCACGAAGATGATGCTGATAATGGCGTTCAATCGAAAAAACGCGTTCTGAACCCAGTTCAGTTTTCGAATTCGCGCGAGGAAATGCTCAAACAGCACCGCCGCCATGATCAACAACATGCCGATGAAATATGCCACGGTGAAACCACAAAGCAACCCGAGCACACCCAGCAGAAGCAGCATGATCGTGTGCGCCAGGAATGCAGCGCGCAACGCGTTCTTCGGCCCCCAGCGAACGACCAACGAATGCAGCCCGTGCTTGCGATCGAATTCGTAATCCTGAATCGCGTAGATCACGTCGAAGCCAATCAGCCAGAACACCACCGCGACCGCCAAGAGCAGAGGAACCAGAAAGCCCTCCCGGATCGGCATGAAATCAAAATTGCCGCGCACCGCCAACCAGGCGCCCACCGGAGCCAGCGCGATGGCGATGCCGAGAAAAACATGGGTGAAGTCCGTGAACCGCTTGGTCAACGAATAGGAACAAACGACGATCAGCGCGACCGGCGACAGGTAGAAACAAATCGGGTTCAGGAAGTAGCTGGCCGCGACAAGACCCACCGCGCTGACGCCCCAAAGTGTCCATGCGCTCATCAGCGAAATCCCTCCCGCAGGCAGATGACGCAGCGACGTGCGAGGATTGTCCTTGTCGAATTTACGGTCGACGATCCGATTGAACGCCATCGCACAGGTGCGGGCGCAGGCCATGGCGACAAGGATGAGCAGGAACACCCGGGCACCCGGCCAGCCGCGATTGTCACGGGCGGCGATCAGCATCGACGCCAACGCAAAGGGCAGCGCAAACACCGTGTGGGAGAACTTCACGAACTCTAGCCATTTTTTAACTTCGCCAAACATGGTCACATTGGGGGGCGCCGAAAAAGCCCCATCGACGCCGCAAAATAAAGCAAATAATCCAAAAAGCGCCTAAAGGCCCGGGAGAGCAGAACAATTCAGCGGCCGGCCGAGACCGCCAGCATCTCCACTTGAACTGCATATTTCACAAACACGAAGAGTGATGCGGGAAATCCGAAACAATATCGAAATTTCCAATGACCGAAACGTCTCTCCGGCGCCGACAGACTGTCGCTGCGCCGAAGGTTGGGTTTAGAGTTTTTGAGCCTTGATTCATTGGGGTTTGTTTCGGATTTCGAACTTCGGATTTCGAGTTTGTGATTTATCCGGGCTAAGACTCCTCCTCACACCAACGGTCCACGAGTTTCTGCGGCAGGCCCATTTGATCGAGGATGCGCGCCACAACCGTGTCCGCAACTTTTTCGACAGAATCTGGACGCGTATAAAACGAAGGATTGGCGGGAACGATCGTCGCGCCAGCTAGCAGGAGCAATTCAAGATTCTTGATGTGAATGAGATTCATCGGCGTTTCCCGCGGGGCCAGGATGAGCTTCTTTCGTTCCTTCAAGGTCACGTCTGCCGCCCTCAATAGAACATTGTCGCTCAAACCATGGGCGATTCTCCCCAACGTGCCCATGCTGCACGGCACGACCACCATGACGTCGCAGGGATTGGAGCCGCTCGCGAAAGGAGCGTTCATGCTCTTCAGGCCGTGTTGAGTCACTCCCTCAGGAAGCTTCAATCCCTCGGGCAGCTCCTCGCCGATGACAGCCTGCGCGTAGCGACTCAACACGACATGAATCTCATGCTCAGAGGGACTCAGGTTGTCGAGCAGCCGTTGGGCGTAGATCGAGCCGCTGGCTCCGGTGATGGCGACGAGTATTTTCAATGGCAACTGGGTTCGACGCGCGAACTATGGTCCCACTCCGAGCCCGCGGCAAGCCCGGCAGGCCTCGCCGGCAGGGGAATTTGTCATACATCGCGGACAAGAGGCTTGAGTCGCGAGCCGGCATTCCCAATAACAGGCGTATGCCAAATCTTCGCTTCGGGGCCTGCGCCCTACTCGTCTCGCTCGCCTTCGCTGGCTGCCAGACCTCTCCCTCATCTCCTCCTATTTCCCGGCTGCCCGCTTCCGAACCAAGCCCGCCAGCAGCGATCCCAAGCTGGGCGCCGCTCGATTCCTGGGCCGGGCAGAACGGCGTCAACGCAACGGGCCCAAAGAAAGTCGGCGACAACTACGCCTACACGCTCCGGTCAAGCGCCGGAACGTTGGAGCTCGTCACGAACAGCCGACTCGCCACTTGGAACGGCGCAAAACTCTGGCTCGGATATGCGCCTCGGCTGACCAATCGACGACCGCATGTTCACGCGATTGATCTGGCCAAGAACCTGAAACCGCTCCTGAAACCCGCGCCGCAACGCATCTCACGCAATCGAATCGTCATCATCGATCCCGGCCACGGCGGCGGCAACAGCGGCGCCCGCAGCATTCTGAGCAGTAACAAATTTGAAAAGGAATACTCGCTTGATTGGGCCCGTCGCCTCAAACCCATGCTTGAGAAGAAGGGCTGGAAAGTTTTTCTCACGCGCGACAGCGACATCAGCGTTTCCCTCGACGAACGCGTCGCCATCGCGAAACGGCGCAAGGCCGACTTGTTTGTCAGCCTCCACTTCAATTCCTCCTTTCCTAAACTCGACCCCAGCGGCATCGAGACCTACTGCCTAACCCCGCGCGGCCTGCCCTCGACCACCATTCGCTCAGGCAAGGACGACGTAAACAGCTCCCATCCCAACAACGCGCACGACGCCGCCAATCTCAATCTCGCGGCGCGCATCCACCATTCAATGCTCTCGGTCACTGGCGGGGTCGATCGAGGCGTGAAACGCGCCCGATTCATGACCGTGCTCCAGGGCCAGGCTCAGCCAGCTGTTCTTATCGAAGCCGGTTTTCTTTCAAATCCTGACGAAGCGCGGCTAATTTCCTCCCCGGCCTATCGAGAGAAACTCGCCCAGGCGGTTGCCAATGCATTTTAACTGTAATACGTTGGACGCGATTAACCCGCCTTAGACGCTCTCATGACCGATCCATCCCGCATTCTCGTGACTGGCGGCGCCGGATTCATCGGCTCCCACCTGGTGGACCGCCTGCTTGCGGATGGACATACAGTCACCGTCATCGACGACTACTCGACCGGTTCCGCAGAGAACCTGAGCCACGAGCTGGATCATCCGAAGCTTACGATTATTTCCTCCAAAGTCTCGGCGTGCGAGGACCTGGAGGTTCTGGTGGGTAATTCAGGTTTCGTCTATCACCTCGCCGCCGCGGTCGGCGTAGAGCTGGTGGTCAATTCGCCAATCAACACGATTCACACGAATCTGCACGAATCGGAAGCCATTCTGAAGGCCGCCAGCAAAACGCAAACGCCCGTTCTGCTGACCTCCACCTCCGAGGTTTACGGGAAGAGCCAAAAACCCGCGTTTGCTGAGGAGGACGACCTGCTGATCGGCCCGCCGCATCTCGGCCGATGGAGCTATGCCTGCTCCAAGTTGATGGATGAGTTTCTGGCCATGGCCTATTTTCAGGAATACGACACGCCGGTGACCATCGTGCGGCTGTTCAACACTGTCGGCCCCCGCCAGACCGGACGTTATGGCATGGTTGTTCCGCGTTTTGTGCAAGCCGCCCTTCGCAACGAGCCCCTGCAAGTTTACGGCGACGGAAGTCAAACCCGCTGTTTTTGCTTTGTCGCCGACACGGTGGAAGCGCTGGTTCGACTCCAAAACCGCGCTGAAGCGCGAGGACAGGTGTTCAACGTGGGGAGCTCAGAAGAAGTATCCATCGCCAACCTGGCCGCCGCTATCATCGCGACGACCAACTCCAGTTCCACGATCAAATACGTTCCATACAGTGAAGCTTACGCTCCCGGCTTTGAGGATATGCTTCGCCGCAAACCGGTCGTCGATAAATTGTTTCGCCACACTGGATTCGCGCCCGGGACGAGCCTGAAGGAAATCATCCAAACGATTGTCGAAAGCGCCCGTCAATCCGACGCCGCTTAGACTCAGCCGAGTATCGCTGCGTAGCCCAGCGGTGATTCATCCATCAATCCCTCCCGGAAGTCTTCCCGCGCCAGACGGATGTTCGCCCCTATTCTCATACCACCAGCAATCTCAACCTAATCAGTACACAAAAAAGGCGCCCTTGCGGGCGCCTTTGAATATTTGACTAGACCGAGCGGATCACGGGAACATGAACAACCAGTTGTTCGTGCCGTAGCTGTTGCGGCTCAACAGGAGCTGATCTTCCAGCTTCTGACCGCTAACCTGCTGCACAGAACCGTCAGACAACGTGATGTTGCCCTGGAGGTCATGGATCGCGTTGGTCGGGTTGTTGGACCAGCGACGACGTGAACCAGCAGCCTTATTCGCCGTGGAGTTTCCCGTGGGTCCCAGGATGCCGACGCCGCCGATCGAACCGGCGGATTCGTCAACAATAGGTCCCGTGTAGGACGCTCCAGCAATGTTGCGATCGCCAGCGAGGATGGCCTGAGGTTTGCTCTCGTCCGCTTCCAAGCCGATGAAGTAACTGATCGCCGCGTCGCCACGGCTTGCAGCCGACAGGCTGTCCGCGTTCTGCAGGTAATCAATCGCTTCTTCGTTCAGACGATTGCGATCCGACGGGCAGATGACGATTTTCGCCGAGCTCAGCTCGTTGGAGAGAATCTGCAGGTGCATCCAAGCCTGAACGCTGGCCGAAGTATTGCGGAACAAGAGCGGTCCCGCGCCAGCGCCGAGCCCGCCGAGGTTGCCGGAATTCGCCGTGTTACTCGCGTCGACCGAATACAGGTACAGCTTCTGCACGTTGAAAGGATAACGATCATCGTGGTCGTTCGAGAAGATCCGGTAACCCAGACCGATTTGTTTCTGGTTGCTCACGCACTTGATGCGGTGCGCGCGTGCTTTGGCCTTGGCCAGCGCCGGCAGGAGCATACCGGCCAGAATTGCGATGATGGCAATAACGACTAACAGCTCAATGAGCGTGAAAGCCCCAACTTTATTTTTACGAAGGTATTGGTTCATGTTTTTTTGTTTGGTTGCAGAGCCGAACTTATGGGCGACTCCGAAGTTGTCAATTTGATCTCTAGGTCCTCTAGCAACGAGTATGCCAATCGGTGAAAACGCACTGTTTAGGCCAAATTCGCGCGTTCCAGATCGTTATCGGTAAATTTTCACACCTTCTGCGTGAAGAGCGCGCAGGCCGCGTGTGCCTCACGCGCAATCTGTTTCCTGCGGTCAAAATGACGCCGATTGACCGAACCCCACGGCGCTGCTGAACTCTCAGCCGGCTTACACTGTCGCAGGGATTGAGTTCAGGAATCGCGCCTTCGCCGGTCGCCTGTTTCCTTCCTCCCAAATATCTCACGTCCTCTACAAACCGATCTTGCATCGCAACTGGCAATCACATATTTTCGCTTGCCCTAGCCGGAAAGCGTGCCGTATTAAGAGTGCGCAGGTCGCTGACTCCATTGCGGTTCGTCGGCGGCCAGCGGAAAAAGAAATGTCGGTCCTGGCTGAGCTGTGTGCCCGCGTGGCGGAATTGGCAGACGCGCTAGATTCAGGTTCTAGTCCTTTCACGAGGGTACAGGTTCAAGTCCTGTCGCGGGCACCAACACCAGAAGCGGAACATTTCCGAATGTTCCGCTCGCTCAGGCTACGATGACAATTTCATTTCATCTATACAAAGACGATGTCCGCCATAGTAGTACGTGAAGCAATCGCCGATGACGCCGCGAGTTGGTTAAGTCTGCTCAAGGTAACCCTCGGCGAAGATCACCCGGCAAAGGAAGTCTACGATCCCTCATGGATCACCTCTGAACTGGGAGCCGACACGCCGTCCAATACCTGGATCGCCGAAGCTGATGGTCAGATACAGGCGTCAGTCACGTTCCTGTCCCCTTTGCCGCAGGCGGATAATCCCGTCATGAACCTGGGTCGAAATCTCTTTCGCCCGGAAAGCTTCGACAACGGTTCCGCCTCCGAGCTGATCAAAAAAATCCACGAGTTCAACGCGGACGAGAATTACATGCAGGTCGTGCGCGTGCTCGCGTCAGACGTCAAACAGCAGTCGTTGTTTGAGGAGCAAGGATATGTCTGCATCGGTTTCCAACCGTTCAAGCACCTGCACCGCGCCCGCGAGGGCGTGCTGTTCTACCTTCGCGCCGGCGCCAAAGGGTTGGAACACCGTCTCCCCCTGTCCGAGTCGTTGCCCCAAATCGGCGAGCTCTGCACCATCTCACTGAAGAATTGCGGCGTGACCCCGCCGAGCCTGATTCGCGACGGCGTCACGGGATATCCGCTGAAGACTGAGATTTCCTTTCAGGATTCCGATCTCGAAGAGTACGACCTGTGGCTGCTGCAATCTCAATCGGCAAATCCTCCTCGGGAAATCTCCGGCTCCTTCAACCTCGGGTTCGGCTACATGCGCGTCGACTCCAACCCGCAAATCAAGGCGGCGCTGGGCAAGCGCGACACCAAAGTCGTCGGGGGCATCACCTATTACTACGACGAACACGACCGCTGCGCGCGAATCGTCGACGGCTTCGCCACCGACGATCTCTCCATGGGCGCATTGCTGAAACACGCGATTCAGGTGGCGCAGGACTCCCTGAGCGCGGTTTACGTCGAGATCGACATCCTTTCCAATGCGCCGCGCCTGATCAAGAGCGCCGAACAACTGGGCTTCGTGCCGGTTGCCTACATGCCGGCGTTCCATGCCGAAGGCAGCCTGTCAACGGACGTCGTCAAACTCGTCAAGCTCAACACCAGCTACGCGCTGGAGAACACCTCCCTGACCGACAAGTCCGAGGCGGTCGTCAAAGTCGTCGATTACAACTTCCAGGATCAGAAAACCGGGATCGCGATTATTAATCTTCTTCGCGGATTGCCCATCTTTGAAGGTTTGGGCGACGGCGAGTTGCGGAAGATCGCTCGACTCTTCACCCAAAAACTTTACCGCCCGGGTGAGAAAGTCTTCAAACGCGGAGACTCAGGAAATGAAGCCTACGCCGTGATGCGCGGAAAAATCGATATCTGCCTGGAGGAAGGCTCCGCTCCGGTCGCCTCGCTCAGCGACGGGCAGATCTTTGGCGAACAGGCATTTCTCGATGGAGCCGAACGCGTCGCGATGGCGGTGGCCGACAAACCCAGCATCCTGCTGGTGATGCAGCGCAACGCCTTCTACGATGTCGTCCAACGCGAACCCCACCTGGGAATGGTCGTCATGCGCAACATTGCCATGGATCTTTCCAACAAGCTTCGCCGCACCAACACAGCGATCAAACGCTGATCCGGCGCCCTCTCCCTCAGCGCCGGTTTCAAGGCCCTTACCAGTCGACCGGCGCAGACAACTTGTTCCCGAAACGGTTGCTGTAAAACACCTGCTTATGGGCCACGCCAAACTCATGCACCATTTTTGTAATCTTCACGTCAAAGCAGCAATACTCGGCAATTTCCATCAGCTTTCCCTGTTTGGCCCACTCGACCGCCTGCAACCCTTCCGCTGTTTTTTCGACTCCCAACGACGCGGTCGCAACTGAATCCAGCGAAAGCCTGTGTTGCAATGTCTTGTGCAAATCCACCAGCATATCGAGCGTCGGCGCCTGGCTTAAATCCATCACCGTGTAGCCGTGGAGAACTTCATTGTCGAATCGAAGATTATTGAAACCCACCACCAAATCCGCTCTCAGCAGTTCGGTGATGAGATCGTCGACCTGCTTCTCCCCATAGATCATATATCCGCCGCGCGCCGTGCTGTAGGTCACGCCAATGCTCATTTTCATGTCGCGAATATGGTCCCATCCGCCTACGTCGTCGGCGGACTTCTGCGTTTCCAGATCAAAGTAAACGATGTTTTTCATGCCGATTCCAAAACCCGACGGACTCTAGATCCATCAAGAATGAGGGCAAAGGAAAAAGCGAAAATCAGGTAAATCGTCTCTTTTCAACCCGAAAACAGCGGCTAAGATGCCGCCGATGAAAGCGTTGCCCCCCAAGAACAGGATCCCCGCACTTACGAAAGAAGCGTCCAGCGAGACGCCCACGCCCGTGATCGCGCCGGAGCAAAGCGGGATGGACGCCAGCGACGCCAAGCTCAAAATCTATTTCCTGCCGAATCTGATGACGGCTGGCAATCTCTTCTGCGGTTTTGTCGCGTTGACCAAGATCGTCGAGGCGGATGTCGACAATCCGGTCGCATTAACAAAATCAATCAACGAAGCCCTGTTTTTCATCCTGCTCGCCTGCGTGTTCGATCTCCTGGACGGACGCCTCGCCCGCATGGGCGGCCAGGAAAGCCCGTTCGGCCAGGAATTCGATTCCCTCGCGGACCTCATTTCCTTTGGAGCGGCTCCGGCGTTTCTGGTGCATCGCTACGTACTCAAGGACGTGACCTTTCCCACTCCGGCGATCGGCTGGTTCATCGCTTTGGTCTACATCGTATGCGGGGCGTTTCGTCTCGCCCGCTTCAACGCCCTTGCGATCGTCGGCGACGAAAAATCGACGAGTAAAGACTTTATTGGGTTTCCCATTCCGGCGGCGGCGGGACTGATCGCGTCCATCACCATGTTTCTCCTCTTGTGCGCACAAACCAGCCGGGACAGCGGTCTGAATTTCGACGTGAATAAACTCCGATTCGTTCTGCCAATCATCCTGATTTTCCTGTCGATCATGATGGTCAGCAATGTCCGCTATCCGTCGTTCAAGACACTGAATCTCAAATCAAAGAGCCCGTTCTTGAAATTGGTCGGCGCGGTCTTGTTCCTCGGGTTAATTTTCATCATGGGCAAAAACGCCCTCGCCACCATCCTTCCGCTCCTGTTTACAGCCTATCTCGTTTACGGTTTTATTCGCCCGCATATTTCACGCAAGCGGCGGCATGAAATTGAGGATCAGTTCGAAAACGAAGGCCCAATGGACAACTGAATCTGTCCGCACGTTCGATTCTCCCAAAGTATCCACGCCCCTCGGCGAATCAGACTCCACGGCGAACGCACCGGGCTCCGGCGGCCGGCAGGAAACGAATCAATCGGCGCCAAGGGGTCGGCTCAAAGCTCAGACTCCCGGCTTAAGCAAATCGCGCTCCGCCGCTAGTTCGCGAAGGCAATTCCCGCCGCTTCCACCTCACGGCTATACCAAGCCTGAAATGCCGCGCTTTGCCGACGTTGCCGAAACATGTTTACGTACCCGTCCAGCTCCTCTTTCAACGCGACTTCATCCGCCGCGACCGGCCCTTTGACATGCAGCATGAAGCCCGCTTCGCTCCCCCGCGGAAACTGGGGTCGGGACGTTTTCCCAACTTCCGTAAAGAACGCCGTATTCCGATAGGTCGTAAAACCGATATCGCGCTTGGCGACTTCAATATTTGTGGGTTCGCTTTTCGAAAAAGGATCGACTTCAACGACGGTCAGCTTCAGCTCCTCGGCGGCCGCCTTGAATGCCTTGCCCGCCGCGACGCTGTTCGTAATTTTCTGATACAGTTCACGAGTCGCCGCCTGCATCCCGATCCTCGCCTGCTGCTGCCGGAAATCCTCGGTCACTTCCTTTTCGACATCCTTAAATTCCTTGGGCTTGTTCGGGTCCAACTTGTTGAGAGCGATAAAATAAACGCTTTCTCTGCCTATGATCGGCTCGATGCTAACGAGTTGCGTCCCAACCAATTGAAAAGCGACGTTTGCGATTTCGGCGCGAGCGTCAAAGCCTTCAGGGCCGTCCGCGCGCGTGAACGAATCTGTCACGAGTGTCTTGAGTTTTTGCGCCTCTGCAATCTGAATGAAGTTGGACTCCACCAGGAAGCTTCCCGCGTTCTTCAGTTTCTGTAGTTCCGCGTGCAAGGCGTGGGCAAATCCATTGGCCGCGAACCTCGCCGCGTGTAATTGAAGGGGCTCCAACAATTCGCCTCGAATTTGGCCATGAGCCTTCTCCGCCGGAAGAGCCTTGCCCTCGTCATCCACGTAGGAATCCGGACCGTTCTGCAAATAGATGCGCTCAAGTTCCACCGTCACATCACTGATCAACTCCGATAACTTTTTCTCCGCCTCGGCGAGATAATTGGTTGCGTCGAACCGGACGTAACGGACCTGAGCCTTCGCCGGAATGCGATACCGGCCGAGGTTCTGGGTGAAATGCTTCCGAACCGCGTTGGTTTCGATCGTCACGTCCGCAACATAATTTGAAAGATTGAAGAACACCCCCTCCGTCGCCACCCGCTCATTCTCGCGACGGAATTCCGCCTCGGCGGCGGCCTTGGTGACCAATTGCCCGGAAACGGCAAATGAATCTCGCAACTGACCTTGAGCCAACTGATGTCGAACATAACGAAAATAGTCCGCCTCGGTCAGCTTGACCGCCCGCACACTCGCCAACGTATTTGTAATGAATCCCTTGTACCGGTCCGGATCGTAGGCCCCATTCTCCCCTCGCCAAAACAGACGTATCCGCTCGACGACCGCATCCTCGTTCACTTCGATCTTCAGTTCCTTAAGCTTGCGATGAATCACCACCTGCGCCGCAACCTGTCGATTAAAATTGGTGGCGTAGAAATCCGGAAACTCCCTAGACCAGGGCCACCAACGCCCGCCACTGTTCAAGAACAGGTCGATCGACGCCTCCTCATACGCCGCGTCAAATTCAGCCGGCGGAACCGGCTGCCCGTTTATCATTGCATTGATCGTCGGTCGCCCTCGATCGCCGACTCCGATATCCGGACTGAAAAAGATCACGAAACTGACGATGATCACCCCGCAGATAAGGACGAACAACCACTGCTGATGTTTTCGAATTGTGGCAAACATAGGTATACGTAAAAATTAAATGTTCAAATGACCGACGGAACGGCTTGGCCGCTCGAAATCAAAGGGAGCCAAAGTAAACGCCCGGTCCAAAGCGGGTCAAATTCAAAAAGGCGGAATATTCATGTTAAACTGATCCGCCTCAGACGCCGAAAACCACCTTTACAAGCCCCAGAGCCTCATGTAACGCTTTGCAACCTTATGATGAAGGTAAAAAAAACCATGCTTCTGGCCGTTTTGGCGGTGATTCTGAACGGGTGCGCGACCAACGGCCCGACCCGCTCCACGATCACCAACCTCACTCCACCCGAACTGTCGCGAAGCCCCGAGAATCAATACCTCATCGAATGCCTGTGGAACAGCAATCAGCAAACCATTCGCAAAGACTCGTTCAAAGCCTACGTTATGGTGGGTTTGACTTTCTACGAGATGCGGCAATTGCCGCTGGTAGAGAATCGCTGGGAGGCGATCGTTCCAGGCATAGCCGATCAGAATACGCTGAATTATCGCATCAAGTTTGAATACCTCTACAACCGGATTCCAGAAGCGCGTCGCGACAGCAAACGCTCCGAGCAGTATCAACTGCGCATCGTCGACTAACGCCCGCGGCCCGATCTGATCGACCGGGACAGCTCGCGCTTCAGCGCCAAAGTTTCCTCTGTTTCCCCGGCTTGGGTCGATCATCCGCCTGAGTCTTCGATGAAAATCCAGATGATTGAAAGACTCGGACAGGCCACGCTCGCGCTGCCATCAGACCGGAGCCAATCTCAGCCCAAGGTGAATAGAAAGAAGCCAAGGGGAATGCGCGGCGATCCAGCATGCCTTCAGCAGGTCTCCTGCGACTGCCAGGACGCTTTAGGGAATTGAGAGCCGAACGCGATATGTCCGGAAACCGGTCGCGTTCACGTCTGTCACCGTCCGCACCACGCCATTGTTCTCAACCGTCGCCCCGGCTAACGGCACGAACGGGCCTTGGCCCAGATTGGTGTTAACTTCCACGTAATAGGTCCGGCCCGCGACAATCGGGCTGAAGATCAACCTTCTCTGCGCTGGTTGTCCCTGAACGGCTTCAATGCGGAATTCAAATTTGGACGCCTGAGCAGTGGGGTCGAGTCCGGCTACAAACTCAAAGAAATTCGATTGTCCATCCATATCCGGATCGGCGGCATCGCCCCAAACAGTCGCTTCCTTGGTCGGGTCGGCGAGATCCGTCGCGCTAAAATTCACCGAACGGAACAGATCCAGCGTGCTTCCGATGCGGAACAAGTGCGTCGATCCCGAATCCGATCCGGCATCGTCGCTGTTCGGCGCGCCGACCGCGAAACTGTCGCCATCGATCGCAACGGAATATCCGAACACATCTCCCGCCTCGCCGTCCGCCCCCGTCAACTTGCTCGACTGCATCCACTGATCCATGCCGCCCTGATTTCGGCCGAAGAGATAGGCCGATCCCGAGTCATCACCCTTATCGTTGTCATTGTGAGCGCCGACCACGACCGCGTCTCCGCTGACGCTCACCGAGAAACCAAACGAATCGCCGGTGTCGATATCGGTTGAAATCAATTTACGCACCTGGCCCCATTGGTCCGCCCCGCCCTGATCCCGCTGAAACACATAGGCCGAACCAGCGTCGGCCTTGCCGTCGACGTCGTCTCGAGCCGCGCCGATCGCAGCCGTTCCGCCGTTGATTGAGACGCTCCAGCCAAACCAATCATCCGCCGCCGCGTCGTTCGAAATAAGTTTTGCCGCTTGTCCCCATTGGTCCGCTCCGCCGCTGTTCCGACCGAACACAAACGCCGACCCTGAGTCGGCTCCGCTCGCTTGATCGAACGGCTGACCGATGATTGTATCGTCGCCCTCGATAGCGACGGAATTGCCAAACCAGTAATTCACTCCGCCTGAATCGCCCGGGAGAAGCCCGTGAGTCTGCCCCCATTTATTCAGCCCGCCCGCGTCGCGCTCGAACACGAAAGCGGCTCCAGAGTCCGATCCGTTGTCGTCGTCTCGAGGAGCCCCGACAACAATCGAGTTCGCGTGGATCGCCACCGACCAACCAAATCGATCGCCGGCCGCGCCCGTGTTCGAATTAATCTTGGCAACCTGCCCCCATTGATCCGCGCCGCCTTGATCCCGCTGAAAAACATATCCCGACCCGGATCGATCGCCACGATCATCGTCCCCGTTGGCGCCGACCACGATTGTGTCTCCCTCGATCGCCACCGATCTACCGAATTCATCGCCTTCCGCAGCGTCGCCCACAGTCAACTTCTTGACCTCAATCCAGCGATCCTCAGCTCCAGCCTGCCTCTGATAAACATAGGCTGCGCCCGAGCCCTCGCCTGCGTCATCGTCGCGATAAGCGCCCACGACCAGCCAGTCTCCACTGATCGCCACGGACCAACCGAACCAATCGACGCTCGCGGCGTCGCTCGCGACGATCTTGCTTTCCTGAATATCGATCACTGAAACGCGGAAGGTCGCATCCACCGTCAAACCACCGGTGTCGGCGCAACGCAAGGTGACAAACGAACTGCCTGGTTTATCGGCCGTGTAGTCCAGCGTGAGCGTCCCCGCCACGGCGTCGATCACCACCGAATCAAAGAGTCCGGGATTCGTATTGCTGAGGATCGAGAAAGCCAGTGTTGGATCGGCGTCCTCCACATCGTCGAAGGAAGCGGCCAGATTGATCACGGAACTCATTGAATTCAAAGTCACCACAAAATCCGGAATGCCGACGGTCGTCGGCTGGTCATTGTCTCCGACCACCGTGATCCCCAGCATGGCAACCGTCGTTTCCGAATCGCCCCCGGACTGCCCCTGATCGTTTGCGCTCAGCGTCAAAGTGTCCCGCCCATCATAATCAGGCGTCGGTGTGTAAAAGATGCTGTTCTTGAACGCGTCGGTGATGGCTGTTTGAGTTCCCGAAAACGACAAGGTTCCATCGGAGCCATCATCGCCGTCGGGCGGCGTGAAATTGATGCCCGTGGAGCTGGTCAGTGAAAGAGAGCCATGTCCAACGCTGACCGTCATGAGAATCGGGCTGGCGCCGGCGTCGGCGTCGGAGACCTCGATGCCGCTGATCAGGGTCGATCCATCCTCCGGGGCCGTCGCCGGAGCGGGAAGCGCAAACACGGGCGCATCGTTCACCGAATTGACCGTGATCGTGGCCGTGACGGTCATGCCGCCCAGTCCCGAATCATTGGCGACCGTCGACGCCTGAACCGTGAAGGCGCCATTAGCAGTTAAATTCTCGGCGGGCGTAAATCGCAATCCATCGGCGCCATCGCTGGCCGGGATAAACTCTCCATTCGCGATAGAGGTGACGCCGTCGTTCTTGTATAGAGCGCCGCCGCTGATTCCCGTGATTTTCATGTGGGATGTTTCTGCGCCATCACCGGCGCCGCGTGCGATGGTCAGCCCCGAGGCGGTTTGCACGTCTTCATCCGTGGTCGCGTCGACGACGGTCGGCGTGTCGGCGATCGGATTCACGGTGATCATCACGACCCCCATTCCGGTTTTTGCGCCGTCAGGTCCGGAGCTTCCTTGATCATCGGCTTGAATAACCAACGCGTCCTCGCCATTGAAATTGGAATTTGGCGTGTATGTCACCCCAGCCTGCAAAACGACGATTGCGGCGTTCTGCCCGCCGGTGAACGCCAGGCTTCCGTCTGAACCGTCGGCATCGGTGACGGTGACGCCCGCGGAGTTCTCGAACCCAAGGGCGCCGCTGGAAACCGAGAGGCTCACCAGAAGCGGGTCCTGGTTGGCATCCGCGTCCAGAACCGCCAGTCCGGCGATCGAAATTGAACCGTCTTCATCCAGTGAGACAGGCCCCGGAACGCCGACGAACGGAGTGTCGTTCACCGAATTAATCACGATGGAAAATGCCTGGGGCGGATCCGACGTGTCGACGCCGTTGTCCGCGACGCCGCCATTATCCTGCACCGCAACGGTGAAGTTGAACGTCCCGTGCGCGTGGCTCGCCGGAGTGTACGTGAGGTCTCCATTCACGCTGATCGAGGGGCCCGCCGAGAAAAGCAAAGCGTCGGTTGGCGGTGAAATAATGTATTGCGCGACCTGCTGCATGGATTCGTTCGGCCCTGCGTCGAACAAAGCCCAACCGGAGATCGTTTGAAGCCCGGCGTCCTCCATCACGGCGGGCGGATTGCTCGCCGTAAATCCGGGGCGATCGTTAACGCCCGTCACCGTGATCACGAAAGTCTGAGCGACAGAGGTGTCCGCTCCATTATCCGCCGTTTGACCATCATCCTGCACGGTTACCGTGAAAGTCGATGAGCCCGAGGCGTTGGCGGCCGGTGTGTAGGTCAAAGTTCCATTCAAATCGATCGCTGGCTCCATCGCGAAGAGAGTCGGATCGCCGATACCGCCGACCGTGTAGGCAATGGCGTTTTGTCCATTTTCATCCACGGGGCCTGAAATGAACATTTGCACCCACCCCGGCACGGTCTGCTCGCCCTGATCCTCCAACGAAGCTGGAGGATCAAAAGCGACTATTGAAGGCGCGTCATTCACCGCGCGCGCCGAAATCGTGAATCGCTGGACCTGCGACGTGTCGTCATCGCCAACAACCCCGACGCCGCCATTGTC
The DNA here is from genome assembly GCA_047618185.1 of Limisphaerales bacterium. GTDB lineage: Bacteria > Verrucomicrobiota > Verrucomicrobiia > Limisphaerales > JAYPEY01 > JAYPEY01. The sequence continues at coordinate 38,456 of JBLHKZ010000009.1, forward strand.
TCGCACAGACACGTCAATTTCGGCGTTGCCGTTGGCATTGAGCGCCAGCGTGTAGGTCAGATCGCCGGCGGGCGAGACCGCTGGCTCGCCGCCGGCGGCAAACAATCCCGGATTGCTTGCCACGGTGACAAAATACTCCATGGCCGCCTGCCCGATCTCATCGGCGGCCCCCGGATCGAACGTCGCCCAGGAAGAGACAGTCTGCGGTCCCGCGTCTTCAATCGCTTCCGGAGGATTCACGGCAACGAAACTGGGTTCGTCATTGACCGCAAAGACATCAATTCGCACTCGGTGGACGGGCGATTGATCGTCTCCGCTGTTGGCGACCCCGCCGTCGTCCTGCGCCACAATGTCGAAGTCCACAAAGCCAAACATATTGGCGTTCGCGGTGAAGGTCAGATCGCCATTGGGCGCGATTGCGGGCCCTTCCAGGAACAAGCCCGGGTTGCTCACATTGCTGACGGTAAAGCCAATTATCATTTGCCCATTCTCATCGGCCGGACCAGGAACGAAGTTGTTGGCGTAATTTGGGAATGTCTGAGGCCCGCCATCTTCTGGAGCCGACACGACGCCTGGCACAGCGAAGTCTGGCGGGTCGTTCACGCCATCGATCGTAATCGTAAACACACTCACCGTGGAGGTGTCGAAATTGCCGCCGCCCGATCCGCCTTCATCCTGCACGGAAACTTCAAACGTCGACGTTCCGACGACGTCTGGAGCCGGCGTGTACTTGAGCTCGCCGGCGACCGTGACGGTCGGCCCATCGGCAAAGAGTTGCGGCTTTTCCACCGTTCCGATGATGTAGGTCAGAACGTCGTCGGTTTCATTGACGCCCCCAGGGCTGAAGGTCGCCCAATTTTCAACACTCGTCTCCCCGCTATCTTCGAAGACAGCAGGGGGATCCATGGCGGTGAAGGAGGGCGCGTCGTTAAGCCCGGACACATTGATCGTGACCGTTTGGACTTCGGACAGATCCACACCGCCGTCATCGACGCCGCCGTCATCCCGGAGTTGCACGTCAAAGGTCGCCGCGCCAAACACATCGTCGGCCAGGGTGAACGACAGCGTTCCGCTGAGATCCACGGCAGGGCCGTCGGCAAAGAAGTTCGGTTGAACATTTGAGACCACGTATTCCACAAAATTCTGTGGGGCATCACTCGGACCGACGTCTGAAGCCGTCACCCAATTTGGAATGTTAACCGACGCCTGGTCTTCCTCAAAAGGCATGGCGTCCAGGACCAGCCCCGTAAACGTGGGCGGATCATTCACCGGCGTTACGCTGATCGTAAAACTTTGGATGTCGGACAGGTCCACGCCGCCGTTGCCCATGCCGCCGCTGTCCCGCACACTAACGTCGAACGTAAACGCGGTCTGCGAGTCGTTAAGGTTTGGCATTACCTTGTAAACCAAGTCGCCATTGAGCAGGACATCCGGCCCTGTTTCAAAAATTCCGAACGGGCTGGTCACCAGATACTCCACCGCTGTGTCGCCAACTTCATTAGTGGCGCCCGGCAGCATCGTCGCCCAACTGACGACCGTTTGCAGGCCGTCGTCTTCCAATGAAAGCGGCGGATTCACCGCGGCGATCGACGGCTTGTCATTGACCCCAGTCACGGTGATCGTAAAGGGCTGCGGCAGCGACGTGTTGATGCCATTGTTACCGATGCCGCCATTATCGGTAACCGTAAACTCAATCAAGGAAGTCCCAAAAGCATCCGCCGCCAGAGTGTAGGTCAGGTCGCCGGCTACGGAAATCGCCGGCAGGACGGTAAACAATTCCGGTTTTTCAAGGCTCGTGACCGTGTAGAACAACGGCGCCTGTCCGACTTCGTTGACCGGCCCCGGGGAAAAGGTGGTGACCCAGCCCAACTCGGTCTGAAGCCCGGTGTCCTCCACGGCCGTCAGGGGGGTCATCGCGCCAAATGTCGGCCGATCGTTGACTGCGTTCACGGTGATCGTATAGGTGAACAATTGCGAAACGTCATCGCCCCCGTCGGCAGTCATACCGTCGTCCTGCACGCTCAAATCGAACGTGATGGCGCCAAAGAAATCCGCCGCCGGCGTGTAGGTGAGATCTCCTGCATTCGACACTGCAGGCGGAATCAGGAACGCCAGCGGATCGCTTAAATTACTTACGGTGTAAGCCACGACATCCTGGCCATTCTCGTCCACCGGACCCGGCACGAAAGTGGCCCAGTTTAGCGACGTAACCGCGCCGACATCTTCAAACGCCTGCGGCGGCGCCGTCGCGCTGATCGAAGGCTCGTCGTTGATCGGATTGATCGTAATCCCAACAGTCTTGGAATCCGACAACACCGAACCAAGACCGGTGTTGCCCTGGTCGTTGACGTCGACAGTGAGCGTGTCCGGCCCGTTATAATTCTGAAGTCCCTGGTAACTGATGCCGTTCTGCAACGCGGTCGTTATGTCCGTCTGCGACCCGGTAAACGTCAATCGACCGTCCGAGCCGTCGCCGTCAACCAGGTTCAAGCCCGCCGAGCTGGTGAGTCCGATGGTTCCATGAAGCACGCTCAGGTTAACGACCAGATGGCTCGTTCCAGCGTCCGGGTCGCTCACTGTCGTGCCGCTGATGATGAGTTGTTCGTCCTCATTTACGGTCTGCGCCGCGGGAACGGTCACTAGCGGCGGACCGTTGATGGCGCCGATTTGAATCGTCACGATGGTTGTGTTGCCGTCCTCGATGCCGTCATTGGTTTTATAGACAAACTCGTCGACGGACGACTCGGCGCCGTCATGAGCATAGGCAAAAGAACCGTCGGGATTCAGCGTCAACGTTCCGTATGCCTTGAGAACGACGCTGTGTGTTCCGCCCGCCGCGATTGCTGAAACGTTGGACAGCCCTGCCGGCGGAGTCGCCGGGTTGGAAGGGTCGGTCCCCCATCCAACAACGGTCCCGTCAGCTTTCAAGGCCAAGGCATGGAATTGACCGGCAGAAATCGCCACCGCGTCATTCAGTCCGGCTGGGATATCGATTTGATTTTGGTTGTTCCTCCCCCATCCGACGACCGTTCCATCATCTTTTAACGCCAGACTGAAAGACGTTCCAGCTGCAACGGCTCTTACATTTGCCAGCCCCATAGGCGGTGTGGCCTGGCCATCGGCATTGCCACCCCAGGCGACGACTGTCCCGTCAGTTTTGAGCGCCAGCGCATGATCCTGTCCTGCTGTGATTGAGGCGACATCGGTCAATCCCATCGGCGGCGCGACTCCACCCCCCCATTCCTGCACTGTCCCGTCCGCTTTCAACGCGTAACTTTGACCGCCGCCACCGGCCACCGCCGTGACCCCGACAAGGCCCATTGGAATGTTGAGTTGTCCATCAGCATTGGAGCCAAACGCTGCAACAGCGCCATCGCTCTTCAGCGCAAGTGTGTGATTTCCGCCGGCGGAAATGGCCACCACCCCGGCCAGTCCCGGCGGAACAGTGGATTCACCCAGACCGTCCGCGCCAAACGCGACGACTGTCCCGTCCGTTCTCAACGCGGCCGTAAAGAAATCGCCGGCTGCAATCGCCTTCAAATCCGTCAACCCAACGGGCCCGCTCGCTTGCCCAAAGGAATCATCTCCAAATCCGACGATCGTGCCGTGCGTCGGCCCGCTTACAAGGATCGCCGTAAGCGGATCGTTCTCCACGTCCGTGTCATTGCGCAACACGGGATCCAACTGATTGTTAGCCACGCTATCGAGCATTCCGCCTTGATTCAACGCGTAGGTATCGGGATTGGCCACGGGCGGATCATTGACCGGCGTCACGACGATGGTCGCGGTAACGGTCGGTCCGCCCAGCGAGGAATTATTTGCCGCCGTGGCTCCCCGAATGTTGAAGCTGCCATTGACCTCCGAATTCTCCGACGGGGTGAATTTGAGCCCTGCGATTCCCTCCGCGAAGGTCGCGAAATTACCTTCATTGAGCGGTGTCACACCATCGTTCTTGAAGACCGTTCCCCCTGAAATGCCAGCAATCTTGAAATGACTCACCTCCGCGTTATCCGCCATATTCCTGCTAACCACTAATCCGCTGATCGTTTGAGTGTCCTCCAATGTGGCGGCGCCTGTGATCGCTGGCTCATCAGGAACAGCGAGGACCGTAATCAATGCGGTGGCGGACATGCCGCCGATACCGGAGTCGAGGTTGGTGAGCGAAGCCTCGACCACAAACTGGCCATTCACAATCGAATCTGCGGTCGGCGTGAATCGCAATCCCGCAATTCCCTTCGCGGCGGTAATAAAGCTGCCCTCGACGATCGGAGTCACACCGTCGTCCTCGAAGAGAGCGCCTCCCTGAATGCCCGTGATCTTGAAGTAGGCCACTTCCACGCCGTCGCTCGGGTGCCTTGCGATAACCAATCCTGTGGTCGTTTGTGTGTCCTCCAGAACGAACGCATTGCTCACGCTGGGCGTATCGGCTTTTGCGGTGACGGCAATTTTGGCCTGGATAATGCCTCCCCCACGGCCGGAGTCATCGGCGGAAACCGACGCCTGAATATTGAAAAGCCCCGTGGCAAACACGTTGGGATCGGGTGTGAAACGCAGCCCGACATCCCCTTGAAGCACGGTGATAAACTGGCCGTCGGCAATCGGGGTTGTCCCATCGTTCTGATACAACACGCCATTTCGGATATTGGTGATTTTGAAGTGCGTCACTTCCAGGTTGTCGCCAGCGGCTCGACTGATTCGCAACCCGCTAAAGGTTTGCACATCCTCATCCGTGCTACTGTCCACCACCGCGGGTGTGTCCGCCACGGGCGCCACGGTTATATTGACGTTGCGATTGGCGATCGCGAACGCCGTGCCATCGAATGCGTTCCATACAAAGGAGTCCACTCCGTTGAATTGCGCGTTCGGCCGATACTTCAACTTTTCGACATCTCCGAACGGCACAGCTTGCCCCGGGCCGACCGCGACCCCATCCAAGGTCAAGTCGCCAACGGTCGGCAAACTGGAAACTCGAATGAATTGGATTGAGTCATTATCCCCGTCCGAGTAGGCGCTCAGGAAGTCAGCCACGGTGAAATCTCGAAACAAATCCTCCACCACAATCACGTTAATATCGGTCAAGACTGGCGCGGCGTTCGCAGCCGGCCCGGTGATATCGATCTGATCCACGATCGGAGTGGTCTGGGGCGCCAGGGATCGGAGTTCCGCGCGCCAACGCAAATCCGTGCCCGCCGTCGGAAAGACGAATTGCTGCCCCTCAATGATCTGATAATATCGAGCGCCGCCGTTGTTGCTGAGGAAATAATCGACGAAAGTGTTCGGCGGCACGTTTTCAGTCGGAGTCAATTTGGCCGCCGTGATATTGCTGGCTTCGGTGTCGACCCGGAGCGAATTGGCAATCGCCGGACGAACATTGAAACTCTTGCGACTGAAGAGTCGATTGACGCCCGGCGCAGCGGCATCGCCATTGCCCTCAAAGACATCCGGCAAGCCATCCCCGGTCATGTCCTGCACCGCGATTCCCGACGAGGCCAGTAGATCCGGAGCGTAGGCCATTCCCGCAGAATTCGCGAAGGGGTTGGCTGCTCCCCCGCCGCCGCCGCCGCCCCCGCCGCCGCCTAAGGCGGCTCCGCCGCTTAAGTAGAGCAGGTTCGGCTCTGGATTGAGGGACGTTCCGTTGGCCGTCAAGATATCCAAAGCCCCATCCAGATTGACGTCATGCACAGCGATGGCCTGTGTCTCGCTGAAATCGAATCCAAGATCGTCGCCGCCGAAGCGATTAAAATACGGCGATTCGCCGAATGTGGTGGCGCCTCCCATGCCCGTGTTCAACCATATTTGGTTGGGTCCGCCGCTCACCGCCTCGACCACATCAAGTGTGCCGTCGGAGTTCAGGTCCGCCAACTCGATCGCGGTCGTATTGGCGCCGCCTGAGAAATCGACTCCGAGAGTAAGACTGGTGGCCACGCTGCCAATGCCACTGTTCTCCAGGACCAAATTCACAGAGTCCCTCACACCGACAACGACATCGGGGAAAACGTCTCCGGTAATGTCCCCCATCGCAACGTCGCTCGGCGTCAACCCAAACACCGTGAAATCAAACATAACGCCGCCGTTGACCGCCGCAAACGGATCCCCGCTCCCGTTGTTCAAATAAAGCAACACCAGGCCGTCGGAATTTGCGACCACAAGATCGAGAGCGCCGTCACAATCGTAATCACCGACCGCCAGGCCGACAGTGGCGCCCATGTCGACCCCAATATCGATGGCCGTAACGCCGTTGAACGGATCCGCCGTGCCATTGTTCAAATAGATTCGGTTCAACTCAAACTGATTGCCTTCGATCAGGTCCAGATCGCCGTCGCTATCAATATCCACGAGTTCCAGCGTTTTCGTCTGGTGGGCGTCGGCTGTGATATCGCTCCCCGTGACATTCTCAAACGGCGCGCTGGAGCCGTCGTTCAGGTAGAGACGGTTGGGCTGTCCGAAGTTGCCGACGATCGCGTCGATATCTCCGTCGCCGTCCAGATCGCCGGTGACGACATCCACGGTAAGATGCGAATCCAGAGTCGCTGTCTGAGTGATCGCGTTGTTGCCAAACAGCGTGGGCGTGTCGCTGTTTAGAATAAACAGATTTTCTTCGAGGTTCAGGTAGCCATTGACCATCACCAGATCCGGATCTCCATCGCCATCGAAGTCTCCGGCGGCCTGGGCGACCGTATTCGGGAGCCGCCCGGAAGGGTGGATTTCCCGGGCGATCGAATTGGCAAACGGACTGGAGCTGCCGTCGCTCAGATAGAAATAGTTTTTAATTCCCGCGCCATGATTGGCCGTAAAAAAATCCAAATCGCCGTCGCGATCGATGTCGACGAGCATCACATCGCGGGTGTCGAGAACCTCGACGGGTACGGCTCCAATTGGAATACCAACGCCGGTCGTGGCAAAGGGCGAGGTCGTTCCATCATTGAGATAGAGCTTATTGGCACCGTTTACATTGCCGGCAATCAGGTCCAGATCGCCGTCACGATCCACATCCCCCAGGACCAGAGAAACGGTTACGTCCGCGTCCGTCGTGATATCCGTGCCGGCGATTCCGGCGAAAGGATTTGCCGTGCCGTTGTTCAGGTAGAGACGGTTGCGTTGGCCCACGCCCATCACATCACCGTTGCCCGCAATGACATCCAGATCGCCATCCCCGTCGACATCCTCGAGCAGGATGGCTGAGGTCGTGTCGCTGTCGATCGTCACATCGAAAACATTGGTGTCGGTCATCGTCCTGACGCCGCCGGTTTCCTGAAATTGATTCAGACTGATACGGTTCCGGCCGTCGTGCCCCACAACGACATCCACATCGCCGTCCGAGTCGATGTCGCCCATCGCGATGGACAACGAATCTGAGCCAACCGGGAAGACCTCCAGATTGATCGCGCCGCTGAAAACGCCATTCCCGTCATTGAACAGGACCTGCGAGGTATTCGTGAGGCTTCGCGCGACGGCCAGGTCCAGGTCGCCGTCCTTGTCAATATCCCCCAAAGCCAACGCGACAGCCGTGGCGGGTATGCTCAATCCGTCGGCAAAAAGACCTCCGCCGCCTCCGCCTCCTCCTCCACCGCCGCCGAGAAGGCCAGAGTTATTCAGGTGGACTTGAGACTCATTGCCGATATCGAGTCGCACGTTATCCAAGTGCACATTGAACGCGGAGATCTCAGGATGCACGCGAAAGGTCAACTCAACCGTTTGTCCGATAAATGCGCTCACGTTGACATTAAACTGCGTCAAGCCCTGTAACGCGGGATCGCCGGTCGCCGTGGTGTAGACCGTAATCGTCCCCGGCCCGCCGGTTAGGCTAAGAACCTCAACGCGATAGAATTGAGTGGGTCCCAGCGCGGCGTGACTTCGGACTTGATGCACCCAAGAAAGCGTTGCAATGGTCGCGGTCGACGGAATCGCCACGGTTTGCACCAACCTGTGTTCTGCCATGAGTCCGAATGGGAGCGGCTGCGACGCGAGCGCGCTGTTAGCCCCGGAAATAGCGGGCATCGGTCCGTCGGGACTCGGCAGAGGCGGATCAAAACCGCCGTTATTAATAAAGAATTTTCCGCCGAAGACACTCGGGACATTCAGCCATCCGGAGAGATCGCCTTTTTCAAAATCCCCGTTAACGAGGATGTTGTGCGTGGTGTTGGCGACGATGATATCGTCGTAGCCGTCTCCATTAACGTCCGCAATCTTGACGTCGCGCGAGTCCGAGACGTCCGGATCATCCAAGGTGTCGCTGCCGACGCCATTGAAGGGATTCAAATTGGCGGTATTGGGATGGAATCGATTGACGGCTCCAAAATTTCCGATGACCACGTCCAAGTCGCCATCACGGTCGATATCTCCCAACTCGATCGCTCGCGCCTCGAAAATATCGTTGGAGATCTCCGACGCAAGAGAAGTCCCGGTTGACGGCGTAAACAACCCGGTCGTTCCGAAATTCTGGGAAAACCGAGCCCGTTGCGGCAGAGCATTGGCGGAGACCGCGTCATAATCGCCGTCATTGTCAAA
>JBLHKZ010000010.1:0-46700 GCA_047618185.1 Limisphaerales bacterium
GGGTGTGGAGGTGATCGGCCTCGGCGCCGTCAGGCTGAGGCCTCGATTCGCGGGTTGGCTCGGTTGCCCGGAGGCGGCATTCCGAGATTGGGCTGTGCTCGCTGACGGACGTGCGGAGCCGGAGCGAGCGCGGGGAACGGGACGGTTTTTCAGCGTGAGCGGGGCGCCGCCGTGAGTTCGCGTTGAGCTTGCGGCTGTGGTCGTGGGAGCGGCTGAACTCGGCACGGCGGTGCGGCCGCTTCCTGCCTGACGATTCGAGGGGCTGGCAGTTGTCCGGCTGACGATGGAACGAGGGACAGGCGCGCCGCCATCGGGTCTGACGCCCGAGATTGCGCCGTTGCGCCCAGTGGCCGTCGTCGTCGCGGACGATCGTCCGGATTCCGATCGACTGGAGCCGGAGCCGGCTCCGCGCGAGACTCGTGTCGAACCTGTAGCGGCCGTTTGAGGGGCGCCGCGATAGATGGCCAGGCTGTCGCCGTTCTTGACGAGGCGATCCGGCTGCACGACCGATCGACCGTTGGCCGGACGATCCAGCACGCGAACACGCTGTATTTCCTGGCGTGTCAATTTGGATATTTCTTCGCGATCCACGCCGCGGTTGACGAGGGTCGCCGAGCGGCTTTTATTATGGTGGTTGATCACCCGCGTCTGCCCATGCACGACGTGCGCGCGGTGGCGATCCACGTAGTGATGGTGCGGTTGATGGGAATGGAGGTGACGCAAAGGCAGGTAGTTGTAGTGATGGGAACTCAGCCCGAAGTCGAAATGGATGCCGACGTGGGAATTGTGGTAGCTGAAGCCATAGCCGCTGCGGTAGTGAGCGTAGGGGGGCAGGGGAGCCCAACCAGCGTAGGCGTTGGATCGTCTCCAGCTGACCCAGGCGGGCCCCCAATCACGTCCGGGCGTCCAGACCCAGCCGTGGTGGTTGTGTTGATGCCAGCGGCCATAGTGGAACGGCGCCCAGCCCCAGCTGTAGTCGGACTGCCAGTACCAGCCGTAATCCGAGTCCAACCAACGACCACGATCACCGTAGGGACGCCAGTTGACGTTGAGCGTGGCGACCGTGGGTTGCCAACACCGCCCGTAGGGCGCGACGTTCACCCAGGTTCCATAGGGATCGAGGGCGGGCTCAAAGTAGGCAACGGGTTCCTCGATTTCATAAACGACGGTCTGTGTTGCAGCGGGTTGAGCGGGCACATATTGAACCAGCGCCGGCTCTTCGATGGCCTGCTCTGGAGCCGCTGTGTAAACTACGTTTTGCGCTGGCGTCGCTGGGGCTTGCAGCGGAGTGGCGGAGGGCGAACCGAAGACGGCTGTCGCGGGTTGCGCGGGGGCCGGCTGTGCGGCGACTTGCGGCGCGGGCGCGGCGCCTGGGGCGAAATCGCCCGCAGTCAAGGGTGTGCCCGATTTTCTGATCAACGCGTTGATCACATCGTTGGATACGCCGATATCGGCCAGAAAAATCAATTCTTCAGCCGTGGGATTGAATGCTTGTGGCGATTCGTTGATGTAATTCAACATCGTCTCCTCGCCGAGTTGGGACTGGGCCAATTTTACGATTTCCGCCACGCCGGGAGAAAGCACGGGCAGGGTGGGCGGCAATTGCACGACTCCTGGGGCGGTAACTGGGTCGGACGAGGGCGGCGGGCCCTCGACGGTCACAGGAGGATGCGAGGTCGAGACGGTTTGCGTGTAACAGGCTGAGGAGACTGCGGTGAGAGCGATGGCGAAGAGGAGCGCCGATCCTTGTAATACGCTTTTTTTCATGGGTTTTGCTCCGGTTGTAGGTTTGAAAATGGGCCGTTCAACATCGATGGAATTTTTATACGTATGCGTAGCAACTGTAAACTCGACTCAGCCTGAAGGGGGGCTATTCAAAAGGAATTGTGATTGGCCTCAGAAAAACTAATGCAGAACATTAATCCGTGAGAACTGGCATGCGATATGAAAAAACATTGCACGGGCTGGCAGAGTTCGACAGATTGTCCGGCCCCTGTCGCGGAGAGGTGGCTGAGTGGTCTAAGGCACACGCTTGGAAAGCGTGCGTGCTCGAAAGGGCACCGAGGGTTCGAATCCCTCCCTCTCCGCCATTTTTGGCAACCCCTTGAAGCCTAATAGCTTGAGGGGATTCCTTTGCTTCCATCGCTTGAAATCCAGAATAGAAACGTGGATTTCGGAAGTGAAACTGGCCTTTTGTTTTTGTTTTCCCACGACACAACCCATTATCCGAAATCGTTTCTTTGATGGGAGTGTCGCTTCATTTTCTTGGCGCGGGTGTGCGATCTGATCCTTCCTTATTTAATTGTGCGGCTACAGTTTCGAAGTCAGTCGCTTCTCTTTTGCTTCGAGTCGGACTGGGCCTTGCCACTGGCCTCTGGCGTTGCGCGACAGAGGCCGGCGGATACTCGACCAGCCTGGAGTTCTTGACCCGGCGACATCCAGAACCTCATTCTAGATCGACAAATTTAACGCTAAAAAAAGATGAACACGCAGACATCCACACACGAACAAAAATCACTCGTTCTTCCCCTTGAGGATGGACGTTCCGCGGCGCTCGCTTTGCCCCTGGACTTGCAGGCGGCTGGGAGGCCTTTTGAGACAGCCACGTTCGGTCTGGGCTGATTCTGGGGTCCCGATTCCGAGTTCGGAATCATGCAGGGCGTCTGGCGGACCCGTGTGGGTTACTGCGGAGGCACGACGTCCGATCCAACCTATCGGTCTATCGGCGATCATACTGAGGCGATCTCGATCGACTACGATCCGGGCGTTTTGAGCTATGAAACCCTGTTGGATCGTTTCTGGACTCAACATCGCTGCCAGTCGAATGCCCATAGCCGGCAATACCTGCATGCGGTCTTTTCACGAAGCGCCAGCCAGGAGGCGGCAGCGCAGCAATCCCTGCTGGCCCACGCGGCTAAACTGGACATTGCTCCAGAGGCCGTGGCGACCCGGATACTCCCAATCGATCGCTTCACGCTGGCGGAGCGCTATCACCAGAAATACCGAATTCGCGGGCGCGGCGAGGTTCGGCGTTTTCTCGAGGAAACCTATCCCGAGGTAAAGTCATTCGCCGACTCGACGGTGGCCATGCGAATCAATGCAGTAATCGGATCAGGAACCGATCGGGACTGGGGGAAACTCCTGGATGAGCTTGCCCAATATGGGCTGCCACAGAACGTCGAGACACAAGTCCGTGGAATGGCGATGGGTCGGGGATAACGGACGAACGCGCCCATCCCGACCGGAACGCCAATAGGGAGAATTCCAGTCATTCTCCCGATTTCGTGATCGGGCCGATCTCAATCCGTCTTTCGCGATGGGATTCTCGCAATCCGATCTCACGCAAGGAATCGACAATGGATTTCATTTTTATGAGACTGCCGTCGCCCCATGAAAAACATCTTCCGCATTAGCTTCTTCTTTCTGGTCGCGGCGCTGGTATGCGTCGGCGGTCGGGCGAACGCCGCCGCTCAGCCGCCCCCCAACATCATCCTGATCATGGTCGACGACATGGGGTGGTCGGACATCGGTTGCTACGGCTCGGAGATCGAGACTCCCAACATCGATCGCCTCGCGGCCGAGGGGATGCTTTTCACCCAGTTCTACAACAACGCCAAATGCACGACGACCCGTGCCTCGCTGCTCACCGGCCTTTATCCCCGCAACGGCGGCCGTGGGCAGGAACAACTCATCACGAAGAACATGCTGACGCTGGGGGAGGCCATGCGCCATGCGGGATACAAGACAGGCATGTCTGGCAAGTGGCACAATGGCAGAAAGCCTGGGACGCGCCCTTACGATCGGGGCTTCGACGAGGCCTACGGTTTGTGGGACGGGTGCTGCAATTTCTTCAATCCCAAAATTCCCGATCCCAAGTTCAAGGGCGGCCGCGTGCGGCCCTTTGGCCACAACGACAAGTTCCTCGAGTTCGACGATTTCCCTGAGGACTACTACACGACCGACGCCTTCACGGATCACGCTATCAAGACGATTAAGACCCACGCTGCCTCGGGTAAGCCGTTCTTCCATTATCTCCCGTATACCGCGCCGCATTATCCGCTCCATGCCAAGCCGGAAGACATCGCGAAGTATAAAGGCAAGTATGCGCAGGGCTGGGATGTTCTGAGGCAACAACGTCTCGCGCGTCAGAAGCAGCTCGGACTGATCGACCGGAAGTGGAAAGTGGAGAAACGCGACGGGCTTGCGAAAGCCTGGGATGAAGCGAAATCCATTGACCCGGAATGGCAGCAGCTCCGAATGGAGGTCTACGCGGCGATGATTGACTCTGTGGATCAAAACATAGGACGGCTGCTCAGGTCGCTCGATGAACTCGGCGTCGCCGACAACACCTTGATTCTCTTCCTCGCCGACAATGGCGGCTGCGCGGAAACGCCGGGCGGCAATGATCCGAATCAGGTTCCCGGCCCGAAGGAGTTTTATTCCCACGTTGGACCCGGATGGGCGACTGCGTCGAACACGCCGTTCCGCCGCTACAAGCAGTATTGCCACGAAGGCGGCATCGCCACGCCGCTCGTCGCCCGCTGGCCGAAAGCCATTAAGCCCGGGGTTCGCACCGAGCAGGTGGGGCACATTATCGATTTTCTGCCGACCTTTCTCGACATGGCCAAGGCCGAGTATCCGAACGCGCATCCTGAGTTTGGCGGTGAAATAATTTCCCTCGATGGCAAGAGTCTCCTTCGAGTTCTTCAGGGCAGGGAGCGCGAGCCGCACGAGCATCTCTATTGGCATTGGTCCTCCAATCGCGCGGTCCGCAAAGGCGACTGGAAACTCGCCTGGGACAAGCATGCCAAAACCTGGGAACTTTACGACCTTTCCAGCGATCGAACCGAGGCGCACGATCTGGCCGCCCAACATCGCGAACTCGTCGCCGAACTGACTGATAAATGGAACGCCTGGGCCAGGAAGACCGGCGTCAAAGTTAAGAAATAGCGATCTCCACGAATTCGACTCGAGAGACTTCTCTCCTTCAATCAAATGAAAACGATTTCCGATTCTTGTCGTCGCGCCCTCATCGGGGCGGCGGTGTTGTGCCTCACATTTGTTTCGCATGGCGGAATGCAGGCCGCTGCGGCTCCGAGCCGGCCGAATGTCGTGCTGCTAATGGCCGATGACCTGAACACCGCGCTGAGCGGTTTCGGTCATCCGCAATGCAAGACGCCGATGCTTGATCGATTGGCCCGTGAAGGCGTTCGTTTCGAGAATATGCATTGTCAGTATCCGGTTTGCGGCTCGTCCCGCGCTTCATTGATGACCGGTCTCTATCCCTACACCAATGGCATGCTGGGCAATTCGGGAAACCTGCGGGTGAACATGCCGAACGTTGTGACCATGTCCCAACTGTTCCGGCAAAACGGCTACCGCGTGGGCCGGGTCAGTAAGATCTACCACATGGGCATTCCGACCGAGATCATCGCCGGGACCGCCGTGCATGATGATCCGCAATCGTGGGACGAGGTCGTCAACATCAAGGCGCCGGAGCAACACGCGCCGGGGGTGAAGACACAGTGGTCGCCGAAGGACACAGGTTCGCAGACGTTCACGGGCGTCGAGGCCGAGGGCGGCGATTTGCTTCATGCCGATGGGATGGCTGCAGTGGCGGCGATCGGTTTTCTAAAGCGCAATCAGAAGCGGCCATTCTTCCTGGCCTGCGGTTTTGTGCGCCCGCATGTCCCCTTGGTTGCGCCGTCGAAATACTTCGATCGCTACGACCGCGAGGCGATGATTGCGCCCTTCGTTCCGGAAGGCGATCTGGACGATGTGCCCGGGATCATTCGCGACTACAAGAGCATCAGCCGCTATGGCGTCACGCCCGAACTGCACAAAGGTTTACTGGAGGCCTATTACGCGAGCATTTCCTACATGGACGCGCAGGTCGGCAAGGTTCTCGACACATTGGATGCGCTGGGGCTGAAGGAGAACACCATTGTCGTGTTCAGCAGCGACCACGGATACCTGCTGGGGCATCACAATAAATTCCAGAAACAGCATCTCTTCGAAGAGGCCACGCGTGTGCCGTTTATTTTGCGGGCGCCGTGGATCAAGCAGCCGCATGGTCGGGCGACCAGCCACATTACCGAATTGATTGACCTCTATCCCACGCTCGCTGAGATGGCCGGGCTAACTCCGCCGGCGGGGCTGCACGGCACGAGTCTCGTTCCGCTGTTGCACGATCCGGTTTCGACGGATTGGAAGAAGTCGCTGGCCTTCACCATCAGTCGCAGCGGCGGAGAGTCCATCCGCACGCATGAGTGGCGCTATACGCATTGGGGTTTTGGCGCCAAGGGGCAGGAGTTGTTCAATCTGGAAAACGATCCGGGCGAATTTATGAATCTGGCTAAAAAGCCGGAACATGCCGAGCGGCTCAGCAGTCTCAGGAAACGGTTGGAGGCGAAGCGTCGCGAGGCGGGATACGATCCCAATCGATACAAATTGAAGAAAAGATAACCTCCGGACGAAGATGGCTTCAGGCGTTTTTACGGGCCCGAGCGTCCATGGCGGCGCCGATACAGATTCCGAATGATATTCCCATGGCCAGGCCTGCTCCGGTGTTGCCAAACACCGATCCGAATGCCGCGCCAAAGCATATGCCCATCGCCAACAATGTTCCGACTGCGGGTGATTCTTCCTTTTGCGTCTGCTGTTCCCTGGGCTCGTCATTCAATTTCGAAGTGAAATACTCTCGGCGTTCCAAACTCAATCGTCCAAACACATCGACATGAAGACCCGTTTCATCGCAACGCTTTTTCTTACCTTCATCTTTTGCGCGGTCGCGGTTGCCGCGAAACCCAGACCGAATGTGCTGCTGATCTGCATCGATGATCTGCGACCGGAGTTGGCCTGCTTTGGCGTCGATTACATTAAGTCGCCGCACATCGATCGTTTGGCCTCGGGCGGACGCGTCTTTCGCAGTCACTACGTCCAGGCTCCGACCTGCGGAGCGTCGCGCTATACGCTGTTGACCGGGCGCTACGGCTCGGGGAGCAACAATGCCTTGTTCCTGCGCGGCGCGAAAATGAATGGCAAGTCCGGCGCGCCGCCGCCCAGCATGCCTGCCTGGTTTCGTGAAAATGGCTACACGACGGTCTCGGTGGGCAAGGTGTCGCATCATCCCGGCGGGCGAGGCGGCAAGGATTGGGACGACCCGAAACAACCGGAAATGCCGAACTCCTGGGATCGACATTTGCTGCCTGCCGGCGCCTGGCAGCATCCTCGCGGTTGGATGCACGGCCTGGCCAACGGCGAGATTCGCGGCAATGCCAAGGACATGGATCTGTTTCAAGCGCTGGAGGGGCCAGACGAGATTTATCCGGACGGAATCGCGATGAACGAGGCCCTGCGTCAGATGGATCAACTGACGTCCGACAAGGACAAGCCCTTCTTCCTGGCGGTTGGCATCCTGCGCCCGCACTTGCCCTTCGGCGCGCCCGCCAAATACCGAAAGCTTTACGACGATGTCGAACTCCCTCCGACTCCGCACCCGGCCAAACCGAATTGGCGCAGCACCTGGCACAAGTCCGGCGAGTTCATGAAATACAACCGTTGGAATCGCGACCCGAACTCCGACGCGGCGTTTGCCATCGAAGTCCGGAAACACTACGCGGCCTGCGTAAGCTACGCGGACGCGCAGGTGGGGCGATTAATGGCGCGGCTGAAGAAGGCCGGCGCCGACAAGAACACGGTCGTCGTCCTTTGGGGCGATCATGGCTGGCACCTCGGTGAGCATGCCATCTGGGGCAAGCACTGCCTGTTCGAGGAATCGCTGCGTTCGCCGTTGATCGTCTCTTATCCCGGCATAAAGAAGCCGGGCAAGGCCACCGATTCGCTGGTCGAAACGCTCGATGTGTTTCCCACGCTGTGTGAATTGACCGGGCTGCCCAGGCCCGACTTCGCGGATGGCGTTTCCCTATTGCCGTTGTTGAAGAACCCGGCGGCTCCAGGTCATCCGGCTTTCGCCTATCGCAACAACATGAAGACGGTTCGCACCCGGACGCATCGATTGATTCTCCACAAAGACGGCTATACGGAATTGTACGATCACGCTTCCGCAGTCGGTGAAACAAAGAACATCGCCGGAGCGAATGGGGCGTTGGTGAAGCGGCTTTCCGGCCTTATCGACGAACGCCTCAAGAAGTAATCCTCATGAAAACGCTTTCTCGTTTACTCTCAATCATTTACGCCATCGGCATCTTAGTGACGCCGGCAAGCGCCGCGAAACAACCCAATATTCTCTACGTCCTCGCGGACGATCTCGGCTTCAGCGACCTCGGATGCTTCGGCGGCGAGATTAGGACGCCCACCCTCGACGCGCTGGCCAGCGGAGGAGTGCGATTGACCCAGTTTTACAACACCGGGCGCTGTTGCCCTTCGCGGGCCGCGCTGCTCACCGGCCAATATCCGCATCGCGTCGGCCTGGGGCACATGACGACAAATGATCTGGGCCGCCCCGGCTATCGCGGCGTAGTTTCCGACGACGCTCAGACTATCGCCCAGGTTCTGGCGCCGGCTGGCTACCGTTGTTTTATGTCCGGCAAATGGCACCTCGGCACGCCGGATCCGACTCAGAACGGTTTCGAGGAATTCTACGGCACGCTGGTCAGCGCCAAGCGATTCTTCGATCCCGATCATCTCGTTCGATTTCCGAAGGGACGAAAAGCCCGCCAATACCCGGAGGGAAAATTCTACGCCACCGACGCTGTCACCGATCACGCCCTCGAATTTCTGAAGCTCGCGCGCGAGACGCCAGCAAAACCTTGGTTTCTCTATCTCGCGTTCAATGCGCCGCACTTCCCGTTGCACGCTCCCAGGGAAGAAGTCGACAAGTATGCTGATCGTTATCATGGCGGGTGGGATCAACTGCGCGCGGAGCGGCTGAAACGAATGAAAAGCCTGGGCATCGTTCCCGGACACACTGAGCTTAGCAAACGCTCACACTGGAGGAACTACGGCGAGACCAAGATTGGCGTGAATCCCGCCTGGAACACGCTCCCCAAAGATCGCCAACTCGACCTTGCCCGTCGTATGGCGATCTACGCCGCGATGATCGATCGACTCGACCAGCAGCTCGGACGAGTCATCGAAGATTTGAAGCGCGCCGGTGAATTGGAAAATACCCTCATCGTCTTCACCTCCGACAACGGCGCTTGCTTCGAATGGGATCCCTTTGGTTTCGATATCGTCTCCAGCAATCAGAACATCCTCCACAAGGGAAAGATGATCGAACAAATGGGCATTCCCGGCACTTTCCACAGCGTGGGCTCCGCCTGGGCCAATGCGTCCAACACGCCGTGGAGGCTTTACAAGCACTTTAATCACGAAGGCGGCATCGCGTCGCCCGGCATCGTACACTGGCCCGCCGGGTTGAAAGCCAAACCCGGCTCCATCGTCCACCAACCGGCTCACATTATCGATCTCCTCCCGACTGCGGTCGCCGCCGCCGGCACGACCTACGAAGGAAAGCTTTCGCTGCCGGGAACGGATCTGGTCGCCCAGCTCAACAACGGAGGAGGGGAGCGCACGCTTTTCTTTGAGCACCAGGGCAACCGCGCCGTGCGTCAGGGCAAATGGAAATTGGTCGCGCTCGACGACCAACCCTGGGAGCTTTACGACTTCACTCAGGACCGCATTGAAATGAACGACCTCGCTGGAAAGTTCCCCGAGAAGGTCAAACAACTCTCCGCCGCGTGGGACAAGTGGGGCGCCGCCAATCAAGTCACGCCATTGCCGCGCGACCTGGGCGTGAGATACTTGAAGCCCGATTGAAAGCGGCCCTCACTAAATATTACCGAGCAACGATTGCTTCACGTCCTAGCGCTTTATGAATGAAATAATGAAAAAGATTTTCCTCACGACGGCTGTCCTCACGGCCCTGTCTTTAGAACTGTCTCTGATGGCCGCGCTCAACCTGGGCGTTGCGGATAAGTCAGAACAACTGGTTCAGCCGAAGGGCGCGGGGGGATGGACCAAGGTGGCCGCTGGCAATGACAAGGGGCAGACCTTCGTCGTGAAGAAGTCTGGAAATCTGCGCGGACTTATTCTGCAAATGGGCGGTGTCGAATCCGTCAAGGATCTGACGGTGTCAGTCTATGGCGCCGCGGAGGGCTTTCCTGTCGGCGACGCTCTGTTTGAGGATTCAGGCAACTTACCGGACGGTCTGGGCGAAGGAGGCCCTCTCAAGGTGGAATTCGAATCCGCGCAAGCGCTGGAGCCCGGCGCCTATGCCATAGTTTTGAGCAGCAAAGGTTCCGACTTGAGGTTTCGCATGAACAGCGGCGACGGCTATTCTGGCGGTCGGGCCATTCGTAAGAATGCCAGCTCAAGGGGGAAATGGACCGGAGCGGGCGGCGCTGGCAGCGACCTGGTCTTCCGATTGTTGGGGGAGATTGAAGGAACCAGCATGCAGGCCTCTGAAGTCGTCGCAGCCGCTCCGATTAAGTTGGCATCGCACAAGAATCCGGCGTTTCAGCCGGCGCGACTTTCTGATTTGAAACGGCAACCCAACATTGTCGTTTGCATGGTGGATGACCTTGGCTGGAATCAAATCGGCGTTTCCCAATCCACCATGGGCACGAATCCGAAGATGTATGACACGCCGAATCTGGCGAAACTAGCTGCCGGCGGACTTAGCTTCACGCACGCCTACACCCAGCCAAATTGCGCGCCGACCCGGGCCGCCATGCTCTCAGGACAGTATCCCGCTCGGATTAACAACGATGTCTACATCGTGGGGAATCTGAACCGGCACGGGAAACCCGGCATCACGCGGGAAAATGCCCGATTTCTGGGACCGAAGCAAACTGAGGACGTCGCGGCAGACGCGGTCACCGTGGCGGAGGCGCTTCGGGAAAATGGGTATGCCACGGCCCACATCGGAAAGTACCACGTTGGCGGGCATCAGGGAGGCGATGCCACGCTGCCGGAGAACGTCGGCTTCGATATCAACATCGGAGGCTTTGGCCAGGGTCATCAACCGGTTTGTTTCGCCAAACAAGGGAGCGGGGGAGACTGGAAATTTAACAAATTGGGGCGCGGCGACTTCGATCGATTCGGCGCTCCCTACACCGAAGCCTATCTGAAGAAATACGATTTCCCGATGGCGCTGCTCGGTTCTCCGAAGCATGTGAGCGACGCGCTTTCCGACGCGATGGAAGAAACCCTGCGGACCTTCGCTGCCGGCAGGAAACCATTCTATCTTCAGCTGCATCCCTACGCGGTGCACGGTCCGGTCAGGTCTCGTCCGGATCTGAAGGCGGCGGCAGGTGGCGATGAGTTCGTTGGCTTCGTCCGCAGCGTCGACCTGACCATCGGCCGTCTTCTAAAGTTGATTGGAGATCCTGACGGTGACGGCGACGAAAGCGACAGTCTCGCGGACAATACCCTGATCCTCTTCACTTCCGACAACGGAGGCACGCACAAGGACAACCTTCCGTTGCGCGGGAAGAAGGGCATGTTCACCGAAGGCGGCGTTCGCGTGCCTCTGATCGCCTATTGGCCGGGCGTGATTCCGGCCAACACCGTGACCGATCACATGGTCCATTCGATCGACTACTACCCGACCTATTTGAGGCTGGCCGGCGGGCGTTGGATGCCGTCAGCGGCCAAACATCCGCTGGATGGCGAATCCTTCGCCGATCTGCTGTTCAATCCCAACCTCAAGCGCGCCCGCGAACCCATCTTCTATCTGTTCCCCGGCTACATGGACGCGCGCGCCCAACCCTGCGTGGTCGCGATCGATGAGATGGATGGCCATCGCTACAAGCTGCTCTATTTCTACGAGGCCGACGGCTGGGAGCTTTACAATTTAAGCGAGGATCTCGGGGAGAAAACGAACCTTATCCAAAGTAAACCTTTGATCGCGTCGGCTCTCTCCAGGAAGATTCGCGCGTGGCTCACGCAGAAGCATCCTACCTGGAAACCCAAGTTTCCGTTGAGGAAGGAAACAGGCGAGTCCGCGGGACTGCCTCCCGTGCTTTAGCCCGCGTCAGGCCCGCCCATGCCTCATCGGATCGGAATTGGGCAATTAGTGTCTCGACAATTACGCAATCTCCGGCTGAATTCGTTGTCTCGTAGACCGTGCCCATCATGATCGAAAACTGTTCAACCAATCGACGTCGTTTTCTCAAGGCTGCGGGGGTTTCAATTGCGCTGCCGATGCTGGAATCCTTTTCCGCGGAAGCTTCGTCTGAATCGGCCTCCGCACAACGCTTCGTCTGCATCGGCACGTATCTCGGGTTTCACCAGAAAGCGTTTTTTCCGGACCAGGCGGGCGCGGGCTATGAACTGCCGACGTTGCTAAAACCGCTGGCTGATCACCGCGAGGACTTTACGGTCTTCTCCGGGCTCGATCATCGCGCAGGAAATGGCCACGGCAATTGGAGTAACTTCGTCTGCGGCCAGACGCCGGGAAGTTACTCATTGGACCAGATGATCGCCGACAAGATCGGCCAGAAGTCGCGCTTTCCCTCCATCCAACTCTCCGCCGGGAAATCCAGCAAGTTCATCAGCCACACGAAGCAGGGGATTCCGCTGCCCATGGTCCAGCGGGCCTCCGTGCTTTACAATCGACTCTTCGCATCGGCGGAGGATCGAGCGCGCAATGAATATCTTCTGCGTTCCGGACAGAGTTCGCTGGATGCCGTTCTCGAAGACGCACGGCGATTGCAGAAGAGTGTTTCCCAATCGGATAAAGCCAAACTGGACGAGTATTTCAACTCTCTGCGCGAAGTTGAGAAACGTATGACGCGGCAGATCGACGGCATCAATGACCCGATTCCGAAAACGGATTATCGACTTCCAGATTACGATCCGATCGCCCCGAGCCTTCAGTTGGAGGCGGAGACATTGATGTATGATCTCATGGCGCTCGCGTTGGAGACCGACTCCTCCCGCGTGCTGTCGCTCTTCATTGGCGGCCTCGGCCAGGTGTTCACGATCAACGGTGAAACGCTTCAGGCCGGCTATCACGCCCTTTCGCATCACGGCAACGATCCCGAGACCATCGCCGATCTGGTCAAGGTCGAAACCGAGCACATGCGTTGCTTCAATGGATTCCTGAATCATCTCAAGGCGAAGACGGACGCTTCGGGGCGGCCCTTGTTGGACAGCACAATCGTTCTGCTTGGCACTGGCATGGGCGACGCCAGCAGGCATGCAAACTCGAATCTACCCACCCTGGTCGCGGGCGGCGGTTTCAAGCACGGCCGACATATCGCCATTGAACGGGGCTCGAAGAATGCTCCGCTGCTGGGCGATCTTTACCTTTCGTTGATGCAGAAAATGGGTCTCGAAACGGATCGCTTTTCGAACGCGAGCCGGAATCTGAATCATCTGTTCAGTTGATCCTCGGATGACCTGTTGTTTCCGAATTGCCGCCCTATGTTTCGCGCTTTTTGCAAAACCGCTGCTCGCCGCGGAACTGCCCGCGCCTACCCGGGACTTTCTGGTCAACTACTGTCTGGATTGTCACGACGCCGACACGGAGAAGGGCGAGATCAACCTGGACGCGGTTGCCGTCGATTGGAGCGATCACGCCAATCTCCAGCTTTGGGAGCGCGTCCTTAAAGCCCTCGAAGCGGGCGAAATGCCGCCCGCGAAGAAGCCGCAACCGACGCCCGAGATCCGCAGCGCCATGTTGGCCTGGGTCGATCGATCTCTCAGCGAGAACACCCTCATCGGCGGCACACTCGCGCGTCGATTGAACCAGACCGAGTATCTCAACACCGTGCGCGCCTCGTTCGGCCTCAAGGATTTCGCGTTGCCGCCGGGCTTTCCCGTCGACAGCGAACGACACGGATTCGACAACCTCGGTGAAGGACTCGTCCTCTCTCCGCCACTCCTCGACGCCTACACCGATACAGCCAACCGGGTCGCCGATCAGCTTTTTCCGCCGTCCCGTCCGGCTCCGGTCTCGGCCGTCTGGGAAGCCGCCGCGCAAGATCTCGCGATATCCTACTCCTCCGGCTCCGTTCGGGGAGATGCCCTCCGCCTCGGACTCAAATGCGACCCCATGCAGCGCAGTTGCACCTGGCCCTCTCGAATCGAGGCGCCCGCGTCGGGCGTCTATACCATCACCCTAAAGCTCTCCAGTTTCCGTCCGAAGCCGGACGAACCGATGCGCGTCCGCATCCTCGCCCGCGATTTTGAGAGTTCCGACGGAACCAAGCACACCACGCTTCGCCTGCTCCACGAGATTGAGGTCACATCCGAAGCCGCCGAGGAATTCCGCTTCGAGGCCGAGCTTTACGAAGGCCAAACCCCAGTTGTCCACTGGGCCAATGCTCCGCTTGATAGCGACCGCACTGCGGAGGACAAGGCCGCTCTCAAGGCCTGGTTCGAGCAACGGAATGAGAATAATCCACGCTACCTTTCCGCCTGGCATCACATGATCGAGACCGCTGCGATTACTGAGGGAAGGAGTCGAGGCCAGGGGTTTCGCGGAGGCTCCGGCTGGGAACGCGTCAAGGCTCTGCTCGCCCGCGAAGAGCTTCCCGAAATCACGAACGCCCAGCGCGCCAAGATCCTCAAAACAATCATTGGCAATCCTGTCCTCTATGCCGAAACCGCGGTCTTTGACGTTTTTGAAAACGGCCCCTCGCTCGAAGTTCACTGCCTCAAGATGGAAGGGCCTCACAAGATCATCGATGGTCCGCGCGACAAGGAGCGGCAGCGAATCCAGGCCCGCTTTCTCGGCAATCGCCCTGCCGGGGCCTCCGACGAAACCTGGGCTCGCGAAATCCTCCAACGAATCCTGACCGCGGCCTTTCGCCGTCCGGTCGATGGAACCACCCTCGGCGTCTTTCTTCGCATCGTCCTAGGCCACCAGGCCGAGGGGCACAGCTTCGAAGACGGCTTACACCTCGCCATTCGCAACGCTCTCATTTCACCTCGCTTTCTTTATCGGGCCCTCAAGGACGGTCGGCTCGACGACCATGATCTTGCCACCCGCCTGGCCTACTTTCTGACCAGCGCGCCGCCGGATGAAAAGCTGCTCAGGAAGGCGCAAAGCGGCAGGCTCACCGATCCCGGAATCCTGGCCGACGAAGCAAGGCGTCTCCTGCCGACGAGCCCCAGCGCTCCATTTGTTCAACATTTTACCGGTCAATGGCTCGACACTCGTGTGCTTCTCGAAATCATGCCGGATCCCCGATTTAAGTTCACCGCCGCGGACACCGACAGCGCCCGCAAGGAAGTCGAAATGTTTTTCTCCGAAATGCTGCGGGAGAATCGTGCGATGACAGATTTTATCGATCCCGACTTCACCTATGTCTCCGGTCGACTGGCGAAAAACATCTACGAATTGAAAAAGGGCTACAACGCCAAGTCCAAATCCATGCAACGAATCAGCCTGCAACGTGGAAGTCGACATGGCGGCGTTCTTGGCCAGGCCGCCGTCCTCATGGCCACCGCAAACGGGGTGGACACCCAGCCAGTTCTTCGCGGAGTCTGGGTCCTGGAGAATATTCTTGGCGCTCCGCCGCCTCCGCCTCCAAAGGCCGTGCCGGCATTGACGCCGGACACCAACGGAGCCACGACTCCGCGCGAGCTTCTTGCGGCTCACACGACTGAGAAATCCTGCGCCGCATGCCACAAGCGAATCGATCCCGTCGGATTCGCTCTTGAGAATTTTGATCCGGTTGGCCGTTGGCGAGACAAGTGGCCCGGCGTCGACGTTCCGGTCGACGCCAGTTCGGTGTTGCCCGACGGAACCAGGATTAAGGATGTTATCGACCTGAAACGTTGGATCGTTGAGAACATCGACCAGTTCTCCTCCTGTCTCGCCGCAAAACTCATGACCTATGCTACGGGTCGCGTTCCGAATTACAGCGAACGCAAGGAGATCGACGCCATCGTGAAGGCGAATGCAAACTTCCGTGATCTCCTCCTCGCTCTGATTCAAAGCGAAACTTTCCGAACGAAGTAGTTCGACCTGGCGCGGGGATGTTCTCCAGCCGCAACGGCTGAAATTGGCGACAAAAATACCGGCGCCTGGAAATGGACAGGCTGTCGTGCGCTGCTAGTCTCCCTCCCATGAGAGAACAGACGAGTTGCGGACCTGGGCTTCGACTCGCGCCAATCCGCCCGACACTCATTCACTTTCTTGCCGCTCTTTGGCTTTTCGTCGTATCCGCCGACGCATCGAAACCGAACGTGATTCTGATTTATACCGACGATCACGCCAGGTGGGCGGTGGGGAGTTACGGCAACGGTGAAGTCCACACGCCGCACATGGATCGACTCGCCTCGGAGGGGATGCGGTTTACGCGAGGTTTTACAAAACCGGTCTGCTCGCCGTCTCGGGCCATGGTGCTCACCGGCCTTTACAGCCATCGCGTTGGTATTTCGGATTTTATCCCGCACGGCAATCCAGTGGTTTCAGGGAACGGACTTCCGCCTGGAACGCCGACGATCGCTTCGGAGTTGAAACAGGTCGGATATCGCACGGGACTGGTCGGCAAGTGGCATCTCGGATACGGCGAAAAGTATTACCCGAAGAAATTCGGCTTCGATGTCGCGGAAGGCTTTCGCTACATCGCGCCCGGCAAAAAGATCGAGACCGTCGGGAAGATTCCGTTTCTGGTCGACGGAAAGGAGGTTCCGCGATTCCGATCCGACAAGCAGCACACCGACATCCTGGCCGACCGAGCCATCGACTTTATTGAGAATCGTGGAGACCAGCCTTTCTTTCTTTTTCTGAGCATCTACCTGCCGCACCTGCCGTGGGACGCCGTTCCTGACAAGGATCGCGCGCATTACGAGGGCAAGACGCTCACAGTTCTGAACCTTAAGAACTTTCCAGAAACAACCATGAGCGAAGAAAAGCTCCGCAATCTGACGCGCTCGTACTACGCGAACATCACCTGCGCGGACCGGAACATCGGTCGCGTGCTCCGCGCGCTCGACACGCTCGGTTTGACCGGGACGACCCTGGTCTTTTTTATCGGTGACAACGGCTTCAACGTCGGACAGCACGGCTTGCTGGGAAAGGGCAACGGAATAATCCTCGGAACCAGAGAGCGGAGGCCGAATATGTTTGATCATTCGACGCTCGTTCCCTTCATCGTGCGTTGGCCGGGCGTTGTAGCGGCGGGATCGACCAGCGACGCCATGGTGTCCACGATCGATGTGCTCCCAACGCTGATCGAGATCACGGGAGCTGACACAGGGTTGCGATTCGATGGACGAAGCATGCTTCCGCTTCTCAATGGCAAACGCGACGCGGCGTGGCGGAACGCGTGGTTCGACACCTACGACATGCTCTACCTCAAGGAGGATCACATGCGGATGATCCGGACGGATGACTGGAAACTGGTCTTCCACTTCGATGCCGCTGGAAAACCATTGCCTCAACGGGGACATGAACTCTTCAACTTGAAAACGGATCCCCAGGAGTTGCAGAATCTGTACGCCAGCGAGGATCTGGAGCCGCTTCGGCAAAAGCTCGAAACGAGACTCCGCAAATGGATGGCGGAGGTTGCGACGCCGTGATCCGTCGAGCCCAAGAATTATTCGTGGCCGGACAAATGCGCTTCATGAAAACTACCCATCTTCTTTTCAGTATCAGTCTTTTTATCATGTCGTTTGCGTTGACATCGTCCGCGCAGAGGCCCGCCGGATTCGTCAAGCCGGAGCCAACCAGGCGCGTCGCCCTCTGGCCCGGCAAAGCGCCCATCGGCGACGGCGCATTGGAGGAGTGCAGCCTGGAGCTCGAAGTGTTCCTTCCGCCCGCCAACAAGGCCAACGGCGTCGCGATCGTGCTCTGTCCCGGCGGCGGGTACATCCGCCACGTCACGGACCGCGAGGGCTATCCCATCGCGCAATGGCTGAACGAGCATGGCATCGCCGCGATTATTCTTGAGTATCGGTTGCCGCGGCTGCGTCATCAGGTTCCGTTACTCGACGCTCAACGCGCCATCCGCCTCACCCGCGCCAACGCCGCCGCGTGGAGGATCGACCCGAATCGCATCGGCATACTCGGCTTCTCCGCGGGTGGCCACGTCGCCTCCACCGCCGCCACGCATTTCGACGCCGGCCATGCCGCTTCGCCCGATCCCATCGAACGGCTGAGTTGCCGGCCCGATTTCACCTGGCTGGTTTACCCCGTTGTCACCATGGGTAAATATACGAACACCGGTTCCCGGGAGAATCTCCTTGGAGCCGATCCTGAGCCCGAACTCGTCCGACGCTATTCCAACGAGACCCAGGTCACCCCCGACACTCCGCCCGCCTTCCTTGCGCATGCCGTCGATGACAAACCCGTGCCGCCCGAGAATAGCCGCCAGTTCGCCGCCGCCCTGAAAGCAAATCGTGTCCCGGTCGAACTGCTTGAACTCCCCTCTGGCGGACATGGCCTCAATGGGTGCAGGGGGCCGCTCTGGGAACAATGGAAAGCCGCTGCGCTGAAGTGGCTGGCGAGTCGGGCATTCATCCCGCCAAGTAAACTGCCGGATCGCTAATAATCACGGCCAATTCCAGAAGTGGACAGCCGGCCGTGCGTTGCTACGCTCTCGTTCATGAGAGAACTGATGCGAAGCAGACTTGTATCGAGATCGGGCGCTTGTGGCTGGACGTTGGTCGCGTGGATCTTCTTGAGCGGGGTATGTTTTTCACAGGAGGCCAAGCAGTTGCCCGGCTCCGCGCCATTACTCCCCAATGCCGGCGAAGTAGATTTCTGGGGAATTTCAAATACCCGCGGCGCACGTATGTGTAATTGCAGCCAACGTGAGCAGAAGCGTCACGCTGGCGCGCCGGAACGAGCGGCAGATGGAAACGCGGAGAGGTGAAATATTTTCGCGGGTAACGCCGATGTCAATCACGGCTCGATCGGTGGGCAATTCGTTGATCAAAACACTCAATATAATCTGATAATCAAAAGTAATTGTTGATTATCACAATGGTTCACTTGTAGGTTTCCAACCCCATGTCGACAACTTTGCCTGTTTCTGAACACTCCACGCAACCGGATTTGGTCCAGGAATTGATCCGCCAGATTAAATCAGATGGCCTTGCCGCCGGCGACCGCCTCCCGCCGATTCGTGCGCTTGCCGAACGATTTGGCGTGACCGGCAGCGCGGTGCGCGATGCGCAGATCCAACTTCAGACCATGGGTTTGATCAAGATTATGCCTCGCAGCGGGGCGGTGGTTCAGCCGGTGAATTTCGAGCCGCTGGTCGGCGCCTTCACGAACACGCTGGAGAACGCGTTGACTCAAGCGGATCCTACTCTCTTCCACCTTCTGGATGCCCGGCAGCTGATCGAGGTGGAGTGCGCCACGGCAGCCGCTCGAAAGCGGAACATCGAGGACTTGTTGCCATTGCGCGATGCGCTGGGGGACACCCTGAACGCGGCTGAGCCGCTCGATGAAGCCTCCACGGTGGAAGCGCGCAGGGCGCACTACGAAGCGGACATGCGTTTTCACCTGGCCATTGCGGAACTTGGCGGAAACCCGGTGCTCACCACCATGCTGCGCTCGCTTTTGGAATTGCTGAAGCCTCATCTGGTTCAGATTCCGTGGAGCGTTGAACGCAAGGAATTGACGGTTAACGCTCACCTCGAACTGTTCGAAGCGCTTCGATCCGGCGATGCGGAAAAGGTTGGCAGCCGAATGACCGAGCATACCGGGATGGCCCGCGATTCGCTGCTGAAGAAACTTTGGGATACTCCGGGCGTGGCATGAAGATATTGTCGCAAAGAGCGGGGCAACCCGAAGGGTTTCGATCCATTAGCCCCGGATTGAGCGAAGCGACATCCGGGGTCAGGGTCGTTGCCCGGATCCGAACCCGGAGGGGTCGCAGCGTTGCTGCCACCCTTTCAGGGTGGATGAAGAATTTGCAAACATCCCGGGGTGTCGTTTCGCTCAATCCCGGGCTAATCGCTGTGAAGCCTTCGGCTTCTGAACCTTCACGGATTTCCATGCTGAGTTTCGCGACTCTTTTTTTCGGCGGTCTCATTCAAAGCGCTTCAGCGGTCGCTAATCCGGGGACGGCTTTTTTTGAGAAAGAGATCGCGCCGGTTTTCGAGCGACGCTGCTACGACTGTCACAGCCACAAATCCGGCAAGGCGAAGGGCGGCTTGGTATTGGATTCGCGCAGCGGCTGGGAGGCAGGCGGCGGATCTGGATCAGCGATCGTTCCGGGTAAATTGGATGCGAGTCTTCTGATCGAGGCGGTTCGCTACGAGAATGAAGATTTGCAGATGCCACCAAAGCGGAAACTGCCCGCAGACGAAATTGAGTTGCTGGAAAAGTGGGTCGCGATGGGCGCGCCTGATCCGAGGAATTCCAAAGCGCCGAAGACTGATCCGGCGAAGCTCTGGGCACTCCAGCCGATTCGCAAATATGATCCACCGGCCGTTTCGAAACCGGTATGGGCCCGGGACGACAGCGACCGTTTTATTCTCGCCCGTTTGGAAAAGGCCGGGCTCGAACCGGCCGCGGATGCGGATCAATACACGCTGTTGCGCCGCGTCACGTTCGACCTTACGGGGCTGCCACCAACTCCTGACGAGATTGAGGCGTTCATCAAGGACACCTCTGCCAACGCGTATCAGAGGGTCGTGGTTCGCTTGCTGGAATCTCCCGCCTTCGGCGATCACTGGGCGCGCCATTGGTTCGATCTTTCCTGCTATGGCGACCTGGCCGATGTCCAGGGCAACGTCCTCATTCGCGATGCCTGGCGCTATCGCGACTATGTCATTGCGGCGTTCAATGCGGACAAGCCGCTCAATCAATTTGTCCACGAACAGATCGCGGGGGATCTGTTGCCGTATGACAGCATTGAGCAGCGGCGCGAACAGATCATCGCGACCGGGTATCTGGCGATCGGTCCCTGGACGCTGCAGAACTACATCAAGGGACAGCTCGCCGCGGACGTGGTCGATCACCAGATCGACCGGATCGGGCGCACTTTCCTCGGGCAGACGATCTCCTGTGCGCGCTGTCACGATCACAAGTTTGATCCGGTTCCCACGGCCGATTATTACGCCTTGGCGGGAATTTTTCACAGCACCCTGACGACGAGTTATGACGGCCCCGGGGTCTGGAGCGCGATCACCGAGATTCGTCTTCCGGATCTGAATAGTTCGCCGGAGGAACAGGCTCACCGCAAAGAGGCGCTGGCCAAACTGCGCCCTCGGCGTCAGGCGCTCCAGGCCGAACTGACGACCCTGGCGCTGGAGATTCCCGGGGGCTCCGACGCCAACGTGCTGACTTTGGAAAAGGCGTTCACCGCGAATGAAAAAGGTGTGCGGTACGAGGTGGATTTCCAGGCAGGGCCGAGTGTGTGGGCGGGCGCAGGGCAGGGGACGACCGCAGCCGACGGGTTGCAGATCGATCTGCTTAGGGAAGACGGGAGCGTGCTCGCCGGATTCCGTCACCAGCCCGGCGGATGGTCGGGAAAGAAGGACGCCCAGAAGTTGAAGCCCGTTCGATTCTCCTACACCGGTGACGGCTCGGGCGGGATCCGGATTCGCCTCACCAGTTCCACCCCCGGCAGCTCGAAGTTCGGCGGCGCGATCGATGACCTGACGATCCGCGACGGGAAGAAAACGGTCTTCTCCGAAGATTTTGATGCCTTGGTTCCCGGTTCGATCAAAGGCTTGCAGGCGCACACCAGGTTCACGGTTTTGGCGAAAGCCCGCGTGCCCGGCTGGATTGGCGGCGGAATCAATCACTCGCACGCGGTTGATCGCGGAGAAGGCGATTATGCGGTTCAGTTTTATGGCGGCGGAGCAAGAGGGCTGGCGCAGGCCAAACCGGTAACCGGGCCCGAGAAAGAAGCCCACGCCAAGGCGATGGCGCTGGAGAAACAATTGGGCGAAGTGGCCGCGCAGATCGCGAGCCTCGAAGAAAAGGACGCCCCTGAGAATGCCCTGGCCGTCCGTGATATCGATGAGCCAGCCGACGGCCCGATCTATCGGCGTGGCGATTTTCAGTCGCTCGGGGACATCGTTCCCCGCGGTTTTCTCAGCGCCGTTTCCGTCACGAAGCGCTACGACATTCCGGAGAATGCCAGCGGCCGTCTGCAACTGGCTCAATGGCTGACCGATCCCGGCAATCCGCTCACTTCGCGCGTCCTCGTCAACCGGGTCTGGCATCATCTCTTCGGACAAGGGCTCGTGCGCACGGTTGACTACTTCGGCGTCCACGGTGAAACGCCAAGCCATCCCGAGTTGCTCGATTTTCTTGCCCGGCGATTGCGGGAGGAGGATCAGTGGTCGCTCAAGAAAACGGTTCGTCGCATGGCGCTGTCGAGCGCCTACCGAATGGCCTCGGCGCACAACGCCACCGCTGCCTCAGCCGATCCCGACAACCGCCTGCTCTGGCAAATGCCACGACGCAGACTGACGGCCGAATCGATCCGCGACACCATGCTCTTGGCAAGCGGACAGCTCGATCCCGGTCGCGGCGGTCCTTCCCTTGGTCTCGAATTGAAAGGCAATATCAAAGGCGCCGGGGGCAACGTGAACCCGCCCAATTGGGGAGGTAAGACTCCGGATTACGTGAAACAACGGCGTTCGATCTATCTGCCACTGAAACGCGCGCGTCCCGAAGGAGAGCTTGAGATTCTCAGCGTCTTCGATTTTCCGCATCCGAACGATATCACCGGCGCTCGTCCCAATACCACCGTGGCGACCCAGGCCCTCTTCCTGCTGAACGCGCCCTTTGTCAAACAACAGGCTGCACAACTCGCCCAACGCCTCGCCAACGAGGAAGCCGATGAAAACGCGCGGGTGAAACGTCTGTATCTCCTCACCCTGAACCGCCCGGCCCAGGCCGACGAAATTCAAACCGCACAGGCCTTTCTGGATCAGTGCTCAGAGGACCTCGCGAAGACCGGGAACGCCCGCCAGGAAGCGTGGACGCAGCTCTGCCACGCCGTCCTTGGATCGAACCAATTTCTATTTAGGGAATAAATGAAGGTCATACGTAATAGCGGGCTGAAAGTCCGCACGCCCAAAGCCCAGGGGTTCAGCCCAGAGTATGACAGGGCATGTGGACGCGGCCCGAAGGGGCGCCCGCGAACGACTGGGTGTAAACTCGCGCCCGACCTTTCAGCAACTCTGTTTCCTCCGTTCCCTCCTGTTCAATATCTGCAACGTTGAAACTGTAATGAACTTTCCGATTTCATCCCGCCGGAACTTCCTCCGCACTGCTGCTGGTGGATTTGGCTCGCTCGCGCTGCACTCCATGCTGCAACAATCGGCCTCGGCAAATTCAAATGTCGCGGCGGGCGAATCACCGCTCGCCGTCAAACCGCCCCATTTCCCGCCCCTGGCGAAGCGCATCATCTTCCTCTTCATGGACGGCGGCCCGTCGCAGATGGACCTCTTCGACTACAAACCCCGGCTTGCGAAGGGCTCAGGCGAGTCGCTGCCCTACGAGCTTCCCAAGACGGAAGCCACGGTCGGCCTCGAAAACACGCGCCTGCTTGGCCCTGTCTCGGGCTTCAAACACGCGGGACAATGCGGGCTGCATATGAGCGACCTGCTGCCGCATACGGCCCGGCTCGCCGATGAACTTTGCGTTCTGCGGGCGGTGCAGGCCGACAGTCCCAACCATCCGGTGGCGAAGCGGCAACTCCACACTGGTAATCTTTTCGATGTCGTTCCCTCGATGGGTTCCTGGCTCTCCTACGGTCTCGGCACGGAGAACCAGCAACTGCCGAGCTATATCACGATTTTGCCCAGCGAAGGTGAGCGCAATTTCAGCAGCGCTTTTCTTCCCGCGATTCACCAGGGCACCGCGATCCAGAACGTCAGCGGGAAGGCTCCCATCCGCCATCTGACCGACGCCTCCCTTTCCGAAGCCGCCCAACGGCGTCGCATCGACCTGATCCAATCCATGAACCGCCGGCAACTGGAGCGGCTCCAAACGGATCAGCAGATGGAGGGCGTGATCGAGTCGTTCGAACTCGCGTTTCGCATGCAGGCCGAAACCCCGAAGCTGGTCGATCTGGGCAACGAGTCGCAAGCCACCAAAAAACTTTACGGCATCGGAGAAAAACCGACCGATCGGTTTGGCCGCCAGTGTCTGCTCGCTCGACGCTTCGCGGAAGCAGGCGTGCGTTTCGTGCAGGTGTCTCTCCGCGGTTGGGATCATCACGGGAAGATTGCCGAAGGCCTCAAAAAGGAATGCGCGACCAGCGACAAACCGATCGCCGGCCTGCTCACCGATCTGAAAACCCGCGGACTGCTTGACGACACGCTGGTTGTCTGGGGCGGGGAGTTTGGACGCACCCCGCACACGCAGCAGAACAACGGCCCTGGCCAGGCGCCGGGTCGGGAACACAATCATCACGGCTTCACGATGTGGATGGCCGGCGGAGGAGTCAGGGGCGGCATGACCCACGGCGTCACTGACGACTTCGGCTACTACGGCGTTGATGGCAAGGTCCACATCAACGACCTCCACGCGACGATGCTCCACCTCATGGGCCTCGATCACGAACGCCTCACATTCGAGCATCACGGCCGCCCCTTCCGCCTCACGGACGTCGCGGGAAATGTCGTGAAGCAGATTCTTGTATGAATTGGAGTGACGTCCCGCGGTATGCCTCCAATAACCCAAAAATCCGTAGCCGTCGCCAGACGGTGGGCACGTTCAATTCACGCTCTGGCGAGCGCAGCGACAACAATCATCTGCGTGCTTTCTTCCTCGCCGGCCCATGCGGCGCCAGCCAAACCGCCTGTCGTGAGCCCGTCGAATCCAAATATTCTCCTGTTCCTGGTCGACGACATGGGGTTGATGGACACCTCGGTCCCGATGCTGACCGATGACGACGGGAAACCAAAGCGTCATCCGCTGAACGATTGGTATCGCACGCCGAACATGGAGCGGCTTGCTGCGTTGGGAACCCGCTTCAGCAATTTTTACTCGCACAGCGTCTGTTCCCCGACCCGCGTCTCGATTATGAACGGACAGAACGCGGCGCGCCACCGGACCACCGACTACATCTTTCCCTGGAAGAACAACCGCGAGATCGACACCCGGCAGTATCCGCTGGCCGTTTGTCAGCAGGTTCCGCCCGGGTGGAACTGGCTGGGGCTCAAGAAAAAGGATGTGACCCTGCCGGGACTGTTGAAACAGGCCGGTTACACCACCATTCATGTGGGCAAGGCGCACTTTGCTCCGGACAAGAGTGAAGGTGAAGATCCGCTGAATCTCGGCTTCGATGTGAATGTCGCCGGGACCTGCATCGGAGCGCCCGGTTCGTATTACGGGAAGAACGGCTTTGGAGTCGACAGCAAGAACCTGCATGCCCGTCCGGTGCCGGACCTCGAGAAATATCATGGCCAGAACATCTTCCTGACCGAAGCCCTGACCCTTGAAGCCAAGTCCGAAGTGGACAAGGCGCTGGCCGCGAAGAAACCGTTCTTCCTCCACATGGCCCACTACGCGGTCCACTCCCCCTTCCAATCCGATCCGCGCTTCGCCGCGAATTACCGCGACCGTGGACAAACCAAGGCCGGCCAGGCCTACGCCACCCTGATCGAGGGCATGGACAAGTCCCTCGGCGACCTGATGGATCATCTCGAAGCAAAGGGCATCGCCGAGAACACGTTGGTGATCTTCCTCGGCGACAACGGCGGCGACTGTCCCTTTCCGCAAGTTGACGGCATCGCTTCGAGCGCGCCATTGCGCGGGAAGAAGGGCGGCAAGTGGGAAGGCGGCATGCGCGTTCCCTTCATTGCCGCCTGGGCCAAACACGACGCCAAGAAACCGTGGCAGAAGAAACTCCCGATCCCCGCCAACAGCATCCGCCAGGAAATCGGAGTCTGCTACGACCTGCTCCCGACGATTGCGGGTTTCGTCAATGCCCCCGTTCCCACAGACCACCAAATGGATGGTCAGGATCTGGCGCCTCTGCTTTCCGGGCAATCGAATCCGAAACATCGCAACGAATTCCTGAACCACTATCCCCATCCGCGTCGCGGTAAGAGCCACTTCTTCACCACCTGGCGCAAGGGCAACTGGAAGGGGATCTACGAATACCTGAAACAAGGCGACGACCGCTATTCCCTCTACAACCTCGCCAGTGATCCGAGCGAGTCACAGAACCTTGCCGCAAAGAATTCCAAACAACTCAGGAGCATGATGCTGGGCATGGTCCGAGAGCTGAAATCCATGACCGCAGTCTATCCGGTGAAAGATGGGCAGGAGCTCGAACCCATCGTGCCAGGAAATCCATGAGGCAGATTGCAAATACGATTTTCTGGCCGGCGCTTTTCTTCCTCTGCGCGTCCACCGCATGCGCGGCCCCTTCGACCGGTTCGACAAGCTCAGGGCAGGCGAAGCCTCAATCGGGTGGAGTCCCGCCGTCGCGGGACTCCCCCAATGTGTTGTTCATTCTGGTGGATGACTTGGGCTGGCGGGACCTGGCTTGTTACGGACACGAGCTTCACGAAACGCCCAACATCGACCAGCTCGCCAGTCAGGGCATGCGCTTCACCAACGCCTACGCGGCCGGTCCCATCTGCGCCCCGTCGCGCGCCGCGATCATGACCGGGAAGTTCCCGTCGAATACGGGCTTCGTGGATAACTATGCCAGTCAGCTAAAGGGCCAAGTGTTGACGCGTTCCAAGGATCGTCAATTCCTGAAGCTGAAGGAAGTCACCCTCGCAGAATCCTTCCAGACCGGCGGCTGCCAGACGGGTTTTCTCGGCAAGTGGCATCTCTCCGTGGGTATGGAACCCCGCCTCCCAACCGACCAGGGCTTCGACGTCAATGTGGCGGGCAGCTTTTGGGGACATCCTTTGAAGGGGTATTTCAGTCCCTATCACATGCCGAATCTTGAAGACGGCCCCAAGGGCGAATACCTGCCCGAACGCCTGACGAGCGAGGCGATCCGGGTGATGGACGATTTCTCGAAGCAGGACAATCCCTGGTTGCTTTACATGAGCTGCTACACCGTTCATGGCCCGTTTCACAGCAAGCCGGAGAAGACCAAGAAATACGCCGCGAAGGCTCGTAAGGAGAAAGTGAAACTCAAGAACCCAGCCTATGCCGGTATGGTGGAATCACTGGACGAAAACGTCGGCCGAATGCTCGACTGGCTCGAGGAGAAGGGGCTGCGAAAAGACACGATCATCATCTTCACCTCCGACAACGGAGGGATGGTGAGAGCGACAGAAAACCGACCCCTGCGCAGCTACAAGGGCGATATCTACGAAGGCGGCATCCGGGTGCCTTGTATCATCGACTGGCCCGGCGTTACCGAACCCGGATCAGTGAGTGAGGCGCTGATTCACGGAGTCGACTTCTACTCCACACTCCTTGCGATGACCGGTCTGCCGCAGCAACCTGAGACTCATGAGGACAGCGTGAATCTGACGCCGCTGCTCAATGGAGACACGACTTTCGATCGCGGTCCAATGGTCTGGCATTATCCGGTTGGGGTGCCCCATATCGCCCATTCCCATCCGGGCTCCGTCATTCGGAATGGGGACTGGAAGTGCCTTCACTTTTACGAAGACGGTCGCCGGGAACTTACAACCTGAAGGATGACATCGGCGAAACAAAGAACCTCGTTGCCTCAGCGCCGAAGAAAGCAGCGGCAATGAAGGCTCAATTGGACGCGATGCTCGAATCGCACAACGCCGCGATCCCGACCAAGGTCCCGGCTAAACCCACACGCCCCGCCCGGAAGAAGAGAGCCAAGGCGAAGCAGCCCGCGAAAGCCAAGAGACCATGAAGAACTGCAATATCACTCTCCTGTGCGCAGCGCTTGCCTCGCTGTGCGCTGTCTCCACCTTCGCGGCGAAGCCGCAAACGGATCAAACGTCACGTTTGCCGAACATCGACCGCATTGCGAAGGAGGGCATCCTGTTCACCGATGGCCACGCCGGAGCCTCGACCTGCACCCCGACCCGCTATGGCTTCATGACGGCCGGGGTGATCCTCGAGTCTCTGGAACGCCTCGATATCGACGACAACACGCTCGTCATTTTCACCAGCGACAACGGAGGTTGCCCCCGGCAATTTAACGGCCACTATCCAATGGGCCCCATCCTGCGCGGAGGCAAGGGCGACCTGGTCGAAGGCGGCACGCGCGTGCCCTTCGTGGCGCGATGGCCGGGAAAGATCAAGCCGGGCACGGTCTCGAAGGAAATCGTTTCAACCACCGACATGATGGCCACCTTTGCCGCGATCACCGGCAAGGAACTGCCGAAGGGCGCGGGACCCGACAGCTACAACGTGTTGTCTGCTTTCCAGGGAAAAGCCCTGCCCGATCCCAATCGTCCCATCGTCTTTGTCAGTGGTGGGACGGGCGCGCTCTCCATCCGCGCCGGCAAATGGAAGTTGATCGAAGGTCAGGGCAATCGTGGCTACGGAGAATTCCGCCGCAAGCAGCCCTGGCCGGTCCCCAAACCCGGCGCCCCCCCGGCCCAGCTCTACAACCTCGAGGAAGATCTCGGCGAAGCGAACAACCTATACAACCAGCATCCCGAAATCGTCCACCACCTGAAGGCGGGACTGGAGAAGATCAAGGCGGAGGAGAATTACAATCCGACTGCGCTGGAACAGCCAAAAGAGAAACTCACCATCAAACAGGCGAAGCCCAGTCCGGCTCAGACCTTACCCGATCCCGACGGCAAGCCGGCCGACATGAACAAGCCCGTTCAGGTTTATGTCCTGTTGGGTCAGTCCAACATGCTGGGCTTCGGCAGGGTCGAGCAGGGGAAGAAAGGCGCTGAGGGATCGTTGACGCACGCGGTAAAGGAGCTGGGATTATATTCGTATCTCATCGACGACGACGGAGCCTGGACCGAGCGCAAAGATGTCCGCAATGTGCGCGTCATGGGGAGCGGGACCGGCGGCATGAGGCTTTTCAACAACGAGTGGATGACGATCAAGGGCAGAACCATCGGCCCCGAGATTGGCATCGGGCATCACGTGGGGAACTCCACCGACGCGCCAGTGATGATCCTGAAAAGTTGCATCGGCAATCGGGCCCTGGGTTGGGATCTGTTGCCGCCGGGCAGCAAGGGGTTCGAATTCACGGATGCCAAGGGCGTCACCTGGATTCACCCCGGATACAAGGGCACGCCTGAGCGGTGGGAGAAAGGAGCTGAGCCGAAAAAGATTAAATGGTACGCCGGCATGCAGTACGACGGTGACATTGCCCGGGCGAAGAAGGCGCTGGCTGAACTCGACAAATATTACCCCGGCGCGAAGGAATATGAGATCGCGGGCTTCTTCTGGTGGCAGGGTGATCGGGACAGCCGCAGCGCCGCGCTTTCCAGCCGATACGAGAAAAACCTCGTTCATCTCATCAAGCAGCTTCGCAAGGACTTTGATG
Organism: Limisphaerales bacterium; assembly: GCA_047618185.1. Lineage (GTDB taxonomy): Bacteria > Verrucomicrobiota > Verrucomicrobiia > Limisphaerales > JAYPEY01 > JAYPEY01. The sequence continues at coordinate 29,313 of JBLHKZ010000010.1, forward strand.
CGCCTAACGCAAAATTCGTCTGCGCCACCCTCGGCCATACCGAAATAGGCGCTGCCGACGACGGCGGGGAAATCCTGGACGCCATGTTTGCGGTCGACGGCAATTCAGACCGCTATCCTGAGTTCAAAGGCAACGTCGCCACCGTCTACAGCCACCCCTTGTCAAAAGGCGGAAGTTCCGGCGGTCACTATGACGGCAATGCCGAAACCTACATGAACGTCGGCGAAGCCATGGGCAAGGCCATGGTCGAGCTGATGAAATCCAACCGCTGACCTTTCCCGCTCAAGTAAAATCATGAATCGAAAAATATTCACGACTCTCTGGTCGGCGCTCGTCGTCCTCTGCGCGTTCAACGCATCCGCGGCGAAGCCGCAATCCGACGGAACGTCAAATACCAGTCCGGCTCGGATTTCCCCCAACATTGTTTGGATCTCACTCGAGGACATCGGGCCAATGATGGGCTGCTATGGCGACGAGTACGCCCGCACGCCGGTATTCGACAGGCTGGCCGCCGAAGGGATTCGTTATACCAAGGCGCATTCCGTCGCGCCGGTGTGTTCGACGTCTCGGTCCAGCATTATCACGGGGATGTATCCGTCGACCTTGGGCACGCATCACCACCGCAGCAATGTGGGACAGCCGCCCGCTTTCGTGAAGATGCTGCCGAACCTGTTGGGCGAAGCGGGTTACTACACCAGCAACAACGCCAAGAAGGACTACAACATCGGCGGGGACCGCTGGCACGAGAGCTCCAAGAAAGCGCACTGGCGGAAGCGTCCGTACAAAGGGCAACCGTTCTTCGCGGTGTTCAACTACGACGCCTGTCATTCGGGCGTCACGAAGACCTCCGAAGACGTGATTGTTCGGCAGCGATTAAGCCGCCTCCAGCCCGAAGACTTCCACGATCCGGCAAGAGCTCCGATTCCGCCCTATCATCCCGACGTGCCCGAGTTCCGCAAAGCCTGGTCCCGCTACTACGACGCGGTCACCCAGGTGGACTACCAGGCGGGTGAACTGATTGCGCAACTGAAGGAGGACGGGCTTTGGGAAGACACCATCGTTTTCGTCTGGGCCGATCACGGTGTCGGCATGCCACGCGGCAAACACAACGCCTGGGAACAGGGCACGCACGTGCCGCTAATTGTTCGATTTCCCAAAAAGTATCAACACCTCGCTCCCGCGAAGCCCGGCTCGGCCATCGATGGTCTTGTGACGCTGATGGATCTCGGCCCTTCCGTCCTGGCGTTGGCCGGTCTCGAAACGCCCAGGTGGATGCAGGGCCGACCGCTGCTCTGCCAAACCGGCGAAGGCGAAATCAAATTCCGCGACTTCCTCATCGGCATGCGCGACCGCCTCGACAGCCGCTACGAAATGGTTCGCAGCGTTCGCGACCAACGCTTTCGTTATCAGCGCAACTACTACCCGCACCTGCCCTTCAAACCACACGAGGATTTCGAGTTCAACGCGCCCGTTCTGCAGAAATGGGTCGCCCTCGCCCGGGAAGGCAAACTCACCGGCCCGCAGGCGATGATGAATCTCCGCTTCAAACCGCTGGAGGAACTCTACGATTCCAAGAACGACCCCCACCATATCCACAACGTCATCGACGACCCCCGATATGCCGGCATTGTGGGAAAGATGCGGAAGCGCCTCCGCGATTGGACGCTCGAAACTCGCGATCTGGGTCTGCTTGACGAAACGGAGATTCTGCAGCGCGCCGCATCCCATGCCTCGCATTTCGAACTCGCCCAATCCATCGACAACTACGAACGCATCCTCGAAACCGCGGACCTGATGGTTCAAGGAAAGGCGGCCGTCGATGAATTGATTGCCCGCACGAAGGACGCGGATTCAGCGGTCCGCTTCTGGGCCGCGATTGGCCTGGTCGCCTTGCGATCCGACGACGCCAAAGTCGTGCCTGCGCTTCAGTCCGCGGCGAAGGACAAATCCATCAGCGTCCGTATCACCGCCGCAGACGGTCTCTTCAATCTCGGACGATACGAAGACGGACTGCCCGCGATCATCGCCGCGTTGAACCATCCCATTCCCTCCGCCCGGGTAAGAGCATCATGCATCCTCGATACCCAACCCACGTCCGCCAACGCCAAGCTCCAGCCCGTCATCCCCGCGCTGAAAAAAGCCGCGGCGGAACTCAACGTGAAAAAGATACGCGGTATTCCCTACGGACTAAACCAACCCTTCCTGCGGGCCATTAAAGCCATCACCGGCGAAGATACATACTACCGTTGGTGAACCGAAAGCCCATTGATTCCACCTCATCCCGAGCAAAGAACACTCCACAGAAAGATCATCAAAACATGAACACATCAGCCTCCATCAGTTTACTTCCTGAAGTCACCGAGTTTCTCGGCAGTGAATCGTTTCCCGCGTTTGTCGGCGGCCAAGACCAGCCGGCAGCCAGTGGCAATCTCGTGGCAACGATCGATCCCGGTTCCGGTGACAAGATTGCGGACATTCACGATCTCTCGGCTGAGGAAGTTGATGGCGCGGTCGATGCCGCGAACGCGGCGTTTCCCGCGTGGTCGGCGCTTTCGCAGGCGGATCGCGGCGCCCTTCTTCGGCGACTGGCGGACGCGGTCGAGGAACGCAAATCCATCATTGCCCAGATCGAGGCGTTGGAAGCCGGTAAAATCGAGGCGCAGGCGCAGGGCGATGTGCAGAACTTCGTCGATACGCTACGGTATTTTGTCGGGCTGGCGGACGGGGTGGAGACGCGCACCAAGTTGGATGTGCCCGGCCATGAGGCGTGGACCTATAAACAACCCTGGGGAGCTTGCGGGTTCATCTTTCCCTGGAACTTTCCCTTCCTGTTGATCGGCTGGGGCATCTCGCCCGCCTTGGCCGCCGGAAACACGGTCGTCATCAAACCCGCCGAAGACACCTCTCTTTCCGCCATCTACCTGGCCCGTCTGGCGAAGGAGGTGGGCGTTCCCGATGGTGTGATCAACGTCGTGACCGGGCGTGGTGAAACGGCCGGGGCGGCGTTGGCCAACAATGCCAGGATCAAGCGGATGTCGTTTACCGGTTCACCGGAGGTCGGGCAATTGGTGGGCGAGGCCTGCGGTCGCAACCTGGTGCCGGTCAAGTTGGAGCTGGGCGGCAAAGGGGCCGCGGTCGTCTTCGACGATGTGGATGTTGCGGACACGGCGGAGAAACTGGTCGGCGCGATCACGTTTCACTCGGGACAGGTCTGTTGTGACGCAACGCGCTGGTTCATCCACGACGGCATCTACGATGAGTTCGTGGCGCAATGCAAGGAACGCCTGGAGAAGGTCAAGATCGGTCATCCGCTCGATCCGACCAGCGAGATGGGCCCGGTGGTCAACGCCAGGCAACACGCCCGGGTGTTGGGCTACGAAGAGCAAGGCGTCGCGAGCGGAGCGGAATGCCTGTTCGGCGGCGGCAAGGCAACCGTGGAAGGCCTCGACGGGTACTACGTCCGGCCCGCGTTGCTCGCCGGATCGCTGGACAACGCGGCGGCCCGGGAAGAGATCTTCGGTCCGGTTGCCTACCTGGCCAGATTCAAGACGGAGGCGGAAGCGATCGACATGGCCAACGATACCGACTATGGCCTGGCCAACAGCGTTTGGACGAATGACGCCGATCGGGCGGCGCGGGTTGCCGAAGCCATGGTGGCGGGCAACAGCTGGATCAACGCGCACAACGTCTTTGCCCACGGAATCCCTTATGGCGGCGTCAACAAGAGCGGTCTCGGGGGAGGAGTGTTGTCCATCGAAACATTGATGGACTACTACCGCAGCGCTTCGATCGTCCGGCCCCTCGCATAGCGCATCTGCAAATGACTGTGACAAAACCCACTCATCGAAAGGAAAATCTCACAATGAAACTGCTGTTGAAGACAACCGGACTGCTGTTCGCCCTGGCCCTGACTGGGTCGGCCGCCAGCGCCGGCAAGCCGATCCCGCTCCGCGCCGGACCCGTCACGATGGTCTTTGATGCGGACAACGTGTTCCTGCGATACGTCCGCGTGGGTGAACATGAAATCCTTCGCGGAATCAACGCGCCGATTCGCCCCGAGGATTGGTCCACCGTCGCGCCCAAGGTTTCCAACCTAAAGGTCGACAACGGCGGTGATCATTTCCGGGTGACCTTCGATGTGCGTTGCGCGCAGGCGGACATCGACTACCGCTGGAAAGGATCGATTACCGGCACGGCGAAAGGCGAAGTCGAGTTCAGCTTCGACGGCGAGGCGCATACGGCCTTCAAGCGCAATCGTATCGGTTTCTGCCTGCTTCACGGACCGTCGGCCGCCGGTCAGCCATGGGTCATCGAAACCGCGGATGGGAAGACATCCAAGGGAGCGTTTCCAAAATTCATTTCGCCGCATCAACCCGCCAGGGACCTGCGCGCGATCACGCACGAAGTCACAGACGGAATTCGCGCCCGGGTCGCTTTCGAGGGCGAGATCTTTGAAATGGAAGACCAGCGCAACTGGACCGACGCCTCGTTCAAGACCTACTGCATCCCGCTGGAGCGGCACTACCCGGTGCAGCTCGCCAAGGGTGACAAGGTCTCGCAAAAGATTCGGATCAGCCTGGCCGGCGATGTTCCGGCGGCGGCGGCTTCAAACGGCGATGCCGTGCTCACTCTGACCAAAGGCGAACTACCGCTCCCGCGTCTCGGCGTACAGGTCTCGGGCGAAGTCGACGGCCTGACCAGGAAACAGATCAAGCGGCTCAAGGCCTTGAACCTCGATCACCTCCGCATCGATTTGGCCCTGTCCGACAAGTCGTTTTCCAAAGACCTGCGCCGCGCCACGCAGCAGGCCAGGGCCCTCGGCGTCTCGCTCCAAGTCGGTCTAAACCTCGGCGAATCCCCGAACTTCAAAACGCTGCTCCGTGAAATTAAAGAACTCAAACCGCCCGTATCCCACTGGCTCGTCACCGGCGGCGATCCCGCGCAGTTCAAGACCGCGCGCGCGAACCTGAAACCCGTCGCGGGTAAGTCAAAAATCGGTGTCACGCGCATCACCAACTTCGTCGATCTGAACCGCGCGCGTCCCGAAGACAAGGCCATCGAAGCGGTCGGCTTTGCCATCAATCCCCAGATTCACGCCTTCGACAATGCCTCCATCGTCGAATCGCTGGAGATCCACGCCGATGCCGTCAATAGTACCCGCAACTTCGTCGGCGACGTCCCGCTCGTCATCGGTCCCGTGACGCTTTGCCCGCAATGGATCAACGGCGAGGATCCTCCCGGCGGCCCGGCTCCCGGTCCGTTTCCAACCTGCGTGGATCCGAGGCAGGGAACCAGGTTCACCGCGGCCTGGACACTTGGCAGCATCAAGTATCTCGCCGACGCCCGATCCCATAGCGCGACTTTTTACGAAACCGTCGGCTGGAATGGCGTCATGGATGCCGACGATGTCAGCGCCCGTCCGCAAGGCTATCCCTCGCAACCGGGCAAACTGTTTCCCGTCTATCACCTGCTCAAAGATGTCGGTGAATTCGCGGGCGGCGCGGTTCAGCGCATCGATTCCTCGCAACCGTTGGCGACGGAAGCCATCGCCCTGCGCAAAGATGGCAAGCTGCGCGTGCTCATCGCCAATCTGACCGACAAACCTCAGACCGTAACCCTGCGCGGCCTCGACGCCACGCGCGCAATCCCCGTCAAACTGCAACCCCACGCTATTGCCCGGATCAACCGGGCGGCTGATTGATCCAACAGACAGAACTCATTGACTCATGAAGACACAGGCGCTGAAACGCTTTCGCTCCAAACTTGCGAACAACGAACCGGTCTACGGACTTTGGGTGACGCTCGAATCGGCAAGCATCACGGAAATGGCCGTCGCCCTCGGAATGGACTGGGTGGTCGTTGACGCCGAGCACGGGCATCTCGACTGGAAGGACATCAACGAGCATATCCGCGCCGGCTTGCGCAGCGACACCGTGGTGATGGTGCGACTGGCCGAGCGTAGCGCTGCGCTCACCAAGCGAGCCCTCGACATTGGGGCCGACGGCGTCGTGATCCCCTGGGTTTCGACCGTCGAAGAACTCGAAGAGGCCATCCGCGACGCCCGCTACCCACCCGAGGGCCGCCGCGGCATCGGGGGCGAGCGAGCCACCGCGTGGGGGCAGTGCCTCGCCGAGCACACAGCCGAGGCGAACGAGCACGTGATGGTTGTGCCGCTCATCGAAAGTGTTGAAGCCATCTCCAATGTTCCCGCGATGTGCGAGGTGGACGGCACGGACGTGCTCTTCTTCGGTCCCGCCGACTTCTCATCTACAGCCGGCTACCGCGGTCAATGGGAAGGGCCGGGTGTCGCGGAACAGATTCTCCAACTGAAGGACTCGATTCGCGCGGCGGGAAAACATTGCGGCTTGATGACAACCAGCGTCGACAATCTCGTCGAGCGGCGTGAACAGGGTTTTCACATGATGGGAGTGGGCGCTGACAACGGGCTGCTGCTGAGATCGATTCACCAGGCGCTCCAGGCCGTCGATCGCGATCGCATGCCGGCGCCAAGCCTGGATCCCGCCGATGGCCGCGCCATCCGGTTGCCGCTTCCCCAACCGCCCGAAGATAGAACGCCCGATCGTGACGAAGTCATAACGGGCCTCGGCGAAGGAAAAAGCGTGGAGCTGGAACCCGGCGTCACGATGGAAGCTCTGGTGGGCGATTTCAACACGGCACGCGGTCTGACGACCGGCATCGTGAACATCCAGCCCGAGGCGATGCTCCACTACCACAGGCACCCCTGCGCCGAATCGGTCACGGTGCTCGAAGGGGAAGCCGAGATATCCCTTGAAGGGCGGACTTATCGCCTCGGCCCGCTGGATAACATCACCATTCCGCGCTGGCTGCCGCATCAGACCCGCAATCCTAACTCCGACAAACCGGCGCGTCTGCATGTCGCGCTGGCCATGAGCGTCCCCGAACGAGAGCCGGTCGCCCAATCATTCGACCGGATTGAGATGCCATCGGACTCGACCGGCGCTCCCGGCTTCGAACGGGTCACCCGCTTCGCCAGCGCCGACCGTGTGTCGGGCGTCGGCCCCGGAGCGGAATTCATTGATTACTTCAACGCCACCCTGATGCCGGGCATCGAAATGAGCGGAGGTTTCGCGCGCTTTGAATCCGGCGGCCGGCTGCCCGACCATCTGCACGATTTCGACGAATCGATCTGCATCATTCGCGGCGATGCGAACTGCCTGGTCGAAGGTCGGCAACACTCCCTGAACGACTGCGCCACCGCGATGATTCCCCGGGGACGCGTTCACTACTTCATCAACGAGTCGGAAAGCCAGATGGACATGATCTGGGTCTACGCCGGCCCCATGCCGGAGCGGATCGTCATCGCCCCCGGCTTCGTGCGCGAATGAAGAACGCGTTTTCCAATCGGCAGAGTCGTAGGCGCTCACTCCCGAACATCCGCAGCCATCAAAGGCGGGACGTCTCTTGCCACATGGAAGACGTAGAGGATGCGAATTTCATCGTCAGCCGGCCGGTAGAAGATGAGGTAGTTCTTAAACGACGGACTCGGAATCCTGAATGCCGGACACATTCGGATTCCTTGAAGCATTGGCTGTTTGAGAGGATACGGACGACCGATGAAAGGTTGGCGGGCGAGTTCACGAAATGTTGCCACAATTCCATCTGCCACGCGGTCAGCTGCATCGAGATTATCTGCGGCGATAAAATCGAAAATCTCTGCCATATCGAAGACTTCGACCTGCGGATGAACGCTGATTGTGGCCATCAGGCCGATTTATTCTTCAAACGCTCCCTGCCGGCCGCCTTGATCCGATCCGCGAAACCGTCATCCAGCGGAACAAAAGGCCCGTCGATCCGATCCAGCAGAACGTTTTCGATTTGGGTCTTTTGCGGATCGCCCAAATCATCGTCCGACACCGCAGCCACCAGCAACTGCTGGCCGAGTTGGCGTTGCTCCTCGGGGGAAAGGAGCCGCGCCTGCTCATATAATTCGGTCATCGTGGACATAACCTCAGACTAGCCCACTCCCTTTTCCGAATCAATAGTCACAAACAATTCATTGCTCAACTGCCCAAATGAAGACCGATCCGAAACGAATCAGCCAAGCGCTCCTCGGACTGAGCGCGTTGTGCGCGATCGCCTTTGTGATCGTGTTGGCTATCGGTAAGACCGCTGCCGCCCCTCACTTTCTGACGGGCTGCTTTGTCAGTTTCGCGCTGGGAGCTTCGACGGGACAAGGCCTGCTACGCCAGTTGGCCTTCACGATCTGGATCGCGAACGGCGTGGTGGTCGGCATGGCCTTTCACGGTTCGTTCATCACCTTCCCGTCGTGGTTCTTCGGACTGGGAGATCGCGAGTTGACCATCCTCTTCATCCCGGTCCTGCAGATCATCATGTTTGCAATGGGCACGACCCTGAGCGTCGCGGATTTCGCCCGCGTCTTCAAGATGCCCACCGGTGTTCTGATCGGGCTTGCCTGCCAGTTCACGATCATGCCTTTGATCGGGTTCGGCCTCGCCCACGCCTTCGGACTGCCGGTTGGCATCGCTGCCGGTCTTGTGTTGGTCGGAGCCTCACCGAGCGGTCTGGCATCCAACGTGATGGCGTTCATCGCCAAGGCCAATGTCGCGATGTCCGTCACCATGACCGCGTTTTCCACGCTGCTCGCTCCGCTCCTGACGCCCTTGTTGATGAAGCTGTTCGCGGGCCAAATGGTCGAGATCGATGTCCCGGCAATGATGTGGAGCATGACCAAAATCGTGCTCCTCCCAGTCCTTGTCGGTCTGGTTTTCCATCATCTCGTCTACCATCGCCTCAAGTGGCTCGACCGTGTCATGCCGATGGTTTCGATGATTGGCATTCTCATCATGACCGTGCTGACGGTCGCCGTCGGACACGACAAACTTATGCAGGTCGGCCTGGTCCTGGTCCTCGCCTGCCTAATTCACAGCACGGCGGGATTCACGCTGGGCTACTACGTGTGCAAGCTGCTGGGCCGCGACCCGCTCACCTGCCGCACCATTGCTCTGGAGGTCGGCCTACAGAATTCCGGCATGGCGGCCGGCCTCGCGAAATCGCTGGGAAAAGTCGCCACTCTTGGCCTCGTGCCCATCGTCTTCGGCCCTGTCATGAACATCATTGCCTCGATCCTCGCCAATTGGTGGCGCAACCATCCCGTGAAGTCGGAACCGAGCGATCCCATCAAACCGCCAACGAGCGAACCCAAAGAATCTTAATGAACGACAAACCAGCAAACTCAACCTTCCGCGTCGGCCTCACAGGCGATTTTTATAAAGCTGGCAAGCCCGTCTATCCGGACTACGACCTCGGCCCACTGGAGCGCGAACCGGCGATCGCATTGACGACCTTCGACGAGCATCACGACGAGATCGCCCCGGAACAACTCGCGGGCCTGAACGGAGTCATCGTGCTGACCCCGCGCGTCACCCGGCACAGTCTCGCGCAAAGCCAACAGCTGCTGGCCATCAGCCGCTTCGGCGTCGGTTACGACACCGTCGACGTCGCCGCCTGCACCGAAAACGACGTCGCCCTCTGCATCACCACTGGCGCGGTCGATCGTCCCGTGGCGGAAGCGACCGTCGGCTGGATGTTTGCCTTGTCCTACCGGATGCGCGCCAAGGATCGGCACTTCCGCGAAGCCCGCTGGGATGAGCGAGGCAACATCATGGGCGGCGGCCTGCATGGGAAGACCGTCGGCATCGTTGGCTTCGGTGGCATCGGCCGGACCGTTCTCAAGATGCTCAGCGGCCTCGGGATGAACCCGCCATTGGTTTTCGATCCGGTTCTAGATCCTGAAACCGTCACCCAACTTGGCGGCGAACCCGTCACCTTGCCTGACCTGATGGCGCGATCCGACTTCGTCACCGCGCACTGCCCACTCAACGAGCACACCGCGAATCTCATCTCCGCGCCCGAGCTGGAACTCATGAAGCCCGACGCCTTCATCCTCAACACCGCCCGCGGCGGAATCATCAACGAAGACGCCCTCTACGAGGCTCTCGCCGCAGAACGGATCGCCGGCGCGGCATTGGACTGTTTCGCCGACGAACCCTTTACGGAACCGAACCGTTTCGCCCAACTGGAGAACGTGATCCTCGCCAGCCACAACATCGCGTGGACCCGCGAGTTGTTCCGCGACATCGGCGCGATGGCGTCTCAAAGCCTGATCGACCTAGCGAACGGCAAACACCCGAAAAGCGTGGTGAATCCCGAAGTCTTCGACCGTCCCTCGTTCCAAGAGAAATGGGAATCAGTGAGAGCCGGTCACCGCTGATTTTGTAGACGCTCCATCCAAGGCGTCTACGAATGATCTGAGCGGTTCCAGAGATCGCGATTTTCGGGCGAATTGGCATGGGATCTGCCTGCCATGAAAAGCGCGTCAGTATCGACGTTACTCGAACACCAACGAAACCACATTTGCCTTATGTCACATAAAACTGGTCCCGGAACACCTCTGACACGGTTCAGAGAAAAGGCCCGCCGTAATCCAAATGCAACGGCCATTCTAGCAGAAGGCGACTCCTGGTTTGCGCTTCCGCGTCTGATCAGAACCAACGTCGTTGATCTTCTATCGCTTCATAACAAAAGCCACGCTGCATGGCTGAATCTGGCTTCAAATGGAGACGAAGCGCGTCACATGATGGAGGGCAAGCAATATGAAAACTTCCGCAGAATCATGGCGGATGAAAAGAATCCCATGGACGCCATCCTTTTCAGCGGTGGGGGCAACGACATCGTCGGGAAATCGCTATTGCCCATGCTGAATGAATTCGAGAAAGGCATGACTTGGCGCGACGCCATCAACAAACGAGCTTTCTCAAATCGGATCAAGGAAATCGAGAATGCGTATCTAAGCCTGATCGACCTGCGTGACAGTTTCCGTCCCGGCGTCAAAATATTCACCCACTCCTACGATCTGGCGAAGCCTTCGGGAAAACCAATCCGTATTCTGTTCATTAAGATTGGACCGTGGGTGAAGAAGCATATGGTCTCGCGAGGAATTACCGATGTGACGATGCAGCAGAAAATACTGACCCACATGCTAACAAGCTTTCGACGGATGTTGGAGCGATTGGCGCAAAATCAGTCCGACGTTTTCCTGGCTCCCACGCAGGGCGTCTTGAATCCGGACACAGAGTGGAAGGACGAGATCCATCCGACCGCGGAAGGATTTGCCAAGATCGCAGACGTGTTTCAAACGAGCCTGCGCGCGCATTTCCCAGCGCTGCCGGCCGCCGACGAAGCGACTTGGAAGAAAGTGGTTCGAGGCCTTTCCCCGGACGAGTTCGTTCCTCATCCAAGACGCCGCGGAGCCTCCAGCGCCCGAAAACGGCGATCCAAGTAGCGTTCAAACGGGCGCGTCCTTTGGCCGGCATCCCAGCTCTAATTCATCCTGCTACACATACTTGACGAGGCCGACGGGATAGGGCCAGCAATGCGGCCCACTGTTTTCCTCGTGCGCTTCGGTATGCGCCAAGGTGGGAGCGGCGACTTTTCCGAATGCGGATTGCTCGCCAACTCTTCGTGGTTTTCGGGATTCCGCGATGTCCGGGTTTGTGTCAGTTTTGGCGGATGAAACGCATTCTTGTTCTAATTTTTCTGGCAGGCTTCTGTTCCGTTTCCCACGGCGCGACCATCAAGGCGGGTTTTGCCGAGCGTGATATTACGCCCAAGATTGGGATGGAACGGCCGGGGGGCTACGGCAAGATTTTCCATCGGGTCTTCCACGACGCCTGCAAGGCGCGGGCGGCGGTTTTCGATGACGGCAATAAGGCGGTGGCGTTGGTGGGAATTGACGCGCTGTTTATCCGCAAGCCGAGCGTGGATCGTGTGCGCGCGGCTATTGCGAAACAGACCCAGATCAAACCCGAGGGCGTTCTCATTGGCGCGTCGCACAGTCACAGCTCGGGGCCAACAGGCATGATCCTGCCGGGTGAGTTTGACCACGCGAGCGAGTGGGTTCAGGAGCTCGCCTACAAGCAATCTTCGGTCGCCGATCCCGCATACCTGAAAATGATGGAGCAGGGGATTATTGAAGCGGTGGTGGAGGCGTATGAAAAGCGACAGACGGCGCAGATCGGATTCGGATCGGGCGAGGAGGGCAAGGTGCAGTTCAATCGTCGCTTTCGTATGAAGAATGGATTGACCTACACGCATCCGGGGCCGGGCAATCCCGACATGATGGAGCCGGCGGGCCCCATCGATCCCGAGGTGGGGGTGATCGGCGTGTGGAGCGCGGACGGCAGGGAGTTGCTCGGCTGCGTGGTGAACTGGGCGTGTCATGCGACGACCAGTCCGTCGGGGATTTCCGCCAATTACGTGCACTATCTGGAGAAGGCGCTGCGCGGCGTGATGGGCAAGGATATCGTGGTTTGTTTTCTCAACGGCGCGTCGGGCGATATTACGCAGGTGGATAACCGTTCGCCGGTGCGTCAGTCCGGAGGCGACGCAGCAATCAAGGTCGGCGGCAGCGTCGGCGCCGAGGCGGCCAAGGTCCTGTTGCAGATGCAGCATCGCGCCACTGAAGCGCCCATCGATTTCAAGGTGAAGACGCTTGAGATTGCCCGCCGCAAACCTAGCGCCAAGCGCCTTGCCGTCGCACGTGAACTTGCGGGCCGCCCTCGGACCACGAAGGACAACGTCACCGACTGGATTTTCGCCAAGGAGATTCTTTTGCTCGACGCGCTCATCGCCGCGGAACCGGTGCGCAAGGTTGAAGTGCAGGCGATTCAGATCGGGCCGGCTGTCTTCCTGACGACGCCCGCAGAATACTTTTGTCAATTTGGCCTGGACCAGAAAAAGGCGAGTCCATTCACATTCACCTGGCCGGTCAGTCTGGCCAACATGCTCGTCGGCTACGTGCCCACTGAGGAAGCTCTGGGTCCTAACGGCGGGGGCTACGAAACGCGGCTGACGGGCTACAGTAACCTTGTTCCCGACGCCGGCGCGCGGATGCGCGACGCGGGCATCGCTCTCGCCAAATTCATGACGCCGGTCAAGCCGCCCCAGCCGCCGCCGTTTGGAAAGTTCACCGGTCCCTGGTCCTACGGCGCCGTTCCACCCGAGGTGGAGTGAGCTGGCATCATTTGGTTGGATTGGCGGACATCCAACTCTCTGGCTTCGGTTTTACCGGATGCCAAAATATTGCGTGAATTGAGGTTGCGAAAGCAGCGGCGGAACAAAAGAATTCGCCCATGAGTATTTTTTCATTGGAAGGCAAAGTGGCGTTGGTGACCGGGGCGGGGCGGGGCATTGGCCGCGGAATTGCCGAGGAACTCGCGGCTCAGGGCGCGCGCGTGGCCTGCGCCGCGCGCACGGTCTCGCAGTTGGAGGAGGCGGCGCAAACCATCCGAGACGCGGGCGGAGAGGCGATGGCGGTCGAGCTCGACGTCGGCGACATGGCGTCGCACGAACGCGCCTTGGATGCCGTCGTTGAACAATGGGGAAGCCTCGACATCCTGGTTAACAACGCCGGCGTCAACGCGCGTCAGCCGATCGACGAAGTGACCGAGGAAAACTACGACCGCATCATGAACGTCAACCTGAAGGGACTTTATTTCCTCGCCCAGAAGGCGGCGCGTCGCATGGCCAAAGGGGGCGGCGGAAAGATCATCAATATTGGCTCGTTGACCACGGGCTATGCGCTGACTCAGGTTTCCGTCTACACCGCGACCAAGGGCGCCGTCGGGCAATTGACCAAGTCTCAGGCGATTGAATTCGGCAAGGACAACATTCAGGTCAACGCCATCTGCCCCGGCTTTGTCGTGACTCCGCTGACGGACAAGATCTGGTCCGATCCGACCATGCAAAAATGGGTGGAGCCGCGTTTGGCAGCCGGCCGTCTGGCTACGCCCAAAGACATGGCGGGGACCGCCGCCTTCCTTGCTTCTCCCGCGTCGGACTACGTGACCGGCCAGGTGATCTACGTCGACGGCGGTTTCATGGCGGGCGACAATTGGCCGCTGCCCGGCGCCGCCACGACCTAGCGCCTAAACTGAAATCCGCGGCTGCCTACAGCTGGCGCAGCACGCACTCGGCCTGCTCCAGCGTCGAAAGCTTTTCGGTCAGATCTCCAGGGGAAGGCTACTCATCCCAGACGCCGTGGTAGGCGTCGATGGCGTCGAAGTGCTCGAGGAGCCCGCTGTAAAAGGGATGGCTTGAAATCGTGGAGCTGTCGCCGATCACGATCAGTTTTCGGCGGGCGCGGGTCAGGGCGACGTTCATCCTGCGCGTGTCCTTCAAGAATCCGATTTCGTTGTCATTGTTGGAGCGGACAAGGGAGATGATCACGGCCTCTTTCTCACGGCCCTGAAATCCGTCGATGCTGCCGATCTCGACGGCGTCGTGATTTATCAATTCCCGCAAGACTCGAACCTGGGCGGTGTAGGGAGTGATGATGGCGATGTCTTCGGGCCGCACGCCAAGGCCGATCAGATCCATGGCTTTCTTGACCGCCAGAGCAGCTTCCTCCGGATTGGCGAGGCTGCTGCCGGCTTTCTCCCGTTCCTCCTCGAATGAGGAGCCCGAGGTGTCGATGAAGCGGACGGCGTTTGTCGTAAGCTCATCTTCGCGGACATCGGGGAGATCGCACAGACGGTGGCTGGCGACCGATTCATCCGCCTTGAGGCTGTCGTTATAAAATTCGAAAGAAGAATAGCGCATGATTTCCTCGTGCATGCGGTACTGCACGAGCAGCGGCTTGCAGACGTCCGCGCCGTAGAGCTCGACCAATCTCTCCTGCATGCTGACGGCGAATCCTTCCTTTGCCGCTGCCTGGGAAATGACGGTGGGCGGGAGTTGGCAATGGTCTCCCGCCAGGACTAGTCGCTTCGCCCGCAACAGCGGAATCCAACAGGACGGTTCGCTGCATTGGCAGGCTTCATCAATGACGGCCAGGTCAAAGCGCCGCGCGCCAAGAAGATCGGAGGTAATGCCAGTGTTGGTGACGCACACGACCTCGGCCTCATCGACGATTTCCTGCGCGATGTCGGTCTCCATTTCCCGCGCGTCCGCCAGCAGTTCTTTTGCTTCCGCGCGCAGGGCCTGCCGGGCTGCGCGATCGAGGTCTCGGGATGACTTGTCGGACTTGCGAAACAATTCGGCGGCTTCCAGCCTGAGCTTTTTGATCCGCTTTACATTGCGATGTTTGGCAACGAGAGCCGTCAGGCAATTGTCACGCAGATGGGGAAGCACGCGCGCCACATGGCCGATGCGAACGGCTTTGGTTCCGCGGTTGAGCAGCCGTTCAAAAAGATTGTCGACGCCGAGATTACTGGGGGCGCAGACCAGCGCCTTCTGACCTTGTTGAACCGCTTGGCGAATGAGCTCTACCAGAGTCCTCGTCTTGCCAGTTCCGGGAGGGCCGTGAATGACCGCGACATCTTGCGCCGCGGAGGCGAAGGCGACGGCCGCGCGCTGGGATTCGTTCAGATTGGGGTCTTCGAACTTCAGTTTGGGAATTTCATCGAATTGCGGCGCCTTCAAGCCGAGGCAGACATCCCGCAGTTCGCTCAGTCGATCGTCCCGCGCGTGGCGCGCCCGGGCGAGGGCAGCGCGGGAACGCTGCATGGAAGCTTGATCGTCCGCCGCGTCGATTCGGAATGACGGATTGTCCGTCTCGGTGACGGGTGGTTTGCCAAGCGCGATTTCGATTTCGCCTTTCTCCAGGCGGGTGACGACCCCGCGCTGGGCTGGGCCAGCTTGCTGGGCTTGCTCTTGGAGGCGAACAGGAACGCCAACGGATAATTGGGTGGCGGGCAGGGGCTGCATTGGACTGCGACGGCCCAGGGTCGCCAGCGCATAGCCGCCCAACCCGGTGTCTTCGGTGCGGATCACGAGATTCATCAGGGCGGTGCTGGAGTCATGGTCGCCCGTCGCGCTTTGCCATTCCGCCGCCTGTTGGGTTTCGGCGCTTTGCTCCATGTCGAGCCAGCGGGTGAGTTTGGCGAAATGGCCCGAGCTGTCGTTGTCTTCATGGGGAGCTTCGAACCAGACCTGCGCCGTGCGTCCGTTTAGCTGCTGCCCGTCGAGCCTTCGCGCCAGACGTTGGCCCGCCGAGTCTGGAACTTCGATGCTGGCGCGGCGCTCGTAGATTTCAATCGCGCCGACTTGTTGCTTCCGCACTTCCTCTGTGTCGAGCAACCAACGCAGCAAGGCTCCTTTGGTGATCCGGCTCGGCAGTGAATCAATTTGAAGTGGCATGGCGCGATTGTTGGACTGAATGGGATTTGGTTCCCCGACCGAATTGATTTCAGGATACGCTCGGCCGCGAGAAGCGGCCCGTTCCTTACCGGTTCGAATCCGCGGTTGCCAGCGCAATGTGGGCCTGGACATTCGGTCTGGCGCGATTAACGGAGGGTGGCGCTTTCAGCCAAAGAACCGCCCATCACTCCCAAACGCATCCTGTGATCCTCGCGACATTGACAGGAAGTCGGGCCTGGAACATCATGCCGTGGTGTGTCATCGGCGGACGTCTGGTTCTTGGCACGGGAGAGCGCTCACAAATCCACGTCGGAAGACTCATGAAATATTCCCTCTTGCTGGCCGGACTCATTGCCGCGCCCATCTTCGCTGCCGCAGCCCCGGCGACTGTCAAACCGAACCCAACCATTCGCGCAGCCGTCGACGATTTGGTGAAGGCGATAAAGCGAGCGCCGGCCACGAACCGTGAGGCCGACCTTTCCATTTTCATCCTGAATGTGGAAGGCGGCGAGACGATCCTGGCGGTGGACAGAGCATCGGAGCAGCTCACGTATTGCGGTTCGCCATCCTGGTCGCCCGATGGACGACGCATCGTCTTCGACGCCACACCGGGAAGGAATTATGGCCAGACTCAGATCCATGTCATTGAAGCTGCCAATGGACGCGCGAAGTTGACAAACCTCAGGCGGGGCGTGTGTCCCACGGCGTCACCGGACGGGAAGCGGATCGCTTTCTTGTGCCACGGGGGAGTCGTGCCCGGCGGTCGGCCCGGCTTATCGACCATGCGACTCGACGGCAGCCAGCGTGAGCCAATACTGGTTAGAGAGAGAGGCATCCCCAAGTGGTCGCCGGACGGCAATCGATTGCTGGTCACTTCGTTTTCCAGTCCGGCGCGACTAAGCCTGGTGAACATGGCCAACCCGGCCCGCCCCATGGTTGATCCCGTGCTGGTCGAAGGCGGGAAAGTTTTCTCCGTGCCGAGCTGGGTGGGGGATGGGGCGATAATCGTCGCGGTCGTCCAAACCTGGGCTTCGACGGACGTGGCGCTGGTGGATGTGTCCAACCCGGCCAAGGCGACAATCAAGCAAAAGCTATTTAGCAAGGACGGTCGGATGTTTCCCTACTATCCGGTCTATCACGCAGCCACCAAACGATGCGTCTTTGCCGGCCGCGAGCAGGACGGAACGC
>JBLHKZ010000011.1:0-43587 GCA_047618185.1 Limisphaerales bacterium
ATGCGAACAATCCGATTCTTCGCGCCGGGCAGCCGGTTGAGGAGAAGGAGTATCTGACCGACGCGCTCACCCGGGAGGCGGTGGATTTCATCGGGCGTCACAAGCGGAAGCCCTTCTTCCTCTATCTCGCCTACAACGCGGTGCATAGCCCGTTGCAGGGCGCCGACAAATACATGGCTCGCTTCGCGCACATCGAGGATATCCATCGGCGCATCTTCGCGGCGATGCTGGCGAATTTGGATGACAGTGTCGGTGAAGTGCTGGCCAAGCTGCGCGCCGAGGGGCTGGAGGAAAACACACTGATCTTCTTCATCAGCGACAACGGCGGCCCGACGCGTGAACTGACTTCGAGCAACCTTCCGCTCAAGGGCGGCAAGGGCGACATGTGGGAGGGCGGCATTCGTGTGCCTTTCATGATGCAATGGAAGGGCAAGCTCCCGGCTGGCAAGGTCTATGAAAACCCCGTCGTTTCATTGGATGTTTTTGGCACGGCGGCGGCGATCGCCGACGCGCCCATTTCGAAATCAAAACGCCGCGCCATCGACGGCGTCAACCTGATGCCCTACCTGACCGGCGAGAAGGAAGGCCGACCGCACGAGACGCTTTTCTGGCGCGCCAAGCAGCGCACGGCGATTCGGGTCGGCGATTGGAAACTGGTGCGTAACCCAAAGGGCCGCTCAGGCGCTGGCGCCGATTGGCATCTCTACAATCTGGCGGATGATCTGCGCGAGGAGAACAACCTCGCCGCCGCGAAACCAGCGAAGTTCAAGGAGCTGACGGCGGCGTGGGAAAAGCTCAATGGTGAAATGATTGAGTCCGTCTGGGATCCGCGACGGTGATCGTTGGGATTGCCGGAAGGCAAGGAGCTGCGGCATTCCTGCCGCTGTGGCCCTGAAGGGGGGCAGAGAAAAGCTGTGAAAATCTGTGAGACGCGAAACCGTCGGAGGCTTGTGGCGGCTCTTGGGCGTCTTCGTGCCCGCTTCGCGTGCAGTGCGGCAGGAATGCCGCCCCTCCTTGGCGGAACGCGTCCCGGCTGTCGTTCGCATTGAACTTCGCTCACTTGAGTCGAGTCGCTCCCGAATAGCATCGCTTTCAAAAAAGAGAAACCCGACCTGTTGGAGTTCCTCATTGGTTTGGATCCGCAGAAGTAGCGTTGGAATTGCCGGAAGGCAAGGAGCGGCGGCATTCCTGCCGCTGTGGCCGCGAAGCGGCCAGAGAAAAGCTGTGAAAATCTGTGAGACGCGAAACCGTCGAAGGCTTGTGGCGGCTCTTGGGCGTCTTCGTGCCCGCTTCGCGTGCAGTGCGGCAGGAATGCCGCCCCTCCTTGGCGGAACGCGCCTTGGGTGCGTTTCACATCGAACTCCGCTCGTTTGCGTCGAGGCGCTCTCGAACAGTACCGCTTTCCAAAAGGAGAAACTCGCCTTGTTTTAGTCCCGCCTTCTTTGGATTTCGCCGGATGTAACGCGCGCAATTCCAGAAATGTTTTTCATCCCGGATCAATCGGTCAAAATAGTCCTTCTGCCACAAGGGCCCGGTTCTTTTCTCGATCAGGTTTACTTCGCGGGCTGATGCGCCTTTCCATGCGCCCACGATCTTTGGAAGCGACTCGTCGCCCAAGAGCGAGAATAGGGCGTGAACGTGATTCGGCATGACGATCCATGCGTGGTGGCGGAATCTTGCTCCGTCGAATTTCATGAGAACTTGGCTGACCGCATTAGCGCAGGCCGGCGAACGCAGCGCGCAACTCCCGTGCATTTCATCGAGCCACTTCTCGACCTTTCCAGAGAAGCGTTCGTGGTATTCCAATTCCTGTTTTTCCGTCCAGGGCGGCGGGTTCAATTGAAGCCAGATCTCGCGTTCGTGTCGCAATTCATCGAGCTTGTTCCTGGGAATGGAATCGCCGAGGCGGATGGTGAGGAAGAATGTGGAGTTGTCCTGGCTCCAATGGGGCAGTCGATTCTGGTGACGATCGATCGGGGCGTGTTGATTGAGAAATTGCGGCCTGTTTTCCGAGTCTCCCATGTGGAAATGGTGGCGATGGTGGAACGGAATTGGAAGGCGATAGTTGCGAGCGGACTAGCAGCCTGTCGGACTTACGTACACGTATTAAATTCGAAGCCCGAGGATTCGTTCTACGGCGTTTTGATTTTGGGCGGGATAGATTGGACCCTTCAGAATCGCTCCTTTAACGTTGACGGAATCCTAAGTCCGACAGACTGCTAGAACAAGGAGCGGCGGCATTCCTGCCGCTGTGGCCCGGAACGGGCCATTGCAAAACTGTGAGACTCTGCGCGTCGCGAAACAGTCGAAGACCTGTGGCGGCTATTGGGCGTCTTCGTGCCAGCTTCGCAGGCAGGGCGGCAGGAATGCCGCCCCTCCTTGGCGAAACGCGTCCCGGCTGTCGTTCACATTGAACTTCGCTCACTTGAGTCGAGGCGCTCTCGAATGGCATCGCTCTGGCTGGACTCGCCGGAAGGCAAGGAGCGGCGGCATTCCTGCCGCTGTGGCCCGGAACGGGCCATTGCAAAACTGTGAGACTCTGCGCGTCGCGAAACAGTCGAAGACCTGTGGCGGCTATTGGGCGTCTTCGTGCCAGCTTCGCAGGCAGGGCGGCAGGAATGCCGCCCCTCCTTGGCGAAACGCGTCCCGGCTGTCGTTCACATTGAACTTCGCTCACTTGAGTCGAGGCGCTCTCGAATGGCATCGCTCTGGCTGGACTCGCCGGAAGGCAAGGAGCGGCGGCATTCCTGCCGCTGTGGCCCGGAACGGGCCATTGCAAAACTGTGAGACTCTGCGCGTCGCGAAACAGTCGAAGACCTGTGGCGGCTATTGGGCGTCTTCGCGCCAGCTTCGCAGGCAGGGCGGCAGGAATGCCGCCCCTCCTTGGTTGCGGCTTCTGTCGCTACTTCAATCCACGCAGGAAGGCGATCAGGTCTGACAGTTCCTCATTGCTCAGGGCCTGTTCCAATCCCGCCGGCATGAGGGAGGTTGTCGAGGTTTCGATCGATTGGATGTTTGCCCGATCTATCTCGGTGATTTCTCCGGCGACGTTCATTAGGTGAACTTTCGATTTGTCTTCGCGGGTGATGCGTCCTGTGAGCGCTTCACCATCTTTCAGGTTTACGGTCATGGGTTCGTATTCGCGGGCGAAGGTGGCGTTGGGGTAGGCGATCGCTTCGAGCAGGTCGCGGGTGGTGCGGATGCTTCCGATGTTGGTCAATTCCGGTCCGATGACTCCGCCCACGCCTTGGACTTTGTGGCAGACATTGCAGGCCGCCTTGGTGAAGGCGGCGATGCCTCGATCGGGATTGCCTGGCTTGAGACTGGTCTCCAGATCGGCGAGGCGGGTCTCGCGTTGATCGGCTTCGTCGCGGATCTGATTGATGAGCGGGGCGGCGAGTTGTGTGACGCGCTTGTCGGCGTAGCGTTTGGCGAGGGATTCAATCTGATCGGCTGTGAGGCTCGAAAGGGACCGGGCTTCGGAGAGAGCGCCCAGTAGCCGTGAGCCGGATTCCGGATCTTTGTCGTCGGCAAAGGCATTCAGCAGGTGACCGAATTCGAGCGGACTGCTGGATTTAAGGAGCGGCAACAGTCTGGCGCGTTGAGCGACGGCCAGATGGCTGGCTCCCACGACGCGCGCGGCGTCGACGCGGCGGGTTGGGGATACGCTCGGGCCCAGCTCGCCCAGCAGGGTTGAAAGGAGAGCGTCGGGCAGGGGGTTCAAACGCGGCGCGATGGCGGCGATGGCCGCGACTCGAAGTCGGGTGTCCGTCTTGGAATTCTTTGCGATTGAAGTCAATTGTTTGTCAGCGGAACGAAGATTGTGTTTTCGCACAGCGCCGATGGCCGCGGCTTGCAGGTTTGGATTCGGCGAGGCCAACGCATCGGCCACGTGTCCCGGCCAGTCTTTGGGCAGCTGCTTGAGCGGAGCGTTTGCAATGACGTGGAGCAGCGCCTGGCGGGTCGCGGAAGACAGGTTTTTCGAGGTGAGAGATTTGCTGATCAGCGACTGGACATCGGCGTTGTCGGCGAAGGCGAGCAAAGTGTGCTCGAGCGCGGGAAGGGATTCTTTGGATGCGTCGGTCAATTCGGCGCGTAGATGCGCGGTGATCGGCTCGGCCCATTTGTGGGAGGTTGCGATGCGGATGGCGTGGTTGCGGAGGGTTGCGTTTTCTGATTTCAGCGCGGGCGAGAGTTCTTCGGGCTTCAAGCCGCCTTTGGGCATTTGATCGAGCGCGATGAGGGAGCCTTGTTGGACCGCGGGAATGGAAGACGTGAGCCCGGCTCGGACCGAGCCGGCTTCGCCGATTTCAATCAGCGCGTAGATGAGCGCGTGTTGGAGGAATCGGTCATCCGCGGCTTTCTCCAGGGCCTGCAAAAGGACGGGGACGGCTTCCGAAACACGCATTCGACCCAGCGCCGCCGCGCATTCGCGTCGAACGGCGGGCTCGTCGTCGTCCAGACCGATCAGGAGCAATTCGATCGTGTTGGGATGGGGGTCGAGTCGGGTGGCGACGCTTCGCGCGGCGGTTAGTCGCACGGAGAAACTGGCATCTTCGAGAGCGCCGCGCGTGAAGGTTCGAGCGACGGGTGAATCCATTCGCGTCAACGCCCAAATCGCGTTGCGTCGGGCTCGCTCGCTCTTTGACAGGGCCAACGTAAGTTCGAGCGCCTTGATCGACGAATCGCCTCGCCCGGCGAATTCTTGAATGGCTTTGTCACGAACGGTGAATCGTGAGTCGTCGAGCAGCGCCGCCAATTCGGCCTCCGGCGACTTCGCCCAATCGATCTTCAGCCCGCGGGGATCGTCCGGAGTGGCCGCGCCTTTCTTGCTTATGCGGTAAATCGCGCCGCGGACTTCAGGTTTCTCGATAGACGACGTCGGGCAGCCGTAGAGAAACCAGCCGCCGGTGTCGACGACCAGCAGGCTTCCGTCGGCGTCTTCAAAGACATCGGTGAAGTGGGTGTAGGGGCTGCTGGATTCGAGAAAGATCTGATCGGTCGAGGTGAAGCTCGCGCCCTTGCGTTCGAGCTGAAGGCGGTAGACCCGGTGGGTGTTGAACTCGCACATGAAGAGGTCGTCCTTGTATTCCGGGCCGAAGGCTCCGCTGCGATAGCGGGTCAGGCCAGGCGGCGCGACCCAGCCGCGTCGGCTGACCGGCGGGAGCAGGGGATAGCTGGTTTGCGCAAGATCGTCGCCGCGGCCGGGATTGAGATTGTATTTGGCTCCGTGCATCCAATGGAGCACGGCGTCGTGACGGCCGTTGATTCCGTCGTAGACCGCGACTGTGCCGAGAACTTCGCCCTCCGCGGTGAAGGTGACTTCGACCGGGTTGGCCTTGCCGCCGTGCGCGTGGTTACGCGTGTCGGAGCCATCGGGCCATGATGAAAAGACGCCGGGCGCTCGGCTCGTCCATGGACCTTTGAGGTCGAAGCCGGGCGAGGGATCGCCGAGGGTCCAGCCGTGCTGGCCGCCACACCAGTAAAGGCGACCGTCGGGGCCGAGGGTGGGGCCGTGAAAGGCGGAGGACATCCCGTTGAAGCCGAACTTGCCGTTGATCGGCGTTTGCTTGTCGGCTTTGCCATCGTCGTCGGTGTCCTCAAATTTCCAGACATAGGGCGGCGAGCAGACGTAGAGGGCGTTGTCGAGCCATTGGGCGCCATTGGGCAGGACGAGGTTTTCAGCGAAGACAGTGGACTTGTCATAGACGCCGTCGTTGTCCTTGTCTTCGAGCATTAGGATTTGATGCGGACGCTTTTCGAGGAGTTCGGGCGCCTTGGCGTTGATGCCGGCGGATTCGGAAATGAACATCCGGCCGCGATCGTCGAGGCAGGCCATCATGGGGTGCTTGACCAGCGGGGGAATGGCGGCGGCGGTGACTTCGAAACCCTCGGGCACGGTGAGCGGCGGAATATGGAACTCGCCCTGATTGGCGGGGTGAAAGCGCAGGGAGCGAAGGCGCATCCAGGCGGAGTTGCAATTTCCATTGGGGCCGAAGGAAATGCGATGATCGCCGGCGGGCAGTGTCACCGTGCCGATGATGTAGCTGGCATAGCGATCCTTGCCGCCGGTTGTGCGGATGGGGGCGACGTGCAGGCGTTGTCCATCGAGCGTAATGCGCGCGGATTGCAGGCCACCGCGTGTGACATCCGGCATCGCCCATTCGGCGTGGATGTCGTACGTGCCCAGGCGGATGTTTTTGATTTCCCAGACGGCGGCGTGTTCGGGCTGAGTCCAACCCGCGAGCGCTTCTTGCGCGGGAGTGACGGTCATGGGGTCGCCGTGGATGGACGCCGTGGCGGGCATGAGTGTGAGGGATTCATCAACTCCGGGCAGGACGGGCGCCGGTTTGTTGCCCGCAACGGTTTGGAGTTTGCCGAAGGAGGCGGCCTCGGGTTTGGCGGCGGCGTAGTCTGAAATTTTGCCGGAGCCTTCAGGCAGGAGGAGAATGCGTCGCAAATCGAAGAGGTCTTCGGCGGCGATGTTCTTCGCGGGTTTGAGGGAAAGATTGATCGATGAGCGCGGCAGCTCGATTTCGCCGATGGCCTTGAGTTGAAATTTTCCCCAACCGCCGGTGGCTTGGACCTTGGCGCGCAAGGTGGCGGTCTTGTCCTGGTTGGAAATGATGAACTCCTGGCCGGCGCAGGCATCGGGAGCGGCCCATTCAAGCACGACGGTGTATTTGCCGGGTTTGACGTTGCGCAGTTTCCAGAGAGCGGTGTCTTTGGTCGTCTTCCACCAGGCAATGGCCTGGACGCTCGGATTGATTTTGACGGAACCTCCCGAAAGGAAGACATCGTCGGACGCCAGCTTGATGGAATGATCCTTCTCCGGGGAAATCTCTTTTCCTTTGCGTGTTGGGGCTGACGTCGGGGTGGGCGTCGTTTGTGGTGTTGCCGCCGCGGAAAGCTTGATGGTCTGACCGGCGTCGGGGCCGAGCGCGGAGCGGAACTGAGCGGCGGTGCCGATGCGCGTTTTGGATTTGCCGCCCTTCCAAAGATCCCATTTGGGATCGACGTTTTTGGCAAACCAGGCGTGGAGGCGTTTCTGTAATTCTT
The DNA here is from genome assembly GCA_047618185.1 of Limisphaerales bacterium. Lineage (GTDB taxonomy): Bacteria > Verrucomicrobiota > Verrucomicrobiia > Limisphaerales > JAYPEY01 > JAYPEY01. The sequence continues at coordinate 7,060 of JBLHKZ010000011.1, forward strand.
CTTTGCGCGTTTTGTGCTTTTTTGCGGCTGAAAGATCAGTGAGTTCATCCGGATCGGCCTGGAGGTTGAACAATTCCACAGCTGGCTCCTCGCCGAGGCGCTCGACATATTTCCAATCGGCGGTGCGGATGGATCGCACGTTTTCGAACTCATAAAACATTTCGTCGTCCCAGCTCTCGAGCGGCTTGCCGCGCAGAGCAGGTGAGAAGTCGCGACCCGGCGAGGCGACGGGTTGGGTCGGCATGGGGAGCTTGAGGTAGCTGAGCAAACTGGGCATGAAATCGTAATTGGTCACGATGCGATCTTCGGTCCGTTCGGCGGGGATCTTGCCGGGCCAACGGAAGATCATAGGGATGTGGGTCGTACCGTCGCGGCCATGCAGCGGGCGCGTGTGATCGCCCATGCCCCAAAAGCCGGCGTGACCGGCGACGGCGCCCTGATCGGCGGCGTAGATGACGAGCGTGTCTTCGTCGAGGTCGAGGCGTTTGAGTGTTTCCATGATGCGGCCGACCCCGGCGTCGACGGCCGTGACCTGGCCGGCGAGATTTCGGCCTGCCTGAATGTCGCCGATGAGGTCGTGCTGATTGCGCTGCCAGGGATGGATCTTTGCGGGTCTCGGAAAGGAGGGGAGGTGATGGTCGACGTACGGATCGGACCAGGGCGAGGGGACCTTCTCCCGCATCGCGCCCGAGAGCGTGTAGGGTCCGTTGTAGGCGAGGAAGAGGAAGAACGGTTTATCCTTTTTCGCTTCGGCTTCAATGAACTCAATGCCGCGATCGGTCCAGTATTCGGAAAGGTGTTTCGGAATGGTCTTCGTTTTGCCGTCTTCGAGAACTTTTTGATTCAGAAATCCGGGGGAGTGGCCGTGTTCCTTGGTGACCCAGAAGGAGAATCCGTCCTGCGGCGTGGCGTTGGCGCCGAGATGCCACTTGCCGGAAAGCCCGCAGGTGTAGCCGGCGTGGTGAAGGACTTCCGGCAAGGTGGTGAATTCTTCAAGCGTGTAGCGCGCGTTGGCGCCGATCTGGAGGCGGCCGGCTGAAAGGTAGCGGTGGACGCCGTGCTGGCTGGGCGTGAGGCCGGTGAGGTAGGTCGCGCGAGTCGGCGAGCAGACGGCGTTGTTGGCGAAGGCGCGAGTGAAGCGGACGCCTTCGCTGGCCATGCGGTCAATGTGCGGCGTCTTGAAATCCGGATTCCCGTAACAGCCGAGCTGCCAGGCTCCCTGATTGTCGGTGAGAATGAAGACGATGTTGGGCTGTTTCTTTTTCGGTCTGGGCTTCGTGGGCGCAGCGTCGAATTTGTGCAGAACGTTGCGCATGAGCGCGGCCTGTTTGGGGTCGATGTCGAGCGTCCAGCCGAAGGCGATGGCGCCGGCGTGAAAGACGCGGCCGCCATTGGGGCGCTCCCAGTAGATCATGTCGACCAGCGTCGCTTTCTTAGCGGTGACCCAGCGCGCGAAGTAATCCTGCGCGCGCGAGTTTTCCTTCTCGATCTTGGCGATGGTCTCTATGCCCTTCGGCTCCTCGGGAATGAAGCCGAACTCAGGGATGGACTCCACGGGCGCCGCGAAGGAGCTCAGTCGCGCGTCGCCCTCGTGCCCGCCCGCTCGCGGGAAAACGCCGCCAGCCGCATGGCCAAAGGTGGCGCGGTCGCTCCAGTCAATCTTCTCTGGCGTATTGAAAAGGAAATGATCCTTGTCGGTCGCGGTGTAGACGCCGTTGTTGGAGCCGCCCCACCAACCGGTGCATTCGAGGCCGATGACTTTGTAGGCGGGATAGCCGGCGTGGCGCATCAGGCTCCCTCGTTTGCCGTCGTGGCTGTGGTAGATCTCGCCAACCTGCGCGAACTTTCGTCCGCCGATTTTGGGTCCGTATTTGCGGCATTCCATGATGCTTTGGTCATCGTTGAAGCTGACGCGCCAAAACATGGTGTTTCCTGAAAGCACGGCGACATTGCCGCCCGACTCCAGATACTTGTCGACGCCCTCATACATCTCGATCGACCAGTATTCATCGTGACCATTGAGGATGAGAGTCTTGTAGCCCTTAAGCAGGTCGGGATCGCGATGGAGATCGAGGCTGGTGTAGACATCGAAGTCGTAACCTTCGCGCTCCAGCCAGGAATGGGTGAAACGCTCGGCGCGCATGAGGTGGCTGTAATTAATCTCGGGCGCGCTGTAGCGGACATCCGGGCCGGCGGCGGGCCAGGGCAGGCGCAGGCCGACCTGGTAGGTGGGCTGTCCGGCGCGGTGATCGCGATAGAGATTGTAGGAGGGGGCGTTCGCGGGATCGTTGGCGGGACCGCCGGTCGGCCAGAAGCGATCTTCGCGGGGGACATTCTTGGCGAACCAGGCGCCGCTGTAGGCTCGCCAGGTCGTTGTTGAAGTGAGCAAAGCGATGGGCGCCTTTTTGGCGTTCGTGGCTTTGCGGACGATGAAGGTGACAGGGTAGCGATGCTCGACGTCGTTGAGTTCGAATTCGAACCAGGCCGCGTAGATGCCCGACTTGGCGTCGGGCGGAACTTTGAATTCGTGTGAAGCCGCCCATCGGCAGTCGTAAAGATCGTCGTCGGCGAGGCGCAGAGAGTGTCCGCGGTTGGCGTCCTTTCCGGGGTCGTAGGAGCCGCCGTATCGCGGAACCTTGGTCGCGTCGAAGGAGGGGCCGCCGATCATCCAGGTTCCGTGATTGATAATTCGGCCGTGGAGCTGGTTACCCGATGCGTCCCGGACGCGGCTTCCCTTTTCTTCATCAAGCGGCCAGTGAGCGGCGAGTCCATTGGGCGAAGGCGGAATGAGCCCCTTGTCTTTGAACCGATTGGCGATTTCGGGGCCCGAGAGCGCCCGCGTGTAGATCGCGGGCGCGGCGATGTCGCCGTTCAGGAAATTTCCGGCGACGCCGCGCTGACCATAGGCGCCGATTCGCAGGGGGGCGGCGCCGGCCTTGGGAGCGGGGTGAATGGCTGCCCGGCCTTCCTTGACGTGCAACTGGCCATCGAGCCAGATCACGGCCGTGCTGCCGTCCCAGGTTGCGACGACATGATGCCATTTGCGGAGTTTTAGTCCGGGGCCGTGCAGCATCTGATCGCTGTCGTATTCGCCGCCCGTTCCGAGCGAAAACGCGATTTGCCCTTCGCCATTGATAAACAGGCCGTAGCCGCAATTGTCGGGGTAGTTGTGCTGCGTGATGAGTCCCTGCCATGACTTCAAGTTCCAGGGCCGCACCCAGCACTCGAGCGTCAGTTCCTTGATCGGCGCGTCCGCAGGCAGACCTTTTCCGACGTGAATGTAGGAGCCCGGATGGATTGGCTGTGAATTCGTCGGAAAAGTCTGCGGCGATTGGGAAATGAATTCGTCGCTGCCGGGATTGTCGACCTCAAGGCCGAGGCGCGCGACGCTGAATCGGTAGGGGATCTGCGAACTGACGTGAAAGCGAATGGCGCCCCCGGCGGCGACGGATTCAGCGTCGGCGTAGGCGTGCAGGCCGTTGACTTCGAGGCCGGCGTGCGGAGGGATCGGCTGGGCGGCGAACGACGAACTGCAAAGTTCGGCTGCGGCGACCAAAGAAAGCGAGACCCAGAATCGGCGGGGGAATTGCATCGGTGGATTGTAGCCGTGAGAGACGCGCCGTCATCAAGTTTGTTGGGCGATACTTCTGGCGGGCGGCGGCTTCAAGCATGGCCAACACCTGTCGTTCGACCCCGACAATAACTACCCGTTGGCGAACCTGTTCGTCTCGATGCTGCAGCGACTAGGGATTGAACGGGACGCCTTCGCCTCCAACACGGGAACGGTGCGAGTGCTGGAAGCGGCGTAGCCCGGATAAATCACAAACTTGAAATTCGAAACAAGATCGAAATTCAAATTGACGAAGGTTCAAAACGGAAAGGCGGGCGGAGGATTAGCCGCAAAAAGGCGCAAGAAACACAAAAAGGAATACAGGTCTTCACAGGCTCTGCATTTGCGCTTTCCGTGCCTTTCCGTGGCTGAAGAAAACGAGGCGGGAGGGCAAATTCGAAAGCTTCAAACGCATCGCTTGCTGCCCCTTCTGGGAAAGTCCGTCCAGGAGGGCTTCGAATCGTTCCTGAAGAAAATCGATGGGGGCCTGGCACAGCCATTCCATCAACGCCCGACCACGTGTGTCTTTGAGATCGGTTGTCGATTCCACGCGGGTAATTTCTTCGGCGATCCAGGCGGCGACCGATTCATCGCAGCAAAGCGACGCCGCCTGGTGGGTGAATTGGAAGGCGGCATTCCATCCGTGCTCGCCGATGGTTTGAATTACGGCCGCTGAAACGGCGGGATCGGGGTCGAGGTCCTCCGAGAAGAGACTCAAGAGCGAGCTGCGGACGAAAAGGTTGGGATGGCGCAGGCCTTGAACGCGTTGTTCGCGGGTGATGGGGAAATGCATGTCCGAGATTATTGATAGTGAAAGCGACAGAGTTGAGACAGAGGGTCAAAGGGAGCGGATTCTGTCCCATTCATCGCCGTGAGTATTTGCTGGTCATCGCAGACGTTCAACGGAATGAATTTCGATTTACAAACCATGCCGCACCTTCACGAAGCCATTGATTTTACCGTCGCCATCTTTGTCGTTCGCGACGGCAAGATTCTGATTATTCACCATCGCAAGTTGGACAAGTGGCTGCCGCTGGGCGGGCACATTGAATTGGACGAGGATCCCGAACAGGCGGCGCTGCGCGAGGCGAAGGAGGAGAGCGGATTCGATGTGGAGTTGATCGGCGAGCGTCCGCCGACGACCGGGCCGGGCACGCGGGCTCTAATCACGCCTCGTTTTCTGGACATTCATCGGATCAGCGAAACGCACGAGCACATCGGGATGATCTACTGGGCGCGGCCCAAGGAGGGCGCGATGACGCTGGCCCCGGAGGAGCATCACGACATTCGCTGGTGCACGCCAGAGGAGTTGGAGTCGCTCGAACCGCCGATGTCGGACGCGGTGAAGTGGTATTGCCTCAAGGCGATTGAGGAGATCCGCGACTGATTTGATTTGGCCACAAAAAGGCGCAGAAAGCGCAAGAAGATCAGGATCGGATTCTTTGCGCCTGCTGTGCTTTTTTGCGGCCAAAAGGATTTGCGGTTACTGAATTTCTTTTCTCTGTTTTCTCGGGTTCCTCCTGTTCAATCCCGCCCTCATGCCGTCCCGTGGATTTAAAATCGGAGTCTTTGTGATCGAGGCGCTCAATGCGCTGCCGCTCTCGATCTACTTCATGTACATGTTTTTCTACATGAAGGAGCGCCATGGATTTGGCGGGATGGAGAATCTCCTGCTCGGCGGCTATGGCGGATTTGTCTACATGATTTCGGCTGCGACCGCGGGACGCATTGCTCCGCGATTTGGCTACCTGAACGCCATGGCGATTTCGTTTGCCTCGATGGCAGTGGTGTTTCCGATGGGCATTGTCGCCGATTCCGTGATCGGGCAGTTGTTCGTCTACACCTGCGGCGTGTCCGCGATGGCGTTCGTTTGGGCGCCGTTGGAATCGCTGTCTGTTCAGGGCGAGCCGAAGCATCGGGTCCAGAAGATGGTTGGGATCTACAATGTCGTCTGGGCGAGTTTTGCGGCCGTCGGTTACTTCGTGGGCGGAGCGATTGTCGATTGGCTCGGATACAAGGCCATTTTTCTGATTCCGGCCTCGGTTCATTTTGTTCAGCTGTTGATCACGCTGTGGCTTCGCGGCGTCGCGAAGAGGGATTTTGGCGATGCGGCGATGGGGGCAGCGGCGAAGGAGGATTCGACTCATCTTCACGACGAAGCAGAGGCTCCGTTTGCCCGGACGTTTCTCAGGATGGCGTGGATTGCAAACCCCTTCGCGTTCATCGCATCGAACACGGTGACGCCCACGATTCCGACCTTGGCGAAGCAGTTCGATCTCTCGAAAACCATGGCGGGATGTCTAATCTCGATCTGGCTGTTTGCCCGGGTGGCGGCGTTCATCGGATGCTGGATGTGGTCGGGCTGGCGCTACCGGTTGCGCTGGTTGCTGGGCGCCTACTTGGGAATGATGATTTCCTTCGTGCTGATACTTGCTGTGCCGAGCCTGCCGGTGTTGATCGGGGCTCAGGTGGTGTTCGGACTGTCAGTGGGGATGATTTACTACGCCTCGCTGTATTACTCGATGCATGTGGGCGACAATCACGGCGAGCAGGGCGGAGTGCATGAATCGGCGATCGGCGCAGGCAATTGCGTGGGACCCTGGCTGGGAGCCGGCGCGCTGTTTCTCCTGCCCGGTTTTGCTCATGCCGCCACAGTAACGGTGACTGTCCTGCTGGCGGGCGGACTGGCGTGGATTCTCCGGCTTTGGGCGCGTCGATCCTGATTCGTTAAGGCGTGATTTCCTCCCTTGCCTTGGGGGCTGAATTCGCCTACTGCTAGCCGCCGCAATCTCGAACAAATTTTTTACTATGGCAGGAATTTTAGAAGGAAAAACGGGCGTCGTTTTCGGCGTTGCCAACAAACGATCGATCGCGTGGGCCATTGCCAAAGCCTGGCAGGAAGCCGGAGCAAAACTCGCGTTTACCTACCAGGGCGAGCGTCTGAAGGGGAAGGTCACCCCGCTGGTCGAGGCGTTCGGCGAGGACACTCTTTTGCTGCCCTGTGACGTGACGAAGGACGAGGACATCGACGCGGTTTTCAGCGCGGTTGGCGAGAAGTTTGGCAAGTTGGACTTGCTGTTGCATTCGGTTGCCTATGCGCCCAAAGAGGCGCTCGAAGGTGAGTTTGTGAACACGACCCGCGAGGCGTTCGCCACGGCGCACGATGTGAGCGCCTATTCGCTGGTCGCGCTTGCGCGTGGCGCGGCTCCGCTGATGACGAACGGCGGCAGCATTGTGGCGATGAGTTACTACGGCGCGGAGAAGGTTATTCCGCATTACAATGTCATGGGTGTGGCTAAGGCGGCGCTCGAAGCGAGCACGCGATACCTGGCATACGACCTGGGCCCGAAGAAGATTCGCGTGAACTGCATCAGCGCGGGGCCGATGAACACGTTGGCCGCACGCGGCATTTCAGGTTTCTCCACGATGCTTAAACATTACGAGGCCCATGCGCCGCTCAAGCGCAACGTCGAGCCGGAGGAGTTGGGTCACACCGGCGTCTTTCTGGCGAGCGATGGCGCCGGGGCGATCACCGGACAGGTTCTGTACGTCGATAGCGGCTATCAGATCATGGGCATGTGCTGAGTCGGCGAAGGACGGGCATTCGTCGCCGCAATCGAAACCTTCACCGCAACTGTCGCAACCAACTCTTCTGATGTCGGCCGAAAGAGATTCAATAACCTGCCCGCAGCATGGCGAAGGCCAGGCGACCTACGTCTGCCGACATCTGGCGAAGAAGCCCGATCAGCCATGGTTCTCCGAGGCGCCTTCTGATGACGATCCCTGGCCGGATGCCTGGTGCGCCAAGTGCGACGCTGAGTTTCAAAAAGCGGGAGAGTGGAACGGCGACAATGAAGATTGCCTCGGCGTCGTCACGATCTGCGATCAGTGCTATGAGATCGCCCAGTTGCTGGGGCGCGTGGGGAGTTGAATCCGATGCGAAGCAGAATGTTTCGTGAGGAATTTCTCATGATCGATCAGCCTTCGTGTTTTCAATGAACGAGAAGTTCTGCGGCCTGTGAAATCGAATCGTAGAGTTTCCACCTTATTTTGTAGACGCCACTTGAAACTCGTGTCCCGACCGCACCTTCGCCCTTCTTCCCTGCGGCGCTCCTAGAAATAAATAGCCAATCTTCCGACGAGAAATCTCCCAGCTCCGATTCGCCGGGCGGAATGACGAGATGATAAGCCTGGTCCACCCAGATATTATTGACGGCCTTTGTTCCATTGGGGAATTTGACGATAATTGTGCTTCCGTTGGTGGTTGGCAATTCAGCATCGAGAACGATGTTGGTTCCGGCGTGATTGCGAACTTTCAAACTGACTATGAATGGCTCTGTCGAGGATATTGAATTTGGATGGATCGCGATTGATAGCTGTAAGCCCGCGTTGGTCTCCCCCCAGACAATCGGTTTGCTATCGATTGTCTGGGGTATCCGTGCGGCATTGCGCTCCGTTGGCTCACCACAGGCGCAAAGCACGAGCAAACCGGTTGCGATTATGGCGATCGACTTCATGGGGTGGCTAATCCCACGGCGTGAACGCGCAAGCAGACGTGGTCGGAGCCGGATTCTTTGATACGCTGGATTCTTGGCCTCATCCGGGGGATATAGTGTGAAAAGGCGGGCAATGGTTCACCAAGGCGATTTGACATGTCGTTTCCAGCCTGTTGATTGCCTGTTCAGGCCACGGACAGGAAACACTTGTAACTGCGCGCCAGGCGGACGTCAATGGCGCTTATTCGGTCATCTTGAGGACCGCAGAATACCCCCCGTCCACCTGATCATCGAAGGGCAGCAATTGCCGATCGGAATCGAGTCTGAACTTTCGGTGGCGTTTCAAAAACTCCGCGATGACGCCGCGGTTTTCCTCGGGTTCCAGGCTGCAGGTGCTGTAGACGATTCTTCCACCGGGCTTGATCCACTTTGCGGCTTTCTTCAGGAGCTGTAGCTGGATTTCGCGCAATTCCGCGATTTCCTTTTCACCTGCGCGCCATCGGGCGTCGACCCGACGACGGATAACTCCCGTGTTGGAGCAGGGCGCGTCGATGAGGATTCGGTCGATGCTGAGATCCGCGAGTTTGGCGTTGAGGGTCTCGTCGGCGACGAGGGATTCGACGCATGTGACGCCGAGCCGGACGCAGTTCTCCGCCACCTGTTTCAAGCGATCGGGACTGATGTCGGCGGCGAGGACTTTCCCCTGATTGTTCATCAATTGCGCGATGAGGGTCGTCTTGCCTCCGGGCGCCGCGCAAAGATCGAGGATGGTTTCGCCCGGTTGGGGATCGAGTTCGATTACGGGGGCGATCGTGCTCGGATCCTGAACGTAAAACTTCCCGTCGCGAAAGCTTTCAAGCGATTCCAGGGACGGATGGGACTCGAGTTGGTAGGCCGGGATGTTTTCCCAGGTCAACGGGGCGGGGCGGGCCTCGACGCCTTCGTTCCACCACATCGCTTCGATGTCCTTGGGCTCGGCGCGGAGCGTGTTGATCCGCGCGTAGGTCGGCGGGGGCGTGTTGTTCCATTTCAGGAGATCGAACAATCGATCGTCGCCCCAACGCTCCCGCCAGCGCGCGCACAAATCCTCGGGATGCGACCAGCCCTGGGGAGGATCTTCGTAGCGCAGGTCGTTGAGCAGTTTGTGAGTCATGTCCTTCTCACGGACATAATCTCGAAGGACGGCATTGAGAAAGCCGGCTTGAGGGGCGCAACCCAGTTCCTTGCTCAACTCGACGATCTCATGGACGGCGGCGTGATCGGGGATGCGATCGAGCCAAAAAATCTGATAAAGCCCTAATCGGAGCAGGAGGCGGAGATTTTGTTTCTGTTTGCGGCCGTCGGTCTTACGGTCGATGAGCCAATCCAGAGTGTTTTGCCATCGGGCGGCTCCGTAGGTCAGTTCCTGTGCGAGAGCCCGGTCCTGTGGAGTGGGCGAAACCTCGGCAATTTCCCGGCGGAACAAGTTTTCCGTGTAATCCTTGCCGTTTTCACGGTTCTGTAGAACTCGGTGGGCAATTGTTCTTGGTTTTTGTCTCTGCACGGCCTACAAATTACGATTTTTCACAAGAAAACGCGAGCGAACACTGAGATTTATGAGAGAAGAATTCGAGAAACTGGTCACTGCGGGGAAGATCAAGTCTGCCGATGTTGATGTGCTGCTCACGTTAACCGACGCCGGGTATTGCATGCACAAAAGCTGGGGGTTCGGCCGGATCACCACGGTTGATACGGTGTTCTCCCGATTCACCATCGACTTTGAGGGCAAACCGGGCCACTCGATGGATCTGGGCTTTGGCTCCAGTTCCCTGAAGCCTATTCCCAAGGATCACATCCTCGCCCGCAAGGCATCCGACCTGGCGGCGCTGCAGCAAATGGCGGCGTTGCATCACCTCGATCTGATCAAGGTCGTGCTGCAAAGCTACGGCGGCAAGGCCACGCTCGATCAGGTCCAGACGGTCCTGGTGCCCGACGTGATTGCGGAAGATTGGAAGAAATGGTGGGAGACCGCCAAGCGCGAGATGAAGAAAGACGGCCACTATCAGTTGCCGATCAAGAAATCGAATCCGATTATTTTCCACGACGAGGAGATCACGGAGCAATCGCGACTGCTGAAGGAATTCAACTCGGCCAAGGGATTGAAGGCGCGCATTCCCGTCGTCATCGAAATGGAGAAGAGCGTTGGCGATTTGGAAGATCCCAAGGGCACGGCGACGGAAGTCATTACGACCTTGAACACTGACATTTCAAAGCACGAGTCGATCAAGCCCGCGCTTGCTCTCGAAGCGATTTTTTCCCGCGACGATCTGGCCAAGGCCGCCGGTCTGGATCCTCAGGAGGGTGAGGTTTCGGTCGTCGCAATTTGGGCGGAAGAAATGAAGTTAGACGAATTCGTCGCCCAATTTCCGGCCGCAAAACAGCGTCGGGTTCTGTCTTCATTCAAGGAAAATCACGAAGACAGCTGGGTAGACCCGATTCTTCAGATACTCAATGGCGGCACGACGAAGCTCACCGGCGAGTGCGCCTTGTTGTTGATTCAGAATGACAAGCTGGAGCAGTTGAAAGGCACGCTTTCGCAGCTGATCAACCAGCACACCGCGACGACCGAGACGATGCTCTGGCTGGCGAAGGAGCGAAATGACAACTATGCGGACATTCTCGGTCCAGAAGTGTTCCGCGCCATGATGAGCGCGATCGAATACGATCAGTTTCGCGAGAAACGCTCGAACAAGCTTCCCGATTTCATCGTGGATGACCGCACGCTGTTGCTGGAGTTGATCGAGTCGGCCGATATCGAGATTATCAAGGACCTGACGCGCGCTTTGAAGATGAGCCCGTGCTTCGGCGAGATGGATAAGAACTCCCTGCTGGCGCGCATCGTCAAAAGGTATCCGGCTGTGCAGGCGATCATTTCCACGGGCGCGGTGAAGCATGAAACGTCCCTGATCGTTTCCTGGGAGAGCCTCACGCGACGCAAGGCGGAATACGACGACCTGGTATCGAAGCAAATTCCCGATAATGCCAAAGAGCTGGCGATCGCTCGCAGCTATGGCGACTTGCGTGAGAACCATGAGTATAAGGCTGCGAAGGAGCGTCGCACTTTTCTCAGTACTCGAAAGGCGGAACTGGAGCGCGATCTCGACGCGGCGCAAGCCACGGATTTTGCAAACCCGGACACAGGTTCGGTCAATATTGGCACGCACGTGTCCGTCACCAACCTTGCCGACAACATCGCCGAGAAGTTTACAATTCTGGGCGCCTGGGATGGCGATCCCGACAACGGATTCATCAGCTACCTGACGCCGCTGGGACAATCGCTGGTCGGCGCAAAAGCAGGCGAAGAGGTTTCCTTTGAAATTGGCGGAGAGGAGAAGAAGTATCGCATCGATTCTATTGCGGCCTATACGCCTCCGCCTTCCGTTTCGGCGCCTGCCGGGGAAGAAGAAGCTCCGGCGGCTGAAGAGCCGGAAGCGGATTCAACGGCTGCGGCGAACTGATCGGAGACGAATTAAGAAATTGCGAAGCCCGACGGCCGGATGGTCGTCGGGTTTTCTTTTGGTATTCGCGATTCTTGAAACGACTCTTGAGTGTCTCCCTATGCTTCTCCGCATTCGGAGAAATGTTTCAGAAATTCCTTCTCGTTTCCATTTAACGCGACCATCCAGCACCAGTCTACATAGACGAGGTTGTGCGCGGCCGTAAATCCAGCGAGACGTTTGGCCGCCGCATTCAGGTCGCGGCCGCTGTTGTTTCGCATGGTTCTGCAAAGCGATTTGACTACGCCGTCGCTTTGCTGGCCGTAGAACGTCATGCCGAATTCGGTTTCGAACGCGAAACCTTTCTCGATGGAGGACGGTATGCCCGCGAAACTGACGCCTTTGAACTCCCGGCGACTGCCCAATTTCTGCTTCGCTTTGCCGAATGAAAGTAGCGTGTCGAAAAGCGGCGCGCCGATTTCGCTGCGGGTGTGGATTTCCCGAAACCCACGCCCTACACGGTTTCCCTGAAAGATCTTCTCGATTGATCGCAGTTCGGATTCGATGCCGCTGAGATGTGAGGTGGAAACGAATTCGATCTGTCGCCAATCGTCTTCATGGATGATCAGGCGGTCTTCCCGTGGGCATTCATCGTCGTCGATTTTGGGAAGGGCGGTGTCCAGCGTAGGCAGGCTGAATAGGACCTTGTTCGGATCGATCAGCCCCAGATCGCGAAGCCGGATTTCAACGCGGCCCGTTTTGGCGAATTCCGTTTTTGAAACGGGAACAGCTTCGAGGAATTCCCAGCTCTTGCCGTCGATCACGACTTCGCGCTCCGTGTCGAATGCGTCGGGCAAGGCGTCAATCTTCGTCCTGGATGAGCTGACTGGTCGGCCGCTGGCGGCGTCGATGAACTCGACGAGGATGGTGGATTTTTTCCTGGGCATGGCGTGGGAGAATCCGGGGCGCGGTTATTGGAGCGCGCTGATCGCGATCTCCGCCAGGGCCGCGTCTTTCTCCGGGCACTTCGGAATGAAATCCATCGCGCGAAGATAACGGTTTTTCTCCGCCTTGGGCGTCGCCTTGTCGATGACGAGTTTGGCGAGCAGGGCGGCGGAATGTTTGCTGCGCGATCGCCAGACGATGTCGCGTCCGGCGGGAGTGTTCCATTGGTCGTGCGCTTGTTTCAACCAGGCGGCGAAGAACTTGTCCTCCTGACCGGCGGCGCCAATGCCGAGGGCCTCGAGTTGCCAGCGATCCTTGCCGTCGTGTTGAGCCGCGAGCTTGACCCAAAGTCCGGCGGCTTTTTCGGACTTGTTTCCGTGAAGCGCGATCGCGCACTCGCGCCGAACGCGCGGGGAGGGGTCGGCGATCATTTGCTCGACGATGTTGGCGACATCGTAGGGGGTGTCGAACGTGGTTGTTCCCGATCCAGGGATAACGTTCGGGTTGAGTTTTTCGGTGATCCTGTCGAGCTGTCGCGCCGTTTCTTCGCGGGTCTTGCGCGCGAGATCATTGTATTGCCGCGCTATGCGAACGCCGGTGACACGGACATCCGGATTGGTGTCTTTCAACGCGATTATCATGTAGGCCTGCTGCTTACTCCGGATTGTCGAGAGAATGTAGAGCCCGCGCGCCTTGTAGCGGCCGTCGCTGCTTTCGAGCGTGCGTTTGAGAGCGTCCTCAGCCGTCTCGCCCAGGGCGACGAGTTTGGTATGAGCGAGAAAACGGGCCGATTGGTTGGGGGATTCAAGGGCCGCGACGAGATTCCGAGGCGTGTCGAACTTGAGATTGGGGCGTTGTGGTTTGAATCCCTTGGGGGCGACTCGATAGATGCGTCCGCGCATTTTCTCAGGATCGCGGTCGGCCATGTTGTGACCGCCCACGCCGGCGTCATTCCAGTCCGCCACATAGATCGAGCCATCGGGCGCGACACAGACATCCGCCGGCCGGAACCAGCTGTCTTTGCTTGTGAGGATGTCGATGCTCGTCGCCTTATAGCCGGCGCCGTCGACTGTGGTCGGATAGGCGCGGACAACGCCGGGGCCGGCGTCGCAGTGGATCATCTGCCCGCGAAACGCAACGGGGAGCAGCGTTCCCTCGTAGACGCAGATACCGGTGGGAGATCCGCCGCCGGTCTGCAACAGATTGGGCACGACGCCGGGATCGTTCTGGTGCCAGTGACGCAGCGGGATCTCGGCGTTCCATCCTGTGCGGTTGGCCTTCCAGGCGGCGCCGTCGACTTCACTGCGATAGCCGAAGTTACCGTAGGCCATGACGTAATTGATCCGGACGCCCTTGTTGCCGTCGTCGTCGTTGTCGGACTGCCACATCGTTCCGAACGAATCGACGGCGACTTCGTAGTTGTTGCGGAAATTCCAGCCCAGCGTTTCGACATCGGAGCCGCTGAGATTGCAACGGAAAACCATGCCGTGCTGATAGGGCTTGCGGCGGTCAGTCACCTCGTTGCCGGCGAGATCGATCACCGGTTCCGAGAACTTGTTCATGTCCTCCTTGGAGATCAGGCCGTGAAGGGGCAGGGCGTCTTTGAGTTTTCCGGTCGGTCGGCGGAGCTGTTTCCCGGCGTTGCCGAAATTGAAGTAGAGCTTTCCATCGGGGCCGAATACCGCCGCGTGAACCGCGTGGTCGTGATCGAATCCGGCGATGCCCGTGAACAGCAGTTCGCGCTTGTCGGCCCGGTCGTCGCCGTCGCTGTCCGTCAGCACGAAAATATGCGGAGAGCAGGAGACGATGACCTTGTTGCCCAGGACGCAAACGCCGAGGGCGGCGTTGATGCTCGGGTCCTGATAGAACACGGTCTCCTTGTCGGCGGCTCCGTCGTCATTGGAGTCTTCGAGAATGACGATGCGGTCACCTTTGGGCTCGAGCATGCCCCAGGGTTTGAAGCTGCCTCGGTAGTTGACGCCTTCGGCGACCCAGATTCGACTTCGGTGATCGATGTCGAGGTTGGTGGGGTTTCGGACCCGGGGCTCGGAGGCAAACAGCGCCACCTCAAGTCCGGGCGCGACGGTGAAATCGGCGAGGCCCTCGGCGGCCGCTTCCCAGCCTGAGCCGCGGTCCGCGGAACCCGTTGCAATTCCATCTCGAGCGGCGTTCATGACGGAAGCCGGAACGCGTTCCTTGAAGATTAGAAATTCGACCTCCGAACCGCCGGCCTGGTCGGTCCCGCCGTTGTCGAGGCCGGCCCGGGTCTTGAATCGGGTGAAGCCCATTCCGCCGATGTCGTAGGCGATGGTCGACGGAGAATGCGTGCCGATGCCGAAGGAGACGGGAGCGCCGCCCACCTTCAACGGGCCGCCGCCGACGTTCTTGTTGTTGAGGGTCTGCCCCCAGCCTTGCGCCGCCTTGCGCCACTTGAGCTCGGTGAGTTTTTTTGAGCCTTTGGGTCCGATCAGCGTGGGCTCCATCCAATCCGCCCAGTCGCAGCTGTAGCCGTTGATCCCGGGAGTGACGACCAACCAAAGCGTTTTGACTCCGGTGACGTCGATGTCCGCCGAGACGGTCTTGGTTCCGGAAACGATTCCGGACGAATAGAGCGGAGTCGGCTCCTTGCGCGCGGCCTTAGTCGCCGCGATCGCTACTTTTTTTTTGAGCCCTTGACGGGCTCGGCCGCCGCCTTCTTTTTTGCCTTGGGCTTTGCCTTCTGGCGTTTACGAGGGTCGGGCTTGGGATCGAGATTGGACATCAGCAGCTCGTTGGAGACGGTCGACTCGATGCCGCCTTTGGGGGCCTCGGAGCCGGTCATCCAGACGAGCGCGTTCAGCAAGGTCTTCCGGTAGTCGTCGTTGGCCCAATTGACATGGTAGTGACCGCCGGTGAAGCCAAAGCCGCGACCGCCGTCGGGACGATCGACCGCCCACATCATGGTTTCCGGCAGACCCTTGTTCGCCTGAATGTGAGGGTAGGGCCCCTTGGGGTAGACGTAGGGGCCATTGCGAACTTCGTCCGAGGGAGCGGCCATGAGAATCGGTTTCACGCCGGTGAGCTGGTCGCGGAAACGCATGTTAAAATACCATTCATCCAATACCTTGAAGGGCTTCACGCCGCGAGTGATCGGATGGACCGGAAGATTCTGGTAATCCGGCGACCACAGGGGATTGCAGGAATATTCGTGCTCATAGTGGCCGCCAATCCACCGCTTGAACTGATCGCCGAGGACGCCGGGTTCGACTTCGACGCCGTAGTGCGCGCAGCCGATGCCGACACCCTTCGCCGCCAGCGCGTCGATTTGCGCGATGCGTTCCCGGGTCTGGGCGATTTCGTGTTTCTGACGGCCGTCCATGTAGAAGAAGACGCCGTCGGCGTTGTCGAAGGCGGTGGGATCCTTGGGCCAGCCATTGAGGTAGACTGCCGATAGGACTTTGTCCTGACCCTGTTGCAGGCAGTTGTCGAGAAGTTGCACGCCGGCGTTGAATTCGTGCAAGAGCGGTCCGTGGCTGGGTTTGCCAGCGATCATCACGAGCTTCTTGGCGTGGGTGAGGGGAAGGCGCTTCAGCTTGATGTCCTTGAACTGAACGGTCATCGGCGGGCCCTGATGCAGTTGCAGCGCGAGAATGCCGGACATGGCCCGCTCTTTGGGATCGTTGTCGGTAATCTCGACGGTCTTCCTGCCGTTGATGATGTGCACGAGATGATTGCCGCGGGCAATGATCGTGTAGTCGTTCCACTGGTTCGCCTTGATGGCCGCCTGAATCTCTTCGCTCTTGCCGACCGAGCCGGTGACGATTTTCTTCGCGCCTTTCTTGCCGGGAACCTGCGGCTCCAGTACGACCTGCTCGCCGCGCAGCGCCAGGATGCCGCGTTCGCGCTCTTCATATAAAATGCCGGAATAGGTCGTGCCCGCCTCGAAGTCCGCCTGGTAGCCACTGACAATGAATTTTTCGGCGTCGAGCAATGTGCTGCGGTATTGAATGCCGGAGTTGGCCTGCCCCTTTTCGTTGTCGCCGACGATCTTGTATTTCAAGCGCAGCTCGAAGTTATCGACCTTGCCGTCCTCCCAGACGATGAACGTGTTCGGGACGGTGGGATTGTCGGCGGTCGTGCGGCCCGTGATGGCGCCGTCCTTGACGGACCAGAACTTCGGATTGCCCTTCCAGCCGGAGAGGTCCTTGCCGTTGAAGATGGCCTTGAAGCCCGCGTCTGAGCCGTGATGATCGGCCTGGACACCGAGGGTGAACGCAAACGCGACGAAAGCAGCGGTGAGAAACGATTTCCTGATCATAATAAAAATTGGATTACTCGATGAGACAGGTGAACAAAATCCCGAATTCAGCCGAAACAAGCAAGGGAGTTTTAGTATTCTCCAACGCAGACGGCATGTTGAAGAATGAAAACGGGAGATTGGCAGAGAGTGCGGGAACCGGCGTCGGCTTCCCATTCGCGAATCATTTGAACAGCGGTGAGCCCGTCCATTTCGGGCATTTGCACGGCCACCTGGCGATTGATGGGATTGTCCTCGGCGAGCAGGATGTGGGCGTTGAAATCGAGCGAGATCACCGGCTCTGGTTGCGCATTGGCCGTCGGGCGGGCCGAATGTTCGCCGAGACAATTGAGGAGACTTGTCGGCAAAAAAAACGCCCGCGATATCGAATCGCGGGCGTTGAATTTAAACTGTGTGCTGGTTGCGGCTATTTCTTCCCGAACGCCTTCTTGAGGAACTTGAGGCCGTTTACGGAGATGTCGTCGCGGCGCGGTTCGATTTTTCGCCAGATGGCCGCGGCGCGGGCGATGACCTTCACGTCGGTGGTGAAGGACTCGATCACGATGTCGCCCTTGTAGCGAATCGCCTTGAGCGCCTTGACGATGGGCTCCCAGTCGATGTGGTCGCCGCCGGGCGTGCCGCGGTCGCTGCCGCAGGCGTGGAAGTGTCCGAGCAGGCTGCCGGCCTTGCGAATGGCTTTGGCCTGATTCTTTTCCTCGATGTTCATGTGGAAGGTGTCGAGGTGGATCTTCACGTTGGGCGCGCCGACTGCCTTGATGAGCTTGAGGCCCTGATCGCAGGTGTTGAGGAAATCGGTCTCAAAGCGGTTGAGCGGCTCGATGCAAAGATCAACGCCCTTTTTGCCGGCGTAGGCGGCGAGGACCTTCAGGTTCTTCACGACTAGCGCAAATTCCTTCTTCTGTGTCGCGGGATCGACTGCGTCGGCCTTGCCGACCACGGAATAGATCGGGCCAATGAGCCGCGGGCAGCCGACGATGGCGGCGGTGTCGATCAGGGCCTTGCAATATTCCATCGCCGTCCTTTGGTCGGCGCCGCTGCCGCGAAAGTCGCGTCCCGGTCCCATGGCGGCGCAGATGGAGCCGCAGGCCATGCCGTGCTTGTCCAACGCAGCCTTCAGCTTGGAGGCCGTGACATGCGACGGATCTTCGATCGCGATTTCGATCGTCTCAAAGCCCCATTTCTTGAACTTGGGAATGAGACTGAAGCTCTTGTCGGTGAAGGGCGAGGTGTAGAGAAAGCTGTTTAATCCGAATCGCATGGCAAGTATTTGGTTAAAATTAAATGGGTCTTTCGGAAAAGCTAGTGAAAGCGGGTGAAGTGTCAACTCGGATTGACAGTTGGCGGCGGGTAAGGGAGCCGTTCGAATTTTGGGATAGTTCTCGATTCGGCTTATTGGGCCAGTCTTGCCGCATCCCTACCGCGATTGTCCGCTCTTGGGCCCGAAGGAGGCTGCCGGTGTTCCTATTCTTCGAACTGTGCCCGGCCTGCAACCCTTTGCTCTTAAGTTTTTGAATTCTGCAGCGGATGCCTTCAGGATGCGCTCCAGTATGAGTCAAACACCCAGGCCTTTTTCCCATCCGTCCTTTGCCGGCCGAATTGGCGTCGCGCGGCTGGACATCACTCCGCCGGTCGGGATTTACGCCCGCAACTGGGGCGCCGCCAAACACGACATCGCCGAATCGGTTCATCGGCCTATCACGCTCACCGCCATGACGCTGACCTCGCCGTCGCGGGATCGACCGCTGGTTTTCATCGATGGTGATCTGGGCTGGTGGCGGCCGCTCAGTTTGTTTCGCGAGTTTCAGGCGGACTTGTTACGCGAATTTAAGGCGGATTCTTCAGATGTGATTTTTGGATTGAGCCACACGCACGCCGGGGCTCCACTGATGAAGCCCGATCCCGAATTGCCCGGCGGCGATCTGGTCCGGGCCTGGCTGGAGAAAGTGCGGCAATCGACGCTTGCCGCCGTTCGACAGGCTTTCGATTCCGCGGTTGACGGGACGTTGGACTGGCATGTTGGACGTTGCGCCCTGGCGTCCGTTCGCGATTTACCCGACCCGGCCGACGCGGACGGCCGATATATTTGCGGTTACAATCCGGACGTTCCGGCTGACGACACGCTCTTGGTCGGTCGCGTGGCCGACGCATCAGGGAAGCCCGTGGCCACGGTGGTCAACTACGCCTGCCATCCGACCACGCTCGCGTGGGACAACACCGCGATCTCGCCGGATTACGTGGGAGCCATGCGGGCGACGATGGAGCAGGTCACCGGCGCTCCGGCGATGTTTATGCTCGGGGCTTGCGGGGAGCTTTCGCCGCGCTATCAGTACGTCGGCGACGGAGAAGTCGCGGATCGGCACGGGCGTCAATTGGCCTTTGCCGCGCTTGCCGCCCTGAACGACATGGAGCCGCCCGCCATGCAACTGGCTTATCAGGGCGTTGTGGAATCGGGGGCTCCGCTCGCGATCTGGAAGCATGAGCCGCGCGAGGTATCTCCGGTTTTGAAGTCGGTTGAATCGTCCGTCGATCTCCCGCTGAAGGACTGGCCGTCCGCCGACGAGTTGGAGGAGCAGCGACTGGCCTGCGACGATCGCGCGTTGGAGGAGCGGTTGCGTCGCCGTCGTGATATCCGCCGGGCGCTGGGCGACGGGGCGACCTTCAGCCTCCCAATCTGGGCGTGGCGAATGGGAGACGCGGTTTTGGTCGGGACGTGTTGCGAGCCTTATTCCTTCCTACAACAGGAACTTCGTCGGCGGTTTCCGGACCGCACGGTTCTGGTTCTGAATTTGATTAACGGCACGACCGGATATCTGCCTCCCTCCGACCTTTACGACCTCAATATTTATCAGGCCTGGCAGACGCCGTTCGATCGCGGGAGTTTGGAGCTTGTGGTGGAAGCAATGACCGACGCCATTCGGCAAGTGTTGTCTGACTGATCTTCACGCGCATGGCCATGAAGCTACCTCTCATTCCGGGCGCCCGTCCCAGCCAGGCGCGATTTGAAACTCTGAGCTGGTTGACGCTGGCGGCGACGATCGCCTATCTCGGGCGAAATGCCCTTGGCGTGGCTGAGAGCAGCATCCGCGAGGAACTGGATCTGTCGATCACGCAGTCGGGCTGGCTCATGAGCTCGTTCTTTTGGACCTATGCTCTGTTTCAAGTTCCGAGTGGATGGTTTGCCCAACGCCGGGGAACGCGGCTGGCTTTGAGTCTCTTCGCGCTGGTCTGGTCGTTTGGACTTCTGCTAATGGGAATGGCGCCGGTGGCCGGTCTGCTCATTGCGGCGCAAATGTTCATGGGCATTGCCCAGGCGGGACTTTTCCCTGCGGCCTGCAATTCGGTCATGCATTGGATGCCGCTGTCGCGTCGTTCGTTTTCCTGCGGCCTGCTCGCCGCCGGGATGCAGGTCGGCGCGATCACGGCGGCCGGGTTGACCGGCCGATTGATCGAGCCCCTGGGCTGGCGGTGGGTCTACGTCCTCTACGCTATTCCCGGAATACTTTGGGCTTGGGGATTCTTGTTTCGATTTCAGGACGATCCCGAAAAGGCTCCCGGCGTCAACGCCGACGAGTTGGCCCTCATTCGTGAGGGGAAGGATATCGAACCGAAGTCTGAAAAATCTGATGAAGCTGTTCGCGAACCGACTCCGTGGGGCGCGATAGCGAGCAATTCAACGGTTTGGTTTCTCTGCGGTCAGCAAGCGTGTCGCGCTTCGGGCTACATGTTCTTCGCCAGTTGGTTTCCGACCTTTCTTCAGAAAACGCGCGGCATTTCGGTGGCGGATTCGGGCATCCTGCAGGCCCTGACGCTGACCGGGACGTTCACCGGCGCCATCTTCGGCGGCCTGTTGGCGGATTCCGTTTGGCGTAAGACCCAGAATCTGCGCTTGAGTCGCTGCGGCGTCGCCGGCTGCATGCTCTTCTGCTGCGCGCTGTTGATCCTCTCCGCCTGGACCGTCGAGAGCGTCAACCTCGCGGTGGCGCTGCTCGCGCTCGGTTCCTTTTTTGCGGCGTTGGCCGGGCCCTGCGCCTACACGGCGACGATCGACGTTGGGGGGCGGCATGTGCCCCAGGTCTTTGGCCTGATGAACATGTGCGGCAATCTCTCCGCGGCCGCCTGTCCGATTCTCGTGGGTTACCTGTTCTCCCGGACGGAGAACTGGAATCTGGTCCTACTCGTGTTTGCCGCCGTTTATTTCACCGGCGCCATCTGCTGGGCCTTCATCGATCCGCGAAGAAAGATTTCCTGATACGATGCGCGTGGCCTGGGAACCGAACAAGGCGAGGGATATTGCCTGGCTGTTGTTCGGGCACGGATCCGTCAAGGACGAGGCTTCGCCGATTGCAGCCGGCGCCCCGAACGAAGCAGAGCCTGGGAAGAGCGCGGGGA
Source organism: Limisphaerales bacterium (assembly GCA_047618185.1). Classification (GTDB taxonomy): domain Bacteria; phylum Verrucomicrobiota; class Verrucomicrobiia; order Limisphaerales; family JAYPEY01; genus JAYPEY01. The sequence goes on from JBLHKZ010000011.1 coordinate 28,273, forward strand.
GCGATGAAGCCGATGGGCAGAAGCAACCGGCGTCATTGCGCGATCGACTGCGCACACTCGGGATAAAAGCGAAAGGAAAGGCGAACTCCTTTGCGGAAATCCCCACTAAGGCCGCCAATAAAAATCCCGCCGGACTACCGTCTTTCCGGCCAAATCGTCTCGTTGCAAACCTTGCTCAGACGGACCAGAATCGTCGGATGAATCACAACCGCCGGAAATTCATTCGCAGCGCCGCGCTCGCCGCAGGGGCGGTCTGCGCTTTTCAGGTGACTTCAACCCAAGCCGCCAAAGGACTCGCCAACCCCATTGCGTTTTTCGAAAAACCGTTGCAATCGCTGAGCTTCGACGAACTTGCCGACTTCCTGGCCAGGATCGGTTTCGATGGCGTCGAGGCGACCGTGCGCAAAGGCGGTCACATCGAGCCTGAAAACGCTGCGAAGCAGTTGCCCCAAATGGCTGAGGCGCTGAAGCGAAGAAACCTCGAGATCTTGGTCATGGCCTCGAGCATCAATTCCGTCGAACAGCCTCACGCCGAAGCCACGCTGCGCGCCGCCGCCAAAGCCGGCGTCAGAATCTATCGACTCGCCGGCCTGCGCTACGATTTGAAGCAGCCGATCCTGCCTCAACTCGACGCCTTCGCGCCGCAACTGCGAAAGCTCGCCGCCCTCAATCGCGAACTCGGTCTCACCGCTGTTTATCAAAATCACGCCGGCTCGTCCAACGTCGGCGGCCCCATCTGGGATCTTGCCTACCTGATGCGCGAGTTCGACCCGAACGAGATCGCGGTCGCCTACGACATCCGCCATGCGATGGTCGAAGGCTCCTCCGCGTGGCCGGTGAGTTTCCAGCTCATTCGCCCTCGGGTAAAGGCCGTCTACGTGAAGGACTTTGTGTTCGACAAAGGCAAGGCGAAAAACGTGCCGATGGGCGAAGGTCACGTCGGCAAGAAGTTCTATCAGACTTTAAAACAGTCCGGCTACACCGGCCCCATTTCCATTCATTCGCCCCACCTGCGCGCCCGAAGCAAATCGGAGGCCCTCGCCGCGCGTCCCGCCATCCAGCGCGACCTGGCCCAGCTCAAGCAACTTCTGGCAAACGCCTGAAACAGGGCGCGCGCCTTTTCCCGCGCGAAGCGCCTTGGACTGCGGCTGTCCTCTGCCGCTTTTTAGTATTTCCATTGACCAGCGAACTAAAACCCACGCTGGCCTCGCCACCCAGGCGCGCGTAATCTCCTGACCATGAACCAATCGGCGCCCTGGCTACGTCTGGCCTTCATCCTTTCCTCGTTCGCCTCACTCCATCTGACCACGCTTCACGCCGCGATCCCTCCCGAGCTTCGCCCCTGGCTGGAATCCCCGCAGCAATGGGAACGCGACACCGACGGCCCCATCGTTTCCCTTGGAGACAAAGGCTCCTTCGACGACACCCATATCTTTGCGCCGGCGGTGGCTTTCGAAAACGGCGAGTACAAACTCTGGCATTGCGGCTCCACCAGCGACGTTGCCAACCGCGTCTTCAAGCTCGGCCTGTCCACCAGCGCGGACGGACGTGACTTCACCCCGCATCCAGCCAGCCCGGTCTACGCTTTCGGCGCTGGCACAAACTCCATCCTCACTCCCACTCTGCTTCGCCATCCGAACGGCGCGACTATGCGCGAGAACGGCAATCTTCGCATGTGGTTCAGCTCCACTTCGTTCAAAGACAAGTCCGGTCTGCACACACTCCACGAGGCGACCAGCGCGGACGGCGTCACCTGGTCAAAGCCTTCGCCGGCGCTGCTCAAGCACGTCTATGCGCCGACCGTCATCAAGACTGGGCGATTCTATCAAATGTGGTACACCGATGTTTCCGGCAGCCCGTGGATTATGCGCCATGCCGCCAGCGAGGACGGAACCAAATGGCGCGTCACCCACGAGCCGGTCGTCGGCATTGATCAGAATTGGGAGAAGCAAAACCTGTTTTACCCGACCGTGATCAAGATCGGCGACGCCTACCTGATGTGGTACGGAAGTTATTGGACCGGCCGCCGCAACACCACCGCCCTTGGCCTCGCTGCCAGCCTCGACGGATTGAAATGGTATAAACACCCCGACAACCCCGTCTACAAACCCGATCCCAATCGCGCCTGGGAATCGCACTACACGACCAGTCAATCGATCATGCAGCTCCCCGACGGCTCTTTGCGAATCTGGTACGCCAGCCGCAAGCAGCCGCCCTTTAACAACAAATACTTCGCCATCAATACCGCCATTTGGAAGAAGCCGCCTATCGCCGCCAGTCCCAGCCATTCTCAAATCACGGACCGGAAGAAAGCGCGCCCATCTCCATCCCCTTCTGAAATCTCAAATCTGAAATCTCGAATCGCTCCGACACCCGCCACCTTCCGCGCTTGGCAAAGCGACACGCGCGCCAAACTCAGCGACGCGATCGGCATTCCCAAAGAGCGCGTTCCACTCAACGCAGAAAAGCGCGGACAATTCGAATGGGACGGCATCATCATTGAAAAATGGGTCTTCACCAGCGAAGCAGGCTCGCGCATCCCCGCCGTTCTTTATCGTCCTAAAAACCCGCCCGCCAAAATGCCGGCCATCGTGCTCACCTTTGGGCACGGAGGGAGCAAGAGCCAATGGCAATACAACTTTGGCGGACAGCTCTACGCGCGGATGGGCCTTGCCTGCCTCGCCCTCGATCCCATCGGCGAGGAAGAACGACATGCCACAGGCCGTCTCGGAACGCGCGCCCACGATCCTCGCTCCGTCAGCGAACGCGCTGACAAAGCCGGCCGATTGGTCATGGGCAAGCTCGTTTTCGACACGATGCGCGGCATCGATTTTCTCTTGGAGCGCGACGACATCGACCACGACCGCATCGGCGTGGCGGGCAATTCACTCGGCGGAGCCAAGGCCGGCTGGATGGCCGCCCTCGAGCCGCGCATCAAGATGGCCATCGTCTCCGGCTGGGCCTATCAGGACATCGCCCTGCGCACGAAGTATTGCACCAAGCTGCCCAATCAACGCATGCGCGAGCTGATCAGTTGGTCCGAATACGCCGCCCTCGCCGCGCCCGATTGCGCGGTCAAGATCATGAACGGCGACGCCGACCGGGTCATCGACCGCGAAGACGACAAGAGCGCCTGGCAAGGCATGGACGCCGCCGTGGGTAAGGCACGCTCCGTCTACGAAAGCCTTGGGGCGCCGCGCAAACTTGAATCCTGGTATGAACCCGACGGAGGACATCGCCCCTATTTCGCCTACAAGGAAGCCCTGGAATGGATACACCGCTATCTGGGAACGCCCGCCATGACGCTGGACCAAATCCGCGCCTTGCCGACCATCAACTCCGGCGATTACTGCGACCGGCACGGCATCAAATTGGAGCGCCTCTACGGCACGCCGTTGCACCAACGCGGAGCCACACTACCTGATCTGGCCATCCGCCCCACACCGCGTGAGAAGCTCGCCTGCCTGAAGCCCGGAGAGCCGGGCGCCGATGACTTCACCGTGGAGGGCTGGTTGCAACGAATTGAAAGCGCTGTCCGCCCGAATTGAACGACGAGCGTCGCCCGGCTGTTGATCTTTCAACCAATCCGAGATTGCCAATTGATCCTTCCCGCCTAGAATTCACTCCAATGTTGGAGACACCGGACATCGCGGACAAAGCTCAAGAAACGCCCAGCAAGCCCGCTTTCATTTCGAAGCGAGCGATCGTGCTGTGCGCTTTCGCGAGCATCACGATCCTGTTCATCTTCTCCGTTTTCCAATCTTCCCCGGAACCGACCCACAACGGCCGCACGGTATCCGAGTGGATCGAATACGGATTTCAACCCAACGTCAGCCGTAGCCACAAAGAGTACAAAGAAGCGGTTGACGCGTTGAAAGCCCTTGGTCCACGAGCTCTCCCGACGATCGAAAAGCGCATTGCTTTCACCTACTCAGCGCCGCGAAAGAGTTTTATAGCGCTGCAAAAACGGCATCCCATTCTTGGAGTGACGCCAGCCACCGAGCGGGCGATTCAGAGCGGGGCGATTGCGTCCATCCAAGTCCTGGGCAGCGACGCCAATCCGTTGGTCGGCAAACTGACCTCGCTTATCGAAGCTAACGAGAACGCCTTCTTTTCCAGCATGGCCCTGGGCTCCATCGGCACGATGGACGCCTGGCACGCCTTGATCCGCCTGCTGGAATCGGGCAACAGCAACAACAGCAACTACGCCCTGGTAGGATTGTCTCGTCTTTCCAAAGACGTGATCGGATCCCCTGCGATTTCCAAACGACTTGCCCCGCTCCTTGTGAAGGCGCTTCAAGACAACGCACAGACCAATCCCGACCTGGCCGCGGGCCTGTTGTCCAAGCTTGCCCAGCCTCCTGATGAAGCGATTGAAACCCTGGTCGCCATACCGATTTTTCCGGAATCCCGCCCGCCATGGCAATTGCGCTCCAGCGTCGTTCGCTGTGTCGAGGCGTATGGAGCAAAGGCCCGGGCGGCAAGCCCCGATCTAATCGAGGGAATCCGCCGGGTCGACGCGGCGCTCAGCGGGTCCCCGGCAGAAGTCGCCGCCTCCAACATCAGCACTGTGTCCACGTCTCGACTCACGCAATGGAGAAAACAGCTTCTCTCCGCCCTACAAAGCGTAGATCCCGAAGCGGCTGAACCTTTCCGCAAGTATGAGCCCATCGATGCATCTGATCAGTTGCCAGGAAAAGGCATCGAGCAGTTCATGAAGCCCACCGGCCGGAAGGAGCGCCCAGATAAATGAATAACACCCGCCATTGAGACGGCCTCCTCCATCGTCGACGTTGTAAAAGCTATCCTCGAATACCGCCCGTTCACTCGCGTTCACCCGTTCACCGCTGTCCACCGAACCCGGAGTTGCCAAAACTCAATCCATCGGCAATATCCAAACTGATGTCAGACGGAACGCCTCATTTTCCGCAAACCACGACGCGCCGTGATTTTCTGCTCAAGGGCGGCGGCGGCTTCGGCGGCATCGCCCTCGCCAATTTGCTTTCCCGCGACGACACGCTGGCAGCCCCCTCGGAATCAAAGGACAGCGTCAAACCGCTTGCTCCGCGTCCTTCGCATTTCGCCCCGCGCGCCAAACGCATCATCTACCTCTTCATGCATGGCGGCCCCAGCCACATGGATCTCTGGGATCCCAAGCCTGACCTCGCCAAGTATGCGGGCAAGCCGTTGCCCGAAAGCTTCGGCCCTGTGATGACTCGCCGCGCCGTCGCGAAGAACACCCTGCTCGCTCCGCTCAAACCCTTTCACAAACGCGGACAATCCGGCCTGGAGATCAGCGAGTTTCTTCCCCACATGTCGACGGTCGCCGACGAATTCTGCGTGCTTCGCGGCTGCCACGGCGACAGCGTCAACCATCCGCAATCGGTCTACCAGATGAACACCGGCTCCATCCTCATGGGCCGACCCAGTCTGGGCGCGTGGGCGGCCTACGGACTCGGGACCGAGAACCAGAGCATGCCCGCCTTCGTGGTCATGCCCGATCCGACCAGCGGTCCCAAGGGCGGCCCGCCCGCCTGGGGCAACGGCTACCTCCCGGCCACCTATCAGGGCACAACCATGCGCCCCGGCAAGAACCCGATTCTCAATCTCCAGCCGCAGAAGCAGATTTCCAGTTCACAGCAGCGCTCAACGCTGGACCTCATTCGCAAGCTCAATGTCGACCACCTGCAACGCCGCGATTTCGATGACGAGCTCTCCGCCCGCGTCGACGCCTACGAACTCGCCTTTCGAATGCAGACGGAAGCGCCTGACGTCGTGGATATTTCTGGAGAAACCGCCGCCACGAAAAAACTCTACGGCATCGATCGCCAGGAGACGGCGGAGTTTGGCTCCCGCTGCCTGCTCGCCCGACGCATGATCGAGCGAGGAGTGCGCTTCGTGCAGCTCTACTCCGGCGGAACCACCGGCTGGGATGCGCACAAGGACGTGATGAGCAATCACACTCAATATTGCGGAGCGACGGACCTGCCCGTCGCCGGTCTGCTCAAGGATTTGCGATCGCGCGGACTGCTCGACGACACGCTGGTCATTTGGGGCGGCGAATTTGGCCGCATGCCGATGAACGAACAAGGCACGGGCCGCGACCACAATCCCTGGGGTTACACCGTCGCCCTCGCCGGCGCCGGCGTGAAGAGCGGCATGGCCTACGGAGCGACCGACGGCATCGGCCTGCGCGCCGTCGAAAATAAGATCCATGTCCACGACTTGCACGCAACGATCCTCCACATCCTCGGCATGGATCACGAAAAGCTCACCTACTTCCATAACGGGCGAGACGAACGCCTCACCGACGTCGCCGGCCACGTGGCCTGGGATATTTTGAACTAACGCGATGTAGAGATGGCCACATTCTTATCGAACATGCGCAAGGCATCCGTTAGCAAGTCCCCCTCCTGGGAGTTGAGCATTGCCCATAAGTTTTCGGCTTTCCTCAATCTCTGAAGAATGATGAGACGCGGCGTCCATTTATTGAAGCGGCCACCTCAAATAGCGGCAGCGATCCAATGCCGGTGGGGCGAGAGTCCCCGCGAGCCCAATTCAGTATCCCGAAGGGATTATAGAGACTCTGGCGTCCTTTCAGGACTTCGATATGGGCTCGCGAGGACTCTCGCCCCACCAGCTTTTTGGCTTCCTTCGGTTCTTTCACGCTCTCTTGCATTCCTCCTCGCCGCAGCCATCTCGCTCATTTCTTCCACATTCGCCTTCTCCGCCAACGAAACCATCGCCTCCGAATCCGATCAAACCACCCAAATCCTGGAACCGTCCCTGACCGAAAAGAACCGTCAACACTGGTCTTTCCGCCCGCTCCACCGATCAAAGCCGCCGCACGTCAAAAACGAATCCCAGGTCCGCAACGAGATTGACCGCTTCATCCTCGTCGACCTCGAAGCCGAAGGCCTGCGGTTCGCCCCGGAAGCCTCCCGCGAAACACTGATTCGAAGAGTTCATTTTGACCTCATCGGGCTGCCTCCATCGCCCGCCCAGATCGACGCCTTCGCAAACGACGCCTCCCCGGACGCCTACGAGAAAGTCGTCAATCGCCTGCTTGTCGCTGACGGCTATGGCGAACATTGGGCCCAGCACTGGCTGGACCTCGCGCGCTTCGCGCAGAGCGATGGATTCGAGCACGACAAAGTCCGCCCCGACGCCTGGCGCTATCGCGACTGGGTCATCCGCGCGCTCAACGACGACCTGCCCTACGACCAGTTCGTGCAATGGCAGATCGCCGGCGACGAACTCGCGCCCGACAATCCCGACGCCGCCCTCGCCACCGGTTTCCTCCTCGCCGGGCCCGACATGCCGGACATCAATCTCGCCAAGGAACGCCACCACAATGTCCTCAACGAAATGACCTCGGCCGTCGGCGCGTCGATACTCGGGCTGGGCATCGGTTGCGCCCAATGCCACGACCACAAATACGACCCTGTCAGCCAGGCGGATTTCTATCGCATGCGCGCCTTCTTCTCGAACCTGGATGTCCCGCCCAAGAACAAATCCCTGAAGAGCGTCTTTCTGGAAAAGGGATCCGAAATGCCAATCAGCAAGTTGATGATTCGCGGCGATTTCCGCCGCCCCGGCCCCTCGATCGACCCCGGCTATATTCGCGTCGTCAGTCGTCCGACCGATCAGGTCAAGGGCAGCCCCATCGCTGAAAAATCCACCGGTCGACGAAGTGAACTCGCGCGCTGGCTCACGCGTCCCGACCATCCGCTCACCCTGCGAGTCATCGCCAATCGCCTTTGGCTGCATCATTTCGGTCGAGCCCTTGTCAGCACTCCCAACGACTTTGGAACTCAAGGGCAAAAGCCAACCCATCCCGCGCTGCTCGACTGGCTCGCCACCGAGCTTCCAAAACGCGATTGGAGTCTGAAGTCCATGCATCGCCTGATCGTCATGTCCGCGACCTACCGACAGGCCAGCGCGGGTAAGGGCGACGAATGGACCAGGAAGCTCGAAGTCGACCCGCGTAATCGGCTCTATTCGCGCATGCATCGCCAACGCCTCAGCGGCGAGGCCGTCCGCGACGCCATGTTGCAAATTGCCAATCAGTTGAATCGTAAACCTGGCGGCTCTGGATTCCGTCCGCCCCTGCCTCGCGAGGTCACGGTCACGCTTTTGAAAAACCAATGGCCCGTGACCAAGGACGCGACCGAGCACACTCGCCGCAGCGTCTATCTCTTCGCCCGGCGCAATCTCCGCTACCCGATGTTCGATGTCTTCGACCGCCCCGACGCGCTCGCCAGTTGCGCCAAGCGAAACCACTCCACGACCGCCCCGCAATCCCTCACGCTGTTCAACTCTGAGTTCTCCCTCACCCGGGCCCGGGCCGTGGCCGACTTGATCCTTGGCGAGCGGGATCGATCCCTGAACGACCATATCGTCGACGCCTATCGCCGCATCCTTGGCCGACGGCCCGGTCAGGCGGAACTGGCAACGGGAAAAGCATTTATCTCCACACAGACCCGGGCGCTGAAGGAAGAGCGGCAGCAGCCCCCCCAGCTGGAACCAACTTCAACGGATCCCCATCTCGCCGCCGCCTTCACCGACTACTGTCTCGCGCTCTTCAATCTGAACGAGTTTCTCTACGTCGATTGAGCGCCATGGCCAAACAGAGCGATTACGTCATTTATCTCTTCGAATTGCTGACCGACTTCGGCGATGTCGAAGCCAAGTCCATGTTCGGCGGCTTCGGGCTTTATCTCGACGGATTGATGTTCGCCATCGTGGCCGACGACGCCCTCTATTTCAAAGTCGACGACGTTTCCAAGCCGGAATTTGACGCACTCGATCTGAAGCCGTTTGTATTTGAAAAGAACGGCAAAAAAGGCGCGATGTCCTACCACGTCCCGCCCGCCTCAGCGATCGACGACGCGGAGGAGCTCTGCGAATGGGCGCGCAAAGGCCACTTGGCTGCCCTGCGAGCCGCAAGGAAAAAGAAGCCCAGAAAGAAGTGAAGTTCTACACATAGCGCGATCCAGGGAGCTGCGACATTTCTGTCGCCGTGGCCCTTGGCCAAAGATGCGCGTTGGGAAAGAGCAGTGCGATGGGAGTTGGAGGAAGTTTTGGGTTGTCACCGCGCGTTTCTGTGCCTGCTGCGCAGGCAGGGCGACAGGAATGTCGCCCCTCCTTGGGCCGAATTCCGAAGTCAGGCATTCTACATCGCGCTGTTCAATATCTTCGCCACGCCGACATAGGTGGCAATGGCGCCCAGGAGCCCCGGCAGGAAGAAGGTCAGAAAGACTCGCAGTAGCCGGTTCGACCACCACTTCGTAAAATGGCCGATGTCGCTGCCCGCGCTCTCCAGTTCGTAAACCCGCGGAGGCCGCAACCATGCCTGTAGAAATGCCGTCACCATGCCGGCGCCGACCACCGGCGTCAGGCTCGTAAACGGGGCAACGATGAACGCGGCCAGGATCACCAACGGATGCGCCAACGCCAGGCAGGCGCCCAGCGCTGTGGGGATGCTGTTGACCAACACCCAGAACTTCAGATTGCTCATCGCCTCGTCAAATCCTTTGGTGTAGCCGATGACAATCAGACTTCCGATAATCACCAACGGAATAACCAGCGCGACATACTTCCAGAAGTGCGAGGGCGGCGGCAGCGCCTCCAACTTCTCAAGATCGGCTTTCGCTTCCTGCTTGAATCGCTCCAGCATTCCTTTCACGTGCCCGGCGCCCACCACGGCGACAATCTTCTTCCCCTTCGCAGAGCGGATTTTCTCGGCCATGTATTCGTCGCGCTCATCGATCAAGGCCGCCTTCATCGAGGGCGCCGCCTCGCCAATGTCGTTGAGCATCTCCGTCAACGCGTCCTGATCCTTGATCGCCTGAATCTGCTCCTCGGTCACCTCGACCTTGTCAAACATCCCGGCCAGCAAGCTGGACATCAGCCACATGCGCTTGAAGACGCCGGTGTTGCGCCAGGCGCGTTTGAGGGTGATGCCCACATCGCGATCGCACAGCTCAAAGGGAATGCCATTCTCCTCGGCCACGCGCGTCGCTTCCAACAGCTCCGTGCCAGGAAGCACCCCAAGCTGCTCGCCCATCCGTTTCTGATAGGACGACAACACCAGCTGCACGATCAACGTCGGCAGCTGCTTCTTCTTGATAATCTGCAGCAGGTTAAGTTTATCCCACTGGTTGGGTTTGGAAATCGTTTCGTAGCGACGCTGGTCCAGCTCGACGCACACCGTGTCCGGTTTCTCCTCCTCAATCACCCTCCGCACCAGCTCGGTGGATTGCTTCGAAATATGGGCCGTGCCGACGAGGATAAACTCACGGTCGCCCAGCTTCAGCCGATGCACGTCCTTCGAATCCGCTTCCGCGTTTGCGGCTTCGGCCGGCTCGGAGGTCGCTTTCTTTTTTTCTTCGTCGCTCATACAAATTTAAGTTCACAAAAAGGGGAAGCCGGAGCCTAGAGGGAGCCCCCGCACTTTGCAATCCAACTGGCAGTCGCGAATTTGAAATCAACGAGCAATAATCTCTCTGAATGCCCGCTAATGTGTGGCGCGTCGTCGAAGCGGGGCGCGCTCCAAACATGGAAATCGTGCGAGGACGTCGGCAAAAGAATAAAGCTCTCAGCAAATCCGTCCCTGCTTGACGCGACGGATTCGCGCGCAAAGTCTGATCCCATGACCAGCCGTGAGAACATCGGACGACAGAACTTCGCATTGGCTCCGATCGCCCTGGGAGCATTGGCCCTTCTCGCGCTTCGTGGATCAAAGCGCTTTCATCGGGGCGCAACTGAATAAGCGTTCAATTCTAGAGGCCCGCGGACGCGGTATGAATCTCCATGGAGAACGAGCCGCAGGGAGGCCTTGGAACATCTGCGGCGTCCCGCCTGTTTCGACGATCAACGGCATCCTTCTTTGCGCTTTCCAGCCCGGCGCGAATTCGTTATCCCAACCCCATGTCCGACAAGACGCTTTCCAACTACGACCAGTCCATCACCGCCACCAACGTGCCCGATCTCCAGGTCGTCGGCGACGGCGATTTGTTCCAGGTGATCACCAAATCATGGTCCGAATCCGAAGGCTGGATGAAATCCACCAAGGCGCTCGAAATCAAAGGTGTCGGCTGCCTCATTCAAGTCACGACGCAGCAACGAAATCCCGACGGAACCAACGCGCTCGCCGAGGCGCTGACCTTCCTGTCCGGCGTGAAGCTCGACTACACCGAGAGCCCGCCCTCCTTGAAGAACGCCGGCACGATTCGCTAGCGCCGCAGTGTGCGGAGGGCAAGATTTAGAACGCGAGACAATCGAACACGGGGAAACCCACTCGTCCCCCTGAACCGTGGAAAATCGGAGCGCGTCAGCAAAGCGAACTTTGGGGCTGGGCGACGCACAGGCCCAAGAGGCACTCACTCGTCCGGAACTACTTGGTCAAGCGGTGTGAGAACGCGTGACCGAACGCATGCGCGATGGCTTCGTTTCATTCGGACGCATCGATCCGCTCCAACAAGGCTTGCAATGAGTCGGTTTGGCCGGGAAGACGATAATCCGGAGTGATTTCAATGAGCGGCTTCAGCACAAACTCCCGTAGGTGCGCGCGTGGATGGGGCAGTGTCAGATCGGGCTTGGCGCGTGTTGCATTGCCGAAGGCGATCAGATCGAGATCGAGGTGACGCGGAGCGTTCACGACCAGGCGGGGGCGGTTTCCGAATTCCAATTCAAGCTGGAGCAGCTTTTTCAGAATTGATTCGGGCGTTTCGTCGGGGCGAGGTTGGAGACCGACGGCGGCGTTGATGAAATCGGGAGAACCTTCAGGGCAATCAACGGGCGCGCTCTTCCAGAGCGAGGAACGAAGAATGGGCTGGTCTGACAGAGATTGGAGGCGATCCATGGCCGAGGGCACGACGGTTTTGCTCTCACCGAGATTGGATCCGAGGGCGACGATCGCCAGTGCGGAATTTGGAATGGGGAGTGCGGAATTTCTCGTCATGGCGACGGGAGCGGCTTTATTCCGCATTCACTCCAGCCCCAACACGTTTTGCATGTTGTAGAGGCCGGGGGATTGCTGGACGGCCCATACCGAAGCGCGCAGGGCGCCGTTGGCAAAAGTGTCTCGGCTGGCGGCCTTGTGCGTCAGTTCGAGGCGTTCGCCGTCGCCGGCGTAAACCACGGTGTGATCACCCACGACATCGCCGCCGCGTAGGGAATGCATGCCGATCTCATCCTTCGTGCGGGCTCCGACGATGCCCTCGCGGCCGTGCCGGATGTCTTCGTTGTATTGCTTGTCGCGAACTTCGCAGAGGATCTCGCCGAGCGTCCGGGCGGTGCCGCTGGGCGCATCGACCTTGTGGCGGTGGTGCATCTCCACGACTTCGAGATCGAAATCAGGGCCGAGGATCTCGGCGGCTTTGCGGGTGAGCCAGAAGAGCGTGTTGACGCCGGTTGAGAAATTGGAGGCCCAGACGATCGGGATTTCAGATTTCAAATTTGTAATTTGAGATCGCTCGTCGTCCTTGTGGCCGGTGGTGCCGATGACCAGGGCTTTCTGCTTGTCGGCGCAGAGTTTGGCGACGGAGAGCGTCGCTTGCTTTAGCGAGAAATCGATGACGACGTCGGCGCTGTCGATGGCGGAGGCCAGGTCGTCGCCCTGATCGATTTCTGCGACGACTTCCACGCCGTCCATGCGGCTGGCGCAGGAGATGAGCGCCTGGCCCATGCGGCCCTTGGATCCGTTGATGATGACTTTGGTCATTTCGTTTTTTGTGCGTTGGTCCGTGGTCTGCCGTCAGGCAAGGATGCCGCATTGCTTGAGAGTCTTGCGGAGTTGAGCCCGGTTGTGCTTGTCGATTTTGGTCATCGGCAGGCGGTAGACTTCCTCGATCTGGCCGAGTATGGCCATGGCGGCCTTGACCGGGCCGGGACTGGTCTCGATGAACAAGTCTTTGAAGAGCTGATAATATTTGTAATGGAGTTTTTGAGCAGCTGCGTATTTTCCGGCGGCCGCAGCCTTCACGAGTTTTGAAATCTCACCGGGAATGATGTTGGACGCGACGCTGATGACGCCTTCCGCGCCGAGGACCATGAATGGCAAGGTTTGAGCGTCGTCGCCGCTGAGGATGGTGAAATTCTCGCCGAGGCCATGGCGCAGCTGACTGACGCGATCGGCGTCGCCTCCGGCTTCCTTGATGCCGACAATATTGGGGCAATCCTTGGCGAGCCGTTTCACGGTTGCGACATCGATCTGGATCACGCTGCGGCTGGGAACGCTGTAGAGGACGATCGGCAGGCGGGTGTTGCGCGCGATGGCGCGGAAATGCTGGTAGAGCCCTTCCTGCGTGGGCTTGTTGTAGTAGGGGCAGACTTGCAGCGAGCCGTCGGCGCCGGCGGCTTCGGCGCTTTTGGTGAGCTCGATTGCCTCGTGCGTGGAATTGGCTCCGGTGCCGGCGAGGACCTTGATTTTGCCATTGGCCGCGCGGACGGTGAGCTCGACGACGCGCTTGTGCTCATCGTAATCAAGCGAGGGCGATTCGCCGGTCGTGCCGACCGGAACGACGCCGTCGACCTTGCCTTTGACCTGAGCCTTGATCAGGCGCTCAAGCGCGGCTTCGTCGATTTCTCCGTTCTTTCTGAACGGCGTCACAATGGCGGTATAGGTTCCGGTAAACATGATTCTATTAGTGAGTTTTCCCAAAAAATGGGACGGGTAAATTCAAGCAAGAGGGCAGGTTTGGCCAGCTTGTTTTTTGGGAAGTAAGAGGTTGGAGAAGATCAGGGGGGGTGGGTCGCCTTGGTCATCGTTCGCGACGTGAGGGCCCGAATCAAATCTCGATTTTGCCCTGAAACGCCACGTCGGCCGGGCCCTTGAGCTTCACGTCGAGGAAACGGTCGCCTTCTTTTCGGAAAAACACCTCTAGGATATCGCCGCCCTGAACCTGCACTTTGACGGGCGCTGCGATGCCCTTGAGTTCGGAGGTGATGATCGCTGCGGCGGTGACGCCTGTGCCGCAGGCCAGGGTTTCACCCTCGACGCCGCGTTCGTAGGTCCGCACGCGGATGAAGCCCGGCTCCAGCTCTTGGGTGAAATTGACGTTGGTTCCGTTGGACGGGGCGAAATGGGCGTGATGGCGAATCTCCCGCCCGATTTCCTGGACCATGGCCTGATCGGCGTCCGGCACGAAGATAACGGCATGAGGCACGCCGGTATTGAGCGAATGGACGGTCAATTCGCCCTGGGATGTCTCGATCTTCGCATTCAGCGCGAGGCTGTGAGGCTCGGTGAGATCAACGGTGACGATATCGCCCTCAAAGCTGCCCTTGATGACGCCGGCGCCAGTCTCGAAAGTCACGTCGCCATTCGGGCCGACGACCTGATGAATGAAACGCGCGAAGCAGCGGGCGCCGTTGCCGCACATATCGGCGGTGGTTCCGTCGCTGTTGTAGAAATCCCAGGCCCAATCCGCCTTGCCCGATTCGCTGGGCACGAGTAGGAAAAGCCCGTCTCCGCCGACGCCGCGCTGGCGGTCGCAGAGATGGCGCACCTGGTCGGCGGTGAGCTCGATCTTGCGCTCACGATTGTCGATGAGCACAAAGTCATTGCCGGCGCCGTTCATTTTGGTGAACTCAAGAAGCATCGCGGGAAGATAGCAAAGCGGCGGGCAATGACAAGATCGGGGCATTGAGTGATGCGCGAAATGGGCAGGGGGCAAGCGATATCGACTAAAACCTTTACAGAAAAAGGGTCGGTTTGCAGAGTCTCCGGCGTGTCGAACACCGCCAGTAAATCAAAAACGAAACCACCTCTGGATCAGCCTGTCTCCGGAGCCGGTTATCATTCCGAGAAAGATCTTCAAGACGCGATCAAACAGTCGCAGGACTACCTCTTCAGCATTCAGCACGAGGAGGGCTACTGGGTTGGAGAGTTGATGGTCGATTCGACGCTGGTGTCGGACATGATCGCTTATCACCATTGGGCGGACGACGTCGATCCCGAGTGGCAGCGCAAGGCGGTGAATCACGTTTTCTCCATGCAGCTGGAAGATGGCGGCTGGAATATTTACACGAATGGGCCGGCCGAAGTGAACGCGACTGTGAAGGCGTATTTGGCGCTGAAATTGGCCGGTGTCGCGGTGACAGATCCGCGCATGCTCAAGGCTCGCGAGATGGCCTGCCATCTGGGCGGTCCCGTTCGGATGAACACCTTCTCCAAGCTTTATCTGGCGTTGCTGGGGCTTTATCCGTGGGGGTATCTGCCGACCATTCCGCCCGAGATGATGTACATTGGAAAATGGTTCTACGTGAATTTCTGGGAGATGAGCAACTGGACTCGCTCCATGCTCGTGC
>JBLHKZ010000012.1:0-43322 GCA_047618185.1 Limisphaerales bacterium
TGGCCGTCCCCCATTGCTTCAGGTTGCTAAGGCACTGCGTCGCTCGACCGCTCGATCTCACCTTGCCGACCACGGCCAGCAGCAGTCCCGCCAGGATCGCGATAATTGCGATCACCACCAACAGCTCAACCAGTGTGAAACCTCGTCTGCATCTCATCACCTCCCACGCTAGACGGGCGCAATTCCCTGCTTCAACCGGAATTGATTATCCAAAGCCGCCCTCGCTTATCGCCAGGCGACAAAGGTGTGAAATAATCGAAGAACCTGTCTCGTCAAGCGGAAGGAACGACCCGTCCTCGTTACGGATTGAGCGCGTGAATCGTATTGAAGATCTCGGAACGCAATGGCTTTCCGTCGGCGGTTTCAAGATTGAACTTAATCTTCATCTGCATCACCGGCTGGATCTCCGGCAATTCCAGCATGACGGTCTTGCCATCCTCGGAAAGCGTGGCTGATTTGACCGTCAGCGTGTCGTGCTCGTGCTGGTCCTTCTGATCGCCTGTCCATTCGGCTCCGTCCTCGCCGGGCTTGATCGTCGCTTTCGCCTTGGCGGAGATTTCCGGCGATCCATAGGCGCTGGACCAGATGTAGTTCCACTGGCTGACGGCGAAGTTTCCCGGATCCGTCGCCAACTCCCGATCAAGCGGGTCGGTGAAGGTGATCTCGACGCCCCGCTTCGTGGCGCGCAGGGCATGCGGCATTCGCGCGGGAGCCCCGGTGTAGCGTACTCGCTGCAGGCTGCCGTCGAGCACGCCGCTGGTTTGCCAGCCCTTCATTCCCAGGACATAGAGCTGCCCGTCGCCCGGATGAAAGCGCGCGCGCATCGTCCCGCTGGAGAAGTTAAGGGGAAAGCGTGTGACGCCTCCCTGAACCGGACCGGCGCCGTCCTCTTTCAGCACGGAGAAGAGCGAGCAGGTCCCGTAGGAAAGGTGCAGCAGCCTGCCCTTGAATGGACCCCATCGATCGTCAGCCACCCAGACCTGCCCGCCGCTGGAATTGTCGACCTCCTTGGGCAGCCAGCATAGCGGCCGGTCGTAATCCGTCGGCGCCGGATCACGATGCGCAAGATCAACGACGCCATAAAATCCGCCGGGCTTGATCCAGTTCAGTCGGCAGCGCGGCGTCCAGGTTCCCTCGTTGTCGCCACTGGTCAATTCGCCATTGGGGCCGACCCCGATGCCGTTGGGCGCGCGAAATCCTGTCGCGATCGTCTCAAACTTTTTTCCGTCCTTTGACACCTTGAACAGAGCCCCGTGGTGTTTGACGATGTGTTGAAACCCCCGTCCGCCATTCTTCACCGGCCCCGCTTTGGCAAAGTAGAAGTTGCCCTCGGCGTCGGTCTGGAGATCCATCGCGAACTCATGGAAATTCGTGGTGATCTGGCAGTCGTTATTGAAATTTTCGTAGAAGTCCGCCTCGCCGTCCTTGTTCAAGTCGCGCAGGCGAGTGATCTGATCCCGCCCGGTGACGAACACTTCATCGTCCACGATTTTCAGCCCGAGCGCGTGAAACAATCCGGACGCATGCCGCTCCCAGATGATCTTGTCGAAATCGTTGTTCATGCCCGAGATGAACCAGACATCGCCATGAAAGGTGGAAACCGCCGCGCGACCGTCGGAAAAGAAATCCAGCCCGGTCAGGTGCATCTTCGATCCGTACGGGTTCTCGAAAGGGATGCCCAGATTGTCGACCACGTAAGCGCCTTCGCCCTGGCCGAATTTAAAATCCGCGAGGACCGCGTTGGTCCATTGCAAGGCGCCGCCCCGAATGAAATTCGCCGGATTCAGAAAGGGGGGATGCGAATGAAAACTCTCGACGAAACGATCGAGGCTGACGTCGTCTGTCGCGCCGCGCCAGATCTGTAATTGAAAAGTCTCGGCCTTCGTCAACGGCGGCAGATTGAGGTAGAGATGCCCTTCATGGATCTCCCATTTTGCGGCCTTGGGAGCGTCCAGGATTCCCACCGCGATCGCTTCCGGGACGCCGCTCAGAAACACATACCCGTGCGAGCCGTTGCCGACGTTCTCCACGATGTCCCTGCCGCCCCGCTTGGGCGGCAGCTGGCATACCATCAACATCAGCGACTCGGTTGACGGCCCAATGTGAAAACTGCGCGTGAAGTATTTGTCGAGCGATTCATACCACGGCATTTCCAACACGGGCGCGGAACCCACGGTATAGGAAAGCACGGCTCGATTTTCGAAGCGGTAGACGCCTTGAAACTTCGCCCGCTCCGCCGGCAAGGGACCAAACGGCTCGGGGCGCGGATCGGCCAGGAAATTGGTTCCCGACCACCCGGGCCGGTTCGCGGTGGCAATGCGGATTTCTCCCAGAGACTCGGGATACTCCCCGCGCGACATCAGCTTGAGCGGCGAGATAAATCCGCCCTCCCACATCGCCGACATCCGCAGCAACTCCGTATCGAAACAAACCGCCGCCTCCCGATTGTCGCCAATCTGGATGGCGACTCCTTTGAGAGTGGTGTTGGTCCCCGTCCGAATCGTCGCCGCCTGGACAAACACCGGCGTCTGGTCCGTCGCGCGCGCGCCGTCGACCGCCGTCACGACGCCAATCACAATCAGCGGCAACAGCCCGGCGCGTTGAACAAGAAATTTCATTTCGTTGATTTCTGGGAAATCAATTCGCCGACATTCAAACGATGTCCAGTCAGAAACTCCGACGCGGTCATTCGCCGACCGCCCTCGGGCTGCAAGGTCAGAATGCGAAGCGCGCCCTTGCCGCATGCGACCACGACGCCTTCCTTATCGGCGGCAAGAATTTCACCCGGCCGCCCGGAAAGATCTTCGTCGACCTCGGTTTTCCAGAATTTTAGTATTTTCCGGGCAGCGCCTTCACCCGGGCGCACAAAGGCTCCCGGCCAGGGCGTATACGCTCTGACCTGACACCAGATGCCGCGCGCGGGCCGAGTCCAGTCTATCAATCCATCGCTCTTGGAAATCTTGCCAACATGACTGACACCCTCCTCCGGCTGCGGCCGAGGAACGATCCGCCCCTCAGTGTAATCCGGGATGACCCGCAGGAGCGATTCTCCGCCCAGCTTCGCCAGCCGGTCGTGAAGAGTTTGCGAGTCATCCTCGGGCGCAATCGCCGTGATTTTCATGGCCACGATGTCGCCGGTGTCGAGGCCCTCGTCCATCTTCATGATGGTGACGCCCGTTTCCGCGTCGTCGTTGAAGATCGCCGCCTGAATCGGCGACGCGCCACGATATTTCGGGAGCAAAGACGTATGCAAGTTGAGACAGCCAAATCGTGGAAGCTCCAGGATCGCGGCCGGCAGAATCTGACCATAAGCGGCCACGACGATCAGATCGGGGGTGAGCTCCGCAAGTTGTTCGAGGAATTCCGGCGCGCGCGCCCGCTCCGGTTGTAAAATCGGCAAATTCAGTCTCAGAGCCAGCTCCTTCACCGGCGACGGCTGCAGCTTCAGCTTGCGACCGCGCGGGCGATCCGGTTGCGTCACAACCCCCATGATCTCATATTGGCCCGATTCGGCGAGCGCCGCGAGACTCCCACACGCCAACTCGGCGGATCCCATGAACACCAGTTTTAACATCAATTCTCTTGGGAAATTTTCAGGGCTGATTCACCGACAAATGAAAGGACGCCGATAACAATCGCGGCGTCCTCCATTCTGGAAATGCGCTGGAATGGCTTAAAGAAAAACAGACCCTGCGCGCAGCGGTCGATCAATCTGGGGAGTCCTTGTGCTTGAGCACAATCTGCAACAAATCGTTCAGGGGAATCACCTTGTCCATAAAGGCGTCGCCCTCGCCCTTGCTAACGGCAAAAGTGACTTCGGTGTTGGTCGCTTTGAGAATCCGATTGGAAATGAATTCGCCCTGCGCCGCCCTGACCACCAAGACCATGTCCTTCTCGTTCTCACCCGGCACGGCGCGGAAAAATCCGGCGAACTTCGATTCGACGAAGCGGCGATTCAGATTGAACTGGCCGCGCTTGAAAAGCTTGGTCTCCGGCAGAACGACCGGCTCCGGCTCGGGCTCGACGTAGGCCGGCTCGGCGGGAAGCGGATTGCCATACTCGTCATAGGCGACGACTTCTTCGCCGTATTCCCCTTCGGCATACTCTTCCTCATATTCCTCCTCTTCGGGCTCTTCCACCACCATCCGACGTTTCTTCTTGGTCGGCATGCACAGGAAAACAATCGGGCCGATAAACGGAGCCACAGCGGCCGCGCCGCAGATGACCGCGATGGGGTATCGCCGAAAGAACGAAAGCTCATAACCCGCGTAGATATTGGCTGCATAAAGCAGCAGCAACAGCAGGAAGCCGCCGCCCTTGAATAAAGATCCAATAAAACTCGCGGCCTGATATTCCCGGCCGTGACTCATTGATTCCGGGTTTTCAATCGAAGCCATTTCCGTTCGATCGTTGGCCGAAGCCATTTCCTCGTTCATATCGGAGTCTGCGATGACGATCAACAGCTGCGCGTAGGGCCGCGCGTCCAAATCCGTGGCGAAGTATTGCAGCGTCTCCGGCGTGAATCGCATCCAGGCGATTTTCTCGGAAAAGGCGCCGGCGCGAGGCCCCTCGGTCAGTTTGAACGAAACCCCCTCCGCCGTGTATTTCACAGTGCGGCCGACAAATTTCTGGCCGTCAATCGTGCGGAACGTGCCCTCAAGGTCTTTGCCGATGACCGGAAGGGCGCACAAAATGAGGAGAATGGAAAAGATGAGTTTCTTCATGATTAAGCCAGGGAAGGTAGCAAAGGAATCAGGCTCTGTGAACCTCTTTTCCAGTCAGAATTCGTTGCGGCGGCGACGATCGCCGCCCAACGAACGGGCGACCGATTCAATCGTTATCGCCCCTCTGTGCAAATAACGCGTGTCCGCCACGCTGCCGTGATCCCAAACCGCGAATCGAATCGCGGTGAACGCGTCTTTGGCCAGCGCCGATTGCGCCAACATCCCTCCAAGATATCCCGCCAGCAGATCCCCGCTGCCTCCCTGCGCAAGCCAGGGATTCCCTGAGGGATTGACGTATAGCTCGCCACTGCTCCGGCCGACGAGGGTCTGATGTCCCTTTAAGGCAACCCAACAACCGCCATAATCATTGGATATTCTTCGCAACGCTTCACAACGATCCAGCTGCACGTCCGCCGTCGAGATCGACAGCATTCTTGCCGCCTCGCCAGGGTGGGGCGTCATCAATCGAAGGGAGCCTTTCGGCGTCCCCCCCTTCGGCAGCCAATCGAGAGCCGAAGCGTCCGCGATGACAGCCAGAGGAGATTCCCGCCACATCCTTACGACAAATTCACGAACGGATTCCGGAAGTTCGAGACTCGCCAACCCGGGTCCGACAAGAATTGCGGTCGCGTTTGCTGGAATCGCGGCGCCGCCCGACCAGGGATGAACCATCGCGGCGGCCAATTGTGAGGCAACCGGGACATAGGTCGCCTCACTGGTAAAAACCGAAACCAATCCTGCGCCCGCGCTATGCGCGCCTTTGGCGGCGAGGACTGCCGCTCCGTGATACCCCAGGCTCCCAGCCACAATCGCGAGATGCCCGTAGCTTCCCTTGTGTGAATCAACTTTCCGCAGAGGCGGCAAGCCGGCAAAGTCCTCCGCCACGGTCCAATACAATTCCCCTCCCTCCGGGCAGGCAACCAGGCCGATGTCCGGCAGCAAACAGAGGCGCCCGACATACTCGATTGCCTGAGGCTTCAGCAGACCGCGTTTGGGAGCGCCCAGTGTGAGTGTCAACCGCGCGCGAATGGCGGCTCCCAATACTTCACCAGAATCCGAATCAAGACCCGAAGGGGAATCAATCGAAATGACCGTCGCGTTCGCGTCATTGATGCGCTCGATCACTGCGGTCCAGTCCTCGCCCAACGGCCTGTTCAAACCGATTCCAAACAACCCTTCGACAATCACCCCGTTTCCCAATCGGGAAATCGCCTCATCCAATTTGGGTAAATCGGCTGCCGGATCGATGACATTGACAAGTTCCGAGTCCTCGGCTCGTTCGCCGCTAATCTCCCGTAGTTGCTGAACAGCCAGACGAACATCTTCTCCGTTATTTCCTTTTCCGGCGACAAACAGAATCCTGCGATCGTGATCCACCACCGCGAGGAGTCTTTGGGCAATGCGCTCGCCCACTTGTCGGATGACATCCGCCTCGGTGATCCCGGCGTCCCAGGTCGCCTGTTCCCACTCGCGCATCTGCGCCACGCTGAGGACCGGAATAGACATTCGATAGGCCCAGTTAGAAGACTAATTTAATCGTGCTGACCACGAGCCGGTTTGCGCGCGTTCGGCCAGAAGCCGAATCTGTTCCTTCCGCGGTCCGCAGTCCGAACTCCGCAATCGGCAGGCCTCACGCTTTCTTGTAGAGGCTCGCCACTTGCTTGCCGTAGCCGTTGTAAAGCTCGGTTCGGACTCGGGCGTCGGTGTCGATCATGCGATGCGTCGCCTGTGACCAATTCGTGTAGGAT
The DNA here is from genome assembly GCA_047618185.1 of Limisphaerales bacterium. Classification (GTDB taxonomy): domain Bacteria; phylum Verrucomicrobiota; class Verrucomicrobiia; order Limisphaerales; family JAYPEY01; genus JAYPEY01. The sequence continues at coordinate 6,473 of JBLHKZ010000012.1, forward strand.
TTCTTCGGCTCCACATTCGACTCAAACGGATAGGCCTTTGGATTCAAGGATTGCCACAGCGTCTTGGGCTGCTCGCGCACCAGCTCAATCTTGTTGATGGATTTGATGCTCTTGTAGCCATATTTCCACGGCACGACGATGCGAATGGGAGCGCCGCATTGCGTGGCCAACGGGCTGCCATAAAGTCCCGTCCCGACCAATGTCAGATCGTTCATCGCCTCATCCAGGCGCAGCCCCTCGGTGTAGGGCAAGGGATACCCCTTGAAGATCAACGGCTTCCAATTGGGGAATTTGGCTGGATCGCCGCCCGTCACGAAACGCACGAACTTCGCGTCCGCCGTCGGCTTGACCTTGTCCAACAAAGCCCTCAACGGAAATCCCCGCCACGGCACGATCATTCCCCAGGCTTCCACGCAGCGAAACTTGTAGACCCGCTCTTCAATCGGGAACTGCTTCATGATGTCAGCGATGTCCAGCGTCATGGGCTTTTCGACCAGCCCGGAAATTTCAACCTGCCAGGGCTTGATCGGAAATCCGCCGACTTTCTTGTGCACCTCGTCCTTCTTCGTCGAAAACTCGTAGTAGTTGTTGTAGGTCAGCGCCCAATCTTCATTGGTCAGATTCCAGCCGGGATCATACTTCGGATTGCGCGGGACCGGCGGGCCGCCAGGCGGTTTAGCCCCCGCCGCCGCGGAAGGGGTCAACGAGCCGCCCGCCGAGGAGTCCGCTTCAGCGGGAGCGTCCGAGCAACCGATCAATTGGCTCGAAAGCGCGCCGGCGCCGACGATGCCCAGCTGTTTCAAGAAACGACGGCGGTTCCTGTAGACGTCTTCGGGCGTGACTTCCCGGTCCGGAATATGCCAATCGGGGCGGATGATGATGTTTGCCATACGACCGTTAAGATGCCTGAAACGCCTTTGCTTTCCATTCTTTTTTAGGCGAGCCAATTGCGAGATCACTTCTTGTCGACAAAGGGACGAATGACCGAAGTCCAGAGCGCGTAGCCCTGCTCATTGAGGTGAAGTCCGTCCTCGGCAAAGAGCTCCGGGCGCGGCTTGCCGTCGTCGCCGATCATCGGCGTCCAGATGTCGAGGTAGTCCAGCATCTTCGAGCCATCGCAACGCTTCTTGATCCTCTGGTTGGCCTGTTTCATCTCTCCGGACAACTCCCATCGCTTCAGGCTGGGCTTGATCGCGATAAAGGCGACCCGCGTTTTCGGAAGCTCTTTCCTGATGAGCTTCACGAACTTCTTGAAATCGGCGTAGACCTCTTTTGTCGTCTTCCCGCGGGAAATGTCGTTGTCGCCCGCATACATCACGATCAGCCGCGGCTTATGAAGCAGGACGATCCGGTCGGCAAAATGAATCGAATCCGAAACCTCCGAACCGCCAAACCCGCGATTGATCGTCTGCTGGCCCGGAAAGTCCTCGGCCAACGTCTTCCACATCCGGACACTGGAACTGCCAACGAACAACACGCCTCCCTTGGGCGGCGGGTTCTCTTTGTCCGATTCCTCAAACGCGACCATCGCGGACTCCCACCGCTCCGGCCCCTGCTTCGCTTCCGCCGCCAATGCAGGCGCAGTCCCGGCAATGAAGAATCCCGCAACCGCGGCCAATACAACCACACGAGTAAAAAATATCGTTCGCATTTCGAAAGACTGGCTGGACCTCCACTTTTTGAAAAGTAAAACACAGCTATCCTCCAAGTGATCTGCCGCTGAAACGGCTTTTTTACTTCATCGCGCGTCGACCATCCCCCATTCTTCGCCCATGCAACCGCTTTCCGCCGAGGCAGTTCAAACTGCCGTTGACCGCGCGCTACAGGAAGACATCGGCTCTGGCGACGCCACAACGCTGGCCACTGTCCCGTCGGATTCTGTGTCCGCTGCCTCCATGGTCGCCCGCCAAAAGATGGTTGTGTGCGGCCTGCCCCTGGCGGAAGCCGCCTTCCGATCCCTGGCCGCAGAGCTGAAGATCACGCCCGGCGCCGCCGATGGCGATCCCATCGAAGCAGGCCGTGAATTACTGCGAATCGAAGGTCCGACCCGTGCCATTCTGACCGGCGAACGAACAGCCCTGAATTTCATCCAACGTCTCTCCGGCGTCGCCACTCTCACCGCGAATTACGTCGACGCCATCGCGGGAACGACGACGCAAATCCTGGACACGCGCAAGACCACCCCCGGCTGGCGGCTTCTGGAAAAATACGCGGTCGCCTGCGGCGGCGGGCGCAACCATCGATTCGGCCTTCATGACCTGATCATGATCAAAGACAATCACCTCGCCGCGTTGCGCGACCAACCGCCCAGCGCCATCGCCGCCGCCGTGGCGCGCGCAAGGGCCGCCTATCCGGATCTTCGGATCGAGGTCGAGGCCGATACGCTCGAACAGGTCGCCCAGGCAGCGGACTCCGGCGCCGACATCATTCTCCTGGACAATATGCCGCCCGAAATCCTGACCGAAGCCGTGAAAATTATCGCCGGACGCGCCGAGACCGAGGCCAGCGGCGGAATCACGCTCGATACCATCCGCGCCGTAGCCGAAACCGGAGTCGATTTCATTTCCGTCGGCGCGCTCACCCACTCCGCCAAGGCCGTCGACATCGGCCTCGATTTCTTGTCCTGACGCCAACGTTCCCCCCAATACGCTGAAAACATTTTTTTCAACCACAGATGGACACAGATGAACACAGATATCCTTGGGGGCTCCTCCTAGCGTCAGACGCATGTTCGAGCCATCGGAACTCTCCCCGAGAATTCTCCGTTCTCTCGGTTGCCTTCTGTCCCATTCTGATCTGTGTCCATCTGTGTCCATCTGTGGTTAAACGCCTTTGCCTTCCATCTCCTCTCGCATGAGCGTGGACGCAAAAATACTGACCGCGATGCGCGAGGCCGGCGACGGCGCCGTCGCCGGCACGGAGTTGTCCCAGCAGCTCGGCATCAGTCGCGCCGCCATCTGGGCGCGCATCGAGGAACTGCGCACCCTCGGCTACGAGATCACCGCCAGCCCCCATCAGGGTTACCGACTCCTGAACACACCCGACGTCCTTCATGGCGACGATCTCGTCTCGCGCGTCGGTAGCGTTAACGCCATCGGCCGCGACATCCGCGTTTTTCGGGAAACCGAATCAACCAGCGACATCATTGAAAAACTGGCGCGCGACGGCGTCGCTGAGGGAGCCGTCGTCTTCGCTGAGTCGCAGACCCGTGGACGCGGTCGACTCGGGCGCAAATGGATGTCGCCGCCGGACAAGGGCCTTTGGTTTTCCATTCTCCTTCGTCCGAACTGCGCGCCCCAGGCCGTCACCCAACTCACGATCGCAGTCTCCGTTTCCCTGGTGCGCGCGATCCAGTCTGAAACGGGCATTCGCGCCGACATCAAATGGCCCAATGATATCCTGATCGGCGGCAAGAAAGTCGCGGGCATTCTCACCGAACTCAGCGCCGAAGTGGACACCGTGAAGCACGTCGTCATCGGCATAGGCATGGATGTAAATCTCGCCGCCGAAGAATTCCCGCCCGAATTGCGCGAGATCGCCACCTCCCTGGCCATAACCAAAGGCGGGCCGATCGATCGACCCGCCCTTGCCGCCGCGATCCTCAAAGAATTGGACGCCGACTACGCCCGGATCAAGGCCGGCCAATTCAAAGCCGTGTCGGAGGAATGGGTGAAACGCTGTTCCACACTCGGTCAGAATGTCGCCATCCTCACCGGTTCCGATCGACGCTTTGGACGCGCCGAATCGATCGACGCCGACGGCGCCTTGCTGCTCCGCACAGAACACGGCCATCTTGAACGCATCACCGGCGGCGATGTGAGCCTGGAAAAATAGATGATTCTCCTCTTCGACATCGGCAACACCCACACGCACGTCGGGCTCGCCAACGGCAAGCGCGTTCTGAGGCGCGTCAACATCCCGACCGCCTCCTGGTCGGGCAAAGCAGCGACTCAGGCGCTGAAGAAATTCGTTGGGCGATCGCGCCTCGAAGGGGCCGCGCTATGCAGCGTCGTGCCCGCTCGAACGCCGCAAGTGAAAGCCGCCTTCGCCGCTCTTTCCTCGGGAGACTGCATTGAACTCACGCACAAAACCGATTCTGGCGTCGAGATAGACTACCCGCGCCCCGCAACCATCGGTCCGGATCGGCTGGCCAACGCCGTCGCCGCCAAATCGAAATACGGATCCCCATCCGTCGTCGTCGATTTCGGAACGGCCGTCACCTTCGACGTTGTCAATCGTCAGGGGGCCTATGCGGGAGGCGTCATCGCTCCGGGCATCTCAGCAATGACTGATTACCTCCACGAAAAAACCGCGCTGCTGCCGCGAATTGAGCTTCGCGACACCACTGCCGTGATTGGCAAGAACACCGAACAGGCCATGCAAATCGGCGCGGTTCACGGTTACCGCGGCTTGATCCGCGAAATTATTTCCGAGATCAAACGCGAGCTCAAATCCCGCAAGCTTCCCGTCGTCGCCACCGGCGGCTGCGCCAGGCTCATCGCCAAAGGCATGCCCGAAATCACCGCCGTCGATCCACTGCTGACACTGGAAGGCCTTCGGCTCGTGCGCGAACGGAACGCTTAATGTAGAACGGGATTTATCCCGTTTTCTGGGCCGATGCTTCTTCGTCGCGAATAAACGGAATGAATTCCGATCTACTTTAGCGGCGTCACCGACGGACGACTCATGCATGCGAGTCAACCCACACATCGGCGCCGCCCATTCGCTAGATTCTTTACCTTTTTCACTCCAATCGGCATTCTTCCGCCCGAATGAACCGCATTACCGCACGATTTAATCGCCTTAAAACCGACGGTCAAAAAGGCCTCGTCGTCTACATTGGGGCCGGCGATCCGGACCTGGAGGCTACCCGCCAACTGGCGCTCGCGTTCGACAAGGTCGGCGTCGATATTCTCGAACTGGGCGTGCCCTTCAGCGATCCCCTCGCCGACGGACTGGTCAATCAGCTCGCCGCCCAGCGCGGACTCGAATCCGGCACGACGCCGCCCAAAGTTCTGGAAACCGTCGCCGCCATACGCAAGGAATCCGAGATCCCCGTCGTCCTCTACATCTATTTCAATCTCGTTCACAAAGCCGGCGTGAAGAATTGGATCGACCAATGCGCCGCCGCCGGCGTCGACGGTCTGCTGATGCTCGACCTTCCGCCGGAAGAGGCCGAGGAATACGAAGGCCTGATGCGCGAAGCCGGCCTTTGCCCCATCTGGCTGATCGCCCCCACCACGCCGGAAGCGCGCGTCGAGCTGATCGCCCGACACGGCGACGGCTTCATCTACTACGTTTCGCGCGAAGGCGTCACCGGCATGCAATCCACGATGTCCGACACCATCGGCGAACGCACCGCGCTGATCCGCGCGCATTCGGATCTCCCCATCGCGGTCGGCTTCGGCGTCTCCAATCCCGAGCAGGCGCGCCAGGTCGCGGAATTTGCCGATGGCGTCGTCGTCGGCAGCGCCATCGTCAATCAGATCGCCGAACACGGCCGCAGCCCGGAGATGGTAGAGAAAGTCGCCGGCTTCGTGGAATCCCTGGCCGACGCCATCAAGCCTCCGGTGTCCGCTTGAGCCGGGAATCCCAAACCACGAATGAACACGAATGGACACGAATCTCCTCCGGGAAATTGTTCCTCATTAGTGTTTATTCGTGTTCATTCGTGGTTGTAGACAATCCCTCAAAACATCATGGCAGCGAAAAAGAAATCCGCCCCCGACGCCAAGGACCGCTACGTCATCATCATGGCTGGCGGCCGCGGCGAACGCTTCTGGCCCCTCAGCCGGGAAAAGACCCCCAAGCAACTCATCTCCCTGCTTTGGAAGGAATCGTTTCTCCAGCAGACCGTCAATCGCGTCCTGCCGTTGGTCCCGCTAAAGAACATCCTCATCGTCACCAACGAGGTGCAGGCGCGGGAAGTCGCCAAACAGCTGCCCAAGCTGCCGAAGGAGAACATCATCGCCGAACCCTGCGGCCGCGACACCTGCGCCGCCATCACGCTGGGCGCCGCGATTGTCGGCTCCCGTTCGACCACGGCGACCATGGCCGTGCTCGCCGCCGACCACGTCATTCCCTCCGAGAAGAAATACCAGAAAGTTCTCGGCGATTGTTTCGATCTCGCCGCCCGCGGGCAGGCCATCGTCACCATCGGCATCAAGCCCACCGAGCCCGCGACCGGCTACGGCTACATCAAGTGCGGCAAACCTCTGCCCACCCCCAAAGGCGTGAAGAAATACAAGACGCCCTTCTTCAAGGCCGAACGTTTCGAGGAAAAACCCTATTTCGACAAGGCCGTCGAGTATCTCGCCGACGGCAACTACCGCTGGAACGCCGGCATGTTCATCTTCTCCTTTGTGACCATCGCCGCGGCCCTACAAACCCATCAGCCCGAGATGGAGGCCGCCTGCCACCGTTGGTTCGAAGCCGCCAAGACCCCGGCGAAACTCAAACGCGTCCTGAAAAAGGAATACCCCGACATCCGCAAGATCTCCATCGACTTCGCCGTCATGGAAAAGGCGCAAAATGTCATCGTCGCCGACGGCGACTTCGACTGGGACGACCTCGGCTCATGGAATTCCCTCGCCCATCACATTAAGCCTGACGCGGAAGGCAACTGCGCGGTGGGCGACTTCATCCATGTCGACGCCGCGCGCAATGTCATCTTCGACGCCCGCTCAAAGAAAAACCGAACGCCCATCGCGGTGGTGGGCTTGCGCGACTCGATTCTTGTCCAGACCGACGACGCCGTCCTGCTCGCCCACAAGAGCCAGTCTCAGAAGGTGAAGCAAATGGTCGCCAAGCTCGCCGAGGACAAGAGATACAAGGGGCTGATTTAGAGCTGCTGAAAGACGAGAAAGGTTGCGACCGGGATTCCAGTGATAGTCCCGCTCTGGAACTCAGTTCAACCGCATCATGATCCAGCTTCGGCGAGCGCCCATTGTTCGCTCAACCCTAGCTCCGACGCCTTTTCCCCAATCGTCTCGCGTGAAACTTCGGTTTCCAGCGACGCCAACATGCCGCGGATGTCGTGCAGGTGCTTCTCCGATCCGCCTTCACGAAAGTATTCCAGTTTGCGGAGTATGACGTATTCCGGCGGAGCCAGCCAAACATCCGCGCCACCGACTTCAACTCGATTGCGCAGTTCAAATGCCCAGGCGTGAAGCTTATCCGCGCCGGTCGGATAGCAATCCGCTTTGAATCCGGATTTGTGTTCGATCACATTGAAATGACCACGGACGCGGCGCGCGAGTTCGGTCCTGACAACTTCTTCCGGTGGGAAGTAGAAATCAGAAAGGGGAAACAACTCCGCCAAACGAACAATATCCGACGGCTGGATCTGAAGCACAAGATCGACATCGTGGGTCAGCCTGGGTTCTCCATAGAGCATCGCGGCAACGGATCCCGTGACCATATACGAGATTTCAAGCTCGTTGAGCGGCCGAATAAAAACGAGGAAAAGCTCAGCCTCTTGCATACATGAAGTTCCTTTTCACGGCTTCGTGAATCTCTTCATTCGTCCAATCCGGGTGTCGCGACTTCAAGTAGGCCGCCTTCAGATCCCACGCGGACGATCGCAATCGCGCCGCGGCGTTGAGCTTTTCCAACGGCGTCATTCTCTTGAAGATTTCCCGCTGAACTGAATCCATGGCCGGACCTTACTTCACCGCGCGAGCGATCTCAATCACTCTGATCTCAACACCGAATCATCCCTCAGCCTCGACAACTTCCAGCGGCGGCTCGCGGCGAGATTTCAGCCAAAGTTGAATCAGCCCATCCGACGGACTGAACACCCAGACCATCACGAACAGTCCAGCGCCCGCCACACACATCGCGCCCGAGACCGAGCATTCCAGCCAGATCGCCAGGTGCAATCCGAGCACGGAGCTCAGCGCCGCGTGAACGACTGTCAGCCCCATCATCCACGGCAGGCGACGCGTCAATAAAGACGCGGTGGCGCCGGGAATGATCAGCATGGCAATCACCAGGATTGCCCCCACCGCTTCGAAGGAACTCACAACCACGACCGACAGCCAGCACATTAGTCCGTAATGCATGACCGTCGAGTTGATGCCCAACGACGCGGCCAGTCCCGAATCGAATGAACTCACCAGCAGCTCTTTGTAGAACAGAATTATCAACAGCAGCGTGAGTCCCGCCACGATCGCCATCCGGACGACTGGCATCGGGGCCAATTCCCTGCCGCCGATGGAGACGAAAACATCAATCGGCACAAAGGTGAGTTCGCCGTGCAGCACGCAGTCGGTGTCGATGTGCGCCTTGCCGGCAAACAAACTGATGATCACCACGCCCAGGGCAAACAGGCTTGAAAAGGTGATGCCGATCGCCGCGTCCTGCTTCACCCGGGTTTTTTTGTGGATTAATTCAATCATGATTGTGGTCACCATCGCGGCGACCAGCGCTCCGGCAAACATGGCGAACGCATTCTTCGATCCGTGAGACTCCAGGCCGGAGGCGTCCGCCCCGGCTCCCGCGATATTGACCAGGATGTAGGCGATAGCCAGGCCGGGCAGCACGCTGTGACTGATCGCGTCGCCGACCAACGCCATACGCCGAAGAATCAGATAATTGCCGATCAGCCCGCAGGTCGTTGCAACGAGAAAGCCCATCAAGGCCATCCAACCGTAGTGGGAGGCGTTCTCCGTCCAGGTCGAAACGACGACGGTCTGCCAGTCAAAAGGTGGAATGAGTTCGCTCATATCGACTTGCCATAGCCCACGAGTTCATCCCGCCCGAATAGACCGCCGGCGCCGCGCCCCACGTCGTCCAAGCTGGGAATCGGACGACCGTGCGGATCCAGTTTCGCGTAATTGAGCCGCTTCTCCAGCAGTCGCACGACGTCCTCGCCCAGGACGTGCTCGATTCGCTCGGCGTCCTCGTGAACGTGGTCCGCCGCAATGTGTGCCGCATTGGTCAAATACAGCTCCCAAAGTCGGTGATTGCGGACGATCTCGCAGGCGCGTTGCCAGCCTTCCGGGGTCAACAGGATCTGTCCGCCCGCGCCGGGCTGCGTCGCCAGTCCATGGCGTATGAGCTCCCGCGTTTGCTGGCGCGCGTCATCCTCGGTCTCACGTCTGCGCTGTGCCAATTCCAACAGCGTGGCGCCCTCGCCCTTGAAGTCGCGCCGCTCCATCGTCTGGTAAATCGCCTTGAGCGTGTTCTCGCGTCCGATTCGCTGAGAGCGCGACCGCCGCCGCCACCAACGCACCAGCACGCCATGTTTGGGGCCGAAGAGAAATGCGCCGGCAAAAACGAGGCTGGCGGCGAGCACCATCAATGGCCCCGTCGGCAAGCCGGCCCCGAGAAAGGAAAAGAAGGCTCCGATGGCGCCGGTCACGACGCCGAACAGCATGGAAAGCCACAGCAGCCGATGCATTCGATCCGTCAGCAGATAGGCCGCCGCAGCAGGTGTAATCAACATCGCCGACACCAACACAACCCCCACCGCCTGCAGGGCGATCACCACCGAGAACGCCAGCAGCAACATCAGTAAGTGATGAAACAATTTTGTCGGAAATCCCGCGGACCGCGCAAACGCCGCATCGAAACTCGTCACCAGAAATTCTTTGTAAAACACGCCAATCGTCGCGACCGACAACACCGTGACAACGCCCATCAGCTTGACGTCGGCGGCTGTGATCGCCGCAGCCTGACCAAAAAGAAAGTGATCGATCCCAGCCTTTCCCGCCGTCTCCAACCTGCCGATCATGCTGATGAGGCACCAACCCACGGCGAAGAACCCAGACAGCACCATGCCCAGCGCGGCGTCCTCCTTGATTCGCGTCGTTTGCGTAATCATTGAAACCGTAAAGGCGCCCAACAGTCCGGCGACAGTCGCGCCTACGAAAATTGCGACGGGATCCTTGGTCATGCCCCAGAGAAACCCGATCGCCACGCCCGGCAGGACCGCGTGAGAAAGCGCGTCCCCCATCAAGGCCAACTTGCGCACGACAATGAAACCGCCCAACAGTCCGCAATTGATCCCAAGCAAGATCGCTCCGACCAACGCATACCGCACCGATTCATCGCGAAAGGTAAAAAAACGGATCGCCTGATCCAGGACGCTGGTTTCGGTCACCTCGCCAATGCGATCGGCAAAGCAGGAGGGAGCCAGGGATAGAACGATCGCCGCAATTAAAAATCGGAGAATCGAGGATGAAGGCGCGAAACCGAAAAGCGTCTCCGACTTCGCGACAGCGTCCTGGACTGCGGCTGTCCTCTGCCGCTTTTGGCGAACGCCAGATTGGCCCGGCTCAAACCTTGCGGAATCACATTTCAAATCTGCCGGAACGAAACGCCCAGCGTCCCTACCCGCCCGCTCAACTCCCACAATCTTGCGCCAGGCTGACGAGAAAGCGGCAGAGGACAGCCGCACTCCAAGACGCAAGCGACGTCCGAGCAATGCGAGCAGATTCAACGATCGCTTCATTTTCACACCTTCGACGCCTTCACCGCTTCCGCGACCTCCGACAGGATCGTCAACCGACCGCCATAGGTTTTCTGAAGCATCTCGACGTTAAACACTTCCTCAGTCGGGCCGAACGCCACGACGCGCATATTCAACAGCAGCAGCATGTCGAAATATTCCTTGGCCGTCGGCAAATCGTGATGCACCACGAGCAAGGTCTTCCCCTTGTCCTTCAATTCCCGCATCAGCGTCACAATCGCCGACTCGGTCGCCGCGTCGACGCCGGCAAAGGGCTCGTCCATGAAATAGATATCGCTCTCCTGCGCCAGGGCTCGCGCAAGGAACACCCGCTGTTGCTGGCCGCCGCTCAAATTGGAAATTTGTCGATTCGCGTAAGGCAGCATCCTGACCTTTTCGAGACAATCGCGAGCGATATCGCGATCCTTTTTCGTCGGCCGCTTGATCAAGCCAAGATGGCCATAGCGTCCCATCAGAACGACGTCCATGACATTGACCGGGAAATCCCAGTCGACGGATTCGCGCTGAGGCACATAACCCACGCGCTTCAGGTTTTTCTTGTAGGATTCACCAAAAATCTTGACCCACCCGCTGCTCAACGGCAGCAGGCCCATGATGGCCTTGATCAAGGTGGACTTGCCCGCGCCGTTGGGGCCGACGATGCCAATCAGCTTGCCCTTCGGCACGGCCAGATCGATTCCCCAGAGGACGGGCTTCTTGTGATAGGCCACCGTCATGTCGTGGATCTCCAGCGGCACGTCGTCCGGGGACGCCGTCTTCACCCAGTCGAATTGGGAGGAGTAGACGACGTCGTCCGGATTCGGGATTTCAGGCAAATCAGGCATGTCAGTTGGTGGCATTATTCATAAAATTCGCGGGATGAATCGATCAGAAAGTGAGGTTCGCCCTGAGCCCGAAAACCCAGGCATCCTTCAGCGATCTCGAACCGCCAGGGTGACGAATCCACTGTAGGCTCGGTTGAAGACTCAACGCCGGCGTGAGCGAAATATCATACACCGCTTCGACCGCCAACTCATAGTCCGACAAGATTGTCGCGCCTCCAATCGCCTCGGCCGTCGCCACATCGTCGCTTACGTTGACATAGGCAAAACCCAGCCCCACGGCGTCCTCATCCCGCCCCGGCAATAGCCCCGCATAATGCAGTCCGGCGTCAAAGGAGAAATCGGCAAAACTGCGATCGTCCGGGCTGAACCCAGCGCGGAAAAACGCCTCGAGGCCCTGTTCGCCATCCGGCGTTTCGTTGTAAATCATCTGATCCGCCGAGAAGTAGACGCCGTAGTTTCCGCTGACGGAGAGGCCCGTGATGGTGTCCGTGAAATCCGCCGAATGATGCCAACCGCCAAGCTTGTAATCGCCCAGGCGCTTCGCGATCGAGGCGCGATATCCAACTTCATACATGGAGAAAACGCCTTGTCCATTTCCCAGTTCGAAATGAGTCCCTCGCTCGCTAATCGTGGTTCCGCCGGTCGGATCGTCAAAGGAGTCGCCGTCGTAGACTCCAGCCTGCACATAGAGGTTTTCTGTCGGATTCACAGTCAGGTGAATGCCCGGTGCCGCGACCCAGAACGCGGGCCCGGTGTTGAGGACATTCATGGACGCAAAGGCGGGCCAGCCAAACGTGCTATTGAAAAAGATGCCCTTGTGATCGCTCACGGCGAAATCGTCGTCGGCCAATAGATTGCCAAACTTGATCGCAATCCTTTCATCAAGGAATGCTTGGCGGTAATGAAAGGAGTAAAGCCGTTCGCTGCTGTGGCCCTCGATGTTGCTCAATCCCTGAATGTCGCCCGTATAACTCGTCGACGCGCCATCGCCGTGCAACGACATGCCGCTCACGTATAAACTGCCGCCCTTCCAGGCGCCGGTCAGCTCTTGCAGATCCATGTTGAGCGAAAGGTGGGCCATCCCGTTGTAGGTGGAGCCTTGCTTCAATCCGCCCGTGAGATTGGCGAGATACTCCGCAGTGTAATTCATCTCGAACTTCAGGCCCTTCGTCGCGAGGGTGTCGCGCGCGCCAAACCAGTCGCCAGTCAGCCGTTCCCGCTCTAGCAATCCATCCGCGCCGACGGCTGAACCAGCGCCGGCGCCAATCAAAATCGCCGCCAACGAAGCGCTCCAATATCCGCCACGACAGGCATCGGACTTCGATGCTAAATGATGTTTTTTGGAATGCATGATCAGAATGCGCGCAGTCATGCCGCGTCGCCCGAAACGGGACTATCGGCGCGGCAGCGGTGGGAAGTTCTATTTGAGCGCGTCCACCACCGTGTTCACGTTGTGCTTGATCATGCCGATGTAGGTGCCGACGTCATACCGCTCGCCTCCGCCGGATTCGATCCGACCCGGCGTCCCACAGGCGTCGGAAAATAGCTCGCCGCCGATTTTCACACCAGCGTCCTTGCTGATCCGTTCGATCACCGCCGGCGAAACACTGCTCTCGATGAAAATCGCTTTGAGTCCTCGCTTTTTTATAAAATCCACAGTTTTCGCAATGTCAGCCAACCCCGCCGGGCTGACCGTCGACACGCCCTGCACACCGACAACTTCCATCCCAAAGGCGCGGCCAAAATAGTTGAAAGCATCGTGGCTGGTGATCAGCACACGCCGACTCTTCGGGATCTCGGCGATCCGCTTCGTCGCCCATTCATGCAGCTTCGCCAGTTCCTTTTTGTGCTCCGCGCCCCGCCTTGCAAAATATGACTTGCCGGCTGGATCGGCCGCGCTCAATCCCTCGACGACCGTGTCCACACAGTGCGACCAAAGGAGCGGATCGCCCCAGACATGCGGATCCCAATGCCCCTCGAATTCCGCGGGCTCCAGCAAACGCTTCTGGGGAATAGATTCGGTCACCGGATACACCTTCTTGCCGTCTCGCCCGATGCGCGCGAACAGGTCCGACATGCGCCCCTCCAGCATGAGGCCGGAATAGAAGATCGCCGCGGACTTGGTAAGCTTGAGTCCGTCTGAAACCGCCGGTTTGTAAAGATGCGGGTCGACTCCCGGCCCCATCAATCCGGTAACCTGGACTCGATCGCCGCCAATCCGATTGACCATGTCGGTGACCATCGTCGTGGTCGTGGCAACCCGGACACGGCTCGCCGCATGGAGCCCGGTCGCTCCGCCAAGCACACACAACGTCACGATGATTGCGCACGTCAGCAGCGCGCGCCTTCGACTCTTTAACTCAATTTTCATTTGCATGCCTTTCAATGATTCCTTCAGCCATTCCGCCGAATGTTGCTCCAACGGACGTCTTGGCCGCTGGTTTGAGGGCGCAACTTAGCGTCTCAAAAGTTTGATGCAAGAATCATTATTAGTCTTGCCTAACTTTTTTAGTCTCACCTTTAAAAACGGGTGATTAGGCGTTTTAAAAAGATTCAGGAAGGACTATTACGGCCACTGTCGGCGAACAGAGTAAGAATGAATTGAATCTCAGTCCAAATCACGGATACAAAGCGCGGTCATCGACACAGTAAACACCATGACCGAATCAAAGCCCCGGACCGTTCTTTTTGTCTGCACGGGCAACTACTATCGCAGCCGTCTCGCGGAACTGCTCTTCAATCACTACGCCTCGACGGAGACGTTCGATTGGCGAGCGGACTCCAGAGGCTTGCTTGAGCAAACGTCCTACCAAGGACTCTCACCCAGCGCGGTTCGTTACTTGGAGGAAAGAGAACTCGGGGAATTGCTCCAGAATCCGCGCAAGCCTTCGCCCATCCGCCTTGACGATCTCGAAAAGGCGGACCTTTCGATCGGGCTCAGCCGGGTGGAACACGAATCGATGTTTCTCACACGCTTCGGTCAAATCCCCCGGCACATGGAGAAACAAGGCAAGCTGCGCTATTGGAATGTCGACGACCTGCCGCGCCCCGGCTCGCGCATTGCTTCCCTGTTCAAGACCCTCTTCAATGGAAAAGAAGCGCCGCCAACTCAGCGGGAAGAAAGCGGCACGGAGCACATTGATTTCGCGGTGCAGGCGCTCGTCCGAGAACTGGCGCAAAAGGAGAATACTAAAACAACCACGGAAACCTCGGAATGAAATCGTTTCCGACTCTGTAGTTCAACGCCGCTCCACCGCCTTCTCCTATTTCCGTAAATTCCGTGCCTTCCGTGGTTGAAAACTGCCTTCGCCATTCTCACGAAGTCGCCCGACGGCGCGTCCGTTCGGACACGCGTTTGTAGTAGGCATCCGGCTGCACATTGACCAACTGCTCCACGGTCACGCCGCCCCACCCCTCCAGCCCCAGAACGTGCTCCAGCAAAACCGCGCAACCGATCGCGTCAAACAGCGCGTCGTGCGCCTCTCGTCCCGGGCATAGCTCGCGCGTTTGGTCCATTAGTTTCAATCGAATCAGCAAATCCTCCAAGGTGTGTGATTCCAGGGCCGGATAGGCAACCCGCGCCAGCTTGAGCGTGTCGATCCACGGCCCCGGGCTGTGTAAAGGCGCGGCCGCCTGAATCAGATTCTTCTCCACGGAAATATTGTGCGCCGCCAACGGAGCTCCCAACCACCATTTCTTCAATTCCGGCCAAAGATCTCCCGTTGTCGGAGCCTCCGCGATTTCCGAGCGCAGCTTGTGGTGATTGCCCGGCGCGTGGGGGTTGAATGGCCGATCGCCCACTCTCAGCAAACTCATGAACTGCCGCGAGCCATCGACTGCGCCCCCCCGCATTCCGACCATCCCGATCTGCCATGGCTCCGACGGCAGATCCTCCATTACGCCCGTCGTTTCGAAATCGATCGCCGTGATGACCGCGTCACGCGCAATCACAAATCCGCCCTTGCTTCGTCGGCAGGCTCGCTGGAGCTGGCGAGTCGCACCACGCCCTCGACGATTGATACACGGAAGCGCTTCAAGGTCGCGCTCGGCGGCGCTGCCACGAAGCGACCATCGTGCTCAACGATGCGGCTTTGCCCGACCGGAAAATCTTCAACGCGCGCGACTGTCGTGTAACTCATGGGCTTGGTTATTGTTGGCGGTTCGGTTATGAAAGCAAGCCCTCAACGGAAACGAACCTGAGAGCCAATGCCAAAAAATAAAAAGCCATTCAAACTGATTTCGTGGAACGTCAACGGCGTTCGAGCCTCCCTGCCCAAAGGCCTCATGGAGCTGCTCACGACCACCGATGCGGATGTCGTGTGCCTGCAGGAATGCAAGGTCCTGCCCGAACAAATACCGGACGTGGAATTCCCGAAGCATTTCCAGATTCATTGGAACCCCGCGGAGAAGAAAGGCTACTCAGGCACGGCGATCTTCACCCGCACCGAGCCGGTCAAGGTGACGCGCGGCATGAACATCGCCAGGCACGATCAGGAAGGCCGCGTCATCACCGCCGAGTACGAAGACTTTTTCGTGCTCAACGTGTACACGCCCAATTCTCAGAACGAGTTGCGCCGACTGGACTATCGGACCAACGAGTGGGACATCGATTTCCGCAAACACCTCGTCAAGCTTGCAAAGAAGAAGCCGGTCATCTTCTGCGGCGATCTCAATGTGGCGCACCAGGAAATCGACCTTAAGAATCCCAAAACGAACAAGCGCAACGCCGGTTTTACAGACGAGGAACGCGATCGATTCTCCGAACTGCTCGACGCCGGATTCGTTGACACCTTCCGCGAATTTGAAAAAGGACCGGACCACTATTCCTGGTGGAGCTATCGCGCCGGAGCCCGCGCCCGGAACGTTGGCTGGCGTCTTGACTACTGCTGCGTCTCCGAGGCCCTCCGCCCGCGACTCACCAGCGCCTTCATCCAGCCCGAAAGGACGGGTTCGGACCACTGCCCCGTCGGCCTGACTTTAAGCTGAACCCGCCATGAACGAATCGCCCGAATCTGAATTGGAAACCGACGAGGACGAAGGCTCCATCATCCTCAAGACACGCGAAGAGATTGAACTGATGCGTGAGAGCGCCCAGGTCGTCTCTCGAACGCTCGGCGTCGTCGCCGCCGCCATCCAACCCGGCGTCACTCCGCTCGAACTGGACAAACTCGCCGAGGAATACATTCGGTCACAAGGCGCCGAGCCCGGATTTCTCGGGCTCTACGAATTTCCCAACACGCTCTGCATCTCGATGAACGACGCCATCATTCACGGCATTCCCACCGATAAGCCGCTCGTGAATGGCGACATCATCTCGGTTGATTGCGGCGCGCTGAAAAATGGCTTCTACGGGGATCACGCTTTCACCTTCGCCGTCGGCGAGATCGAACGCAAAACGCAGCGGCTGTTGAACGTCACGCGCAAGTGCCTCGACCTCGGCGTCGAACAAGCCATCGCAGGACAGACCATCGGCCACATCGCCAACGCGATTCAGACCCACGCGGAAAGCTACGGCTTCGGGGTCGTCGAGGAATTTGTCGGACACGGCCTGGGCCGCGACATGCACGAACCTCCCCACGTGCCCAACTACGGACGCAAGGGCGAACACGAGGAACTCGTCGACGGGATGGTCCTGGCCATCGAGCCAATGATCAATCGAGGAACCAAGGATGTCGTCCACAAGGATCGCTGGACCGTCGTCACCGCCGACGGCCAACCCTCCGCGCATTTCGAACACAACGTCGCGATCGTCGACGGCAAACCCGATGTGCTGTCGACCTTCGACTACGTCGACGAGGCCCTGAAAAACAAGTCGTAGTCCGGCGTCGGTTTCCGCCCCCACTTCTCGGTCACTGAATCCCATGCAAAGCCTCGTCGATATCGGCCTCAACCTCACGGACAAGTCGTTCGACAAAGATCGCGACGAGGTCATTGAGCGGGCGACGGAAGTCGGGGTTAGCGCGATGATCCTGACCGGCAGCACAGTGGAGTGCAGCAAACTCGCGTGCACTTTGGCAAAGACCCGCCCAGGTCTGCTCTTCAGCACGGCCGGCGTGCACCCCCATCACGCCGCCGAATGCGACGACGCCACCATTCCCGCGTTGCGCGACGTGGCCACCTTGCCGGAGGTCGTGGCCGTGGGCGAATGCGGCCTCGATTTCTTCCGCAATATTTCACCGCCAGAGGCGCAGGAAAAATGGATGGACGCTCAACTCCAACTCGCGGTCGATCTGCAAATGCCGGTCTTCCTCCACGAGCGCGACGCCCACGAATCCTTCGCCGCCATCCTGCGAAACCACATCCAACGCCTGCCCGACGCCGTGGTGCACTGCTTCACGGGCGCCCGCGCGGCCCTCGACGACTACCTGACCATGGGATGCCACATCGGCGTGACCGGATGGATCTGTGACGAACGGCGTGGCAAGGATCTGCAGGAATTGGTGAAGCACATCCCGATTGATCGCTTGCTGGTGGAAACCGACGCTCCCTATCTTCTCCCGCGAGACCTGAAGCCGAAACCGAAAGAGCGCCGTAACGAACCCTGCCACCTGCCTCACGTGACTCGGAGAATCGCCGAATGCATCGGCCAGGATTTTGAAGCCGTCGCCGCCGCGACAACCGAGAACGCCCGCCGCTTTTTCAGGCTTCCCTGAAACTGAATCTATTTCCCAACGTCAATCGGGCGGCAATCCGTCCACCAATCAAATCGCCTGCCAAAGCAACCGGTTTATGGCATGTTTCCCTCGCAATGAGCAGAATCTATACATCGATTCGCAGCTTGCGTGAGAGCGCATATCGCTTCAAACGCGACGACGCCAAAGCCAGAGAAACGGGCAGTCAAGGTCGTGAAGACGTCACCCTGGCCGCGCATCTTCCTGACTTGAATCGCGCGCCAATCCAGTGGGCCAAGGTCTCAATACCCGCGCGCCATCCAGCCGAACGCCGTTCATGAGCGGCGACGTTCCCAATTTCTCTGTCGGCGATTTCACGCCGTTCCTTCGGCATTCCCAAGGCCTGGCTCTGATTGGCGGTCAGGCCGTTGCATGGTGGGAACAACGTTACCTCGCGCCAGATCGTCCAATTGCCAGCCGCGACGTCGACTTTTGGGGTGATCGCGAAGAAATGGAGGCATTTCTCAAGCGTCTCGGGTTACAGGCGCGCTATCCACACCGTTACGAAATGACCGTGCTCCTCGGCGTCGCGGATATCAAGATTCATGGACGCCCATCACAGATCGAATTCCTGCACACGGTTCCGGGGCTGGACGTTTCTTCGCGAGAAACGTCGACAGTAAAACAAGAATGCGAAGGCGGCAGCATCCGCGTTCTCGATCCCATCTCCCTGAGTCTGACTAAACTTCACGCGCTCCGAAATTTTGACCAGCGCGACCGATTGGACCTGTTGCACCTCAAGACGTGTTTGGCCGCATCCAGGGAATTTCTGATCGAATGCCTTCAAGCCGAGCCCGACATCGCTCATTGGCATATCGAGCGACTGGTGAAAATGGCTCTTCAGAAACGCAATTGGAAAGCCGCGGCAAATCAAAATGTGAAGCTCCTGGATGCCGTGCCAATCGACGAATTGCGTCTTTCCGTTGAACAGCCCGGCGGCGACGAATCCATTGCCAGGTTCCTTGAAATCCGCTGGCCTGAAATCCTAAGGAAGACCGAAGCGTTCAGACGGGAATCGGCGGATCTTTCGGAGTGATCGCACCGATCAGGCTTCCCGATTCGGCAGCTTGAAGAAATGGTCGCGGTAGTGCCGCAACTCCATGATGGATTCGCGGATGTCGTCCAGCGCCTGGTGCGTCTCCTTTTTCTTCACCCCGCCGTAGATCGCCGGCGCCCAGCGCAATGCCAGCTCCTTGATCGTGCTCACATCGAGATTGCGATAGTGGAACCAATGCTCCAGCTCGCGCATGTACCGCGCCAGGAATCGACGATCCTGGCCAATGCTGTTGCCGCACATGGGCGAGGTGTTTCGAGGCACATGCTTCGAGACAAAATTCAGAGTCTGACGCTCGGCGTCCTGCATCATGACCTTGCTGGCGCGCACACGCTCGACCAGACCCGACGCGGTATGCGTGCGCACATTCCACTCATCCATCTGCTCAAGCACGGAATCCTCCTGATGAATCGCCAGCACCGGCCCTTGGGCGACCGTGTTCAGGTTCGTGTCCGTGATGATCGTCGCAATCTCGATGATGACGTCGCTGGACGGACACAGCCCGGTCATTTCCAAGTCGATCCAGATGAAGTGTCCTTTGTCCTGTTGATAAACCATGTCGGATCCGGATTAACCGCGCCAGTCGAACGATGCATCGCCGAACGTCACCAACGACGGGTTGCGCAGGTCTTCCTTGTTGTAGGTCAGCCGTTCGCCGCTCAGGTTCTCAACCGCGCCGCCGGCCGCTTCGACCACGCATTGCGCCGCGCCCGTGTCCCACTCCATCGTGGGCACGTCGCGCAGGTAGATGTCCGCCTTGCCTTCGGCGACCAGACAAAACTTCAACGAGCTGCCCATGCTCCTGGTTTCGGCTCCGGGAAATCGCTCCAGCAACTCCTTCACCTGCGGACCTGCGTGATCGCGGCTTGCGACGATGCTCAGCCGCGCCGGATCAGCAGTCGCCACTTTGATGGCTTCCGCTTCGGCTCCCTCGATCTGCTTGAAGGCGCCCATCCCCCGCTCGCCCGAGTAAGTCAACTCCAACACCGGCGCGTGCACCACGCCCAGCACGCTCGAGGGGCCGTCGATCAACGCAATATTGACGGTAAATTCACCCGATTTTTTGATAAATTCCTTGGTGCCGTCGAGCGGATCGATCAACCAAAAGCGCGACCAGTTTCGACGATCGGCGACCTCTGCTGGCTCGGATTCCTCCGAAAGAATGGGAATCGACGAATCCAACTCGCGCAAGCTCGCGCAGATGAATTTGTGCGAGGCCAGATCAGCCAGGGTGAGCGGCGATTGGTCCGCCTTCAACTCGACGCCCGCGTCGCCTTCATAGAACTTCAAAGCGGCTTTACCCGCTTCGCGGGCGATGGTTTTCAGCTGCTCGATCATCAATATATTCTTATTCGTGTCGGTTCTCTGAGGTGAAAGGCGGGCCACTATACGCGGCAACTTCGCCCAATCAACCGGAAATCGTGGACGAATGAATACAACGAAGGCAAATTGCCGCCGTGGAACCTACAAACATTCAACAAATCGGCTCAGAGCTGGCCGTAAAATGGGACGACGAGAGCGAAAGCTTCATCAAACTCGAAACGCTTCGCGCCTGCTGCCCCTGCGCGAGCTGCAAGGGCGAAGTCGACATCATGGGCAACGTCTACAAAGGCCCGGACGTGAAGCTGACGCCCGCTGCCTTTCATATCACGCGCATCGCCAACGTGGGAGGCTACGCCATTCAACCCTTCTGGGCCGACGGCCATTCCAGCGGAATGTTTTCCTTTGAGTATCTGAAGCGCGTCGCGGACTTCGCGGAACGCGCTGTGGAATCCTGATCGCGCGCGGCCGATTTCCTCAAGCGGCCCGAGCCGACCGCTCAATCACGCCTTGCCGCCGAAGGTCGCAAAGTCGTCCAGGTCAAGCAAGTCAAACCAGGTGTGAATATCCTCGCGTTCGGGACCGGCTCCTTTGTGAACTTCATTGAAGAATTCCCGTGAATCCAAATCGCCGGGAGTTCGCTCTACCTGCATTCCCGACCACACCGCGATTTCCAGAGCCGACGGTTTCGTCGTCGAGTTGGCCAGAACCCATTCGCCCATCTCGCGGTCGCCCCTGCCCGCCGCGAGCTCCTTTTCCATCGCTTCAGGATCGACGCCCGCAAACTCCAGGAAACGCTGATCCAGTGGACAATTGTAGTGATACTCGCCGTTGGTTCCGGCGAGGGCCGCGCGCCCTTTGTCGAGCATCCTCGGGAGGATGACAAATCCGGCCAGTTGAACTCGCGGACCGCGCGGCGGATGTTGTGTCAAGTCAGGTGAAGCGTAGGACATAGTTTAAAGCCTTAATCGGAATGATTCAGGTTGAGGCTGGATTTGCCGGGTCCGAAGCGGGTTCGATTTCCTCCGGCGAGGGCTCGACCTTCGCGGAAGCCGGCGCCGCCGCATCATTCTTTACGCCGTCGTCACTCGAAGATTCAATCGTCGGGTCCGGAGTTTCGTCGGTGTTGACGACCGCCTCCGGCTCCACGTCGGTCACCGTGGCGGGAGCTTCCTCCTCGCCTGTCGGCGTCCCGGCTTCAACCGGATTCGCGGGCTCTGGCTCAGATTGGGAATCGGTCGTTTCATCAGTAGAATTCGCTGCCTGATCTTCTGGCGCGGCAGGCGCTGAATCAACCGCCTCCGCTGGCTTCGACGCGTGATCCAGCGCCGAAGCGCCAACAGGCTCTTCGGTGGATGAATCGGAAGCTGGAGCCGCGTTGGGCTCCGCCTCTCCCCCTTTGGTCTCGGGTGGCGTGGCGGTCGAATCTCGAGAGTCTCTTCTCTTCTTCGCCTGGCCTGGATGGCGCTTTCGCTTCTTTTCGTAGGCCTCGGCCGCATCGCGCGCTTGTGGATTCTTCGGCGCTTTCGCGGTTTCCAGCGCTCCGCTGGCAAATTCGATCACGTGCCCCTCGTGAATCAACCAGTGCAGATCGTCATGAATCGCCTGCGCGGCGGGTAAAAGTCGAGCAACCTTGCCATCGGGAAGCGCGGGAGCCTCCGCGTCTGTCGCTTCGGCTTTGGGAGCCTCCGCCTCGTTCACCGACGCATCGACCGCGGCGGCGACTTCGACCGGCGCCAAGGCTTCCAGCAGGGAGCGGCGATTGCACCCGGGCGTCGCATTGATAAACTCAAGGGTTCTCCGAATCGCGTCGGCGACCGGAGTCGTTTCAAAGTCGAGAAAGCGCGGCCGGGCAACCGCCACATGAGTCACGGACTTGTTCACCTTGAAAAACTGCAAGCCTTTGGAGGAGAACTGCTGGCTCAATTCGTGAACGACCTTGATCGGGAATCGCTGCTGCTGAGAAAAGGTTCGCCGATAGAGTTCCTTGATCGCGCGATTTGGCTGCTCCGTGAGCGCCGAGGAGGTGATCACGTGGGATTTCACCGGCTTGATTATGTTTTCCAGGTGGATCTCGCGAAAATGCTGCTCCACGGCCTCGCGACTCGGCAGCTTCAATTCCTCGGGAACGTTCAGGCAGACATACTCGGTCTTGAAACTTTGATCCTCCAGCCACTGCTTCACGATCTCCTCGTCGCGAACGATTTTCACTTTGTCTTTGAAGCGATCGAAGGGCATCGAAGAGTACCGATCCGCGTGGAGCTTGCGGAGCTGATTCTGATAGTCGTGAAAATTGGGGGGGCCAAGGACCTTGCCGCTCAATCCACACTGCGCCACGAAGGTGTAATTGCCCTTGGGCGGATCGATCGGTATCCGTCCCGCCTGATAAAACATGTCAAAATGCTTTCGCAAAACGTGCCGAACAGCATCGTCCATCGAGGTAAACAGAGTTTTATCCAGGTCACAAAGAAAGAGCGGGCAGACCGGACTTCCATCCGCGCGCCTGGCGACGCTGTAGCGCACGCCGAACCGCTCGGGTTTGGCGACCACGAGCGCCGCGATGTCAAACAGCGGGTAGGCCATGCCCGTAAGTCGGATCTGTTTCGCAAGGGAGTCAACGATCTTGCCGGCCGGCACGATCATCACGTCAACCTCCGGCAACTGCTCTTCCGGCTCGCGCCGATCGGGGCGGCCGCCGCCTCTGCGGTCTCCTCCCTGACTGCGGCCACGATCGTCGCTTCTCGCGCCGCGCGGAGCGCCGCCGCCTCCACCTCCACCTCGATCATCACGTCTGGGGCCGCCTCGATCGCCTCCCCGGCTGCCGTCCTGTGGACGCTGCGGACGCCCGCCGCGGCGATCGTCCTGCCGACCGCCGCCGCCGCGTCGGCCGCGAGACACCTCTTCTTTGCCGGTATAGTTCGAATACCTGCTCTGATCGGCCGGCTTTTTCGCCCAGTCCGGTTGAAACAACGACTCTAGGTCGATGCTGATTCCTTCGTCTTCTTTACTGCTCATGGAATTGCGGCCGCGGGCGCGCATGTTGTTCGATAAACCGGCGACACGGGGGGCAGAATGTCGCGCGCGGATGGCGAATGCAAGCGAACGCTGGAAAATCACTCCTCGCCATTTATGCGTAGCGACGAACTCCCCCCAAATCCGCCCTTTTCCATCAAATCGCGGCTCCTCGGCGTCTTGTCTTGCGCCGCTTCGATCCGGACTTCTTAATGCGCCGATGTCCCACGCCGATTTCGTTCATTTGCACCTCCATTCCGAGTACTCGCTGCTCGATGGAGCCTGTCAGCTCAAACGACTGGTGGAGCGCGGCCGTGAATTAAAATTTCCCGCCATGGCGCTCACCGACCACGGTAACATGTACGGCGCGGTCGACTTCTATCGGGCGGCCATGGACGCCGGCATCAAACCCATCGTCGGCTGTGAAGTCTACATCGCGCCCAAGAGCCGAATGCTGAAGAAGACCACGAACCACGGCAAGGACGCCTATTATCACCTCGGCCTGCTCGCCAAGGACGAAACCGGCTACAAAAACCTGGTCAAGCTCGTGTCAGCGGGATTTTTGGAAGGCCACTACTACAAGCCGCGAATCGACAAAGAATTGCTCGAACAGCACAAGGAGGGACTGATCGCCATGTCCGGCTGCCTCGGCAGCGAAGTGCCCCAGTTGATCCTGAAGGAAAAACTGGATCAGGCCAAAGAAACCGTTGATTGGTACAAACAAACCTTCGGAGCCGAGAATTATTATCTCGAACTACAGAATCACGGCATTCGCGAACAGACTCTCGTCAATCAGCAGCTCATTCCCTGGGCAAAGGACTTCGACCTCAAACTGATCGCAACCAACGACGTCCACTACATTAACAAGTCGGACTCGCACGCGCACGACTGCCTGATCTGCCTCGGCAAACAGACGACCCTGGACGACACCAAGCGCAAGCGCTACGTCGAGGAGCAGTTCTACCTGCGCTCCGCCGAGGAAATGAAGGCACGCTTCGCGGACACGCCCGAGGCGATCAGCAATACGCTGGAAGTCGCCGAGAAATGCAACTTGGAGATCGTCTTCGATGAACTGAATTATCCGACCTTTCAACCGCCCGAGAATTTCACCAACGAGGGACTGCTCCGCTTCCAACTCGCCGAGGCTTTGCAGCTTCGTTACGGAATGAGCGTCAAGGCGGTCGAGGAGAAATTCGTCGTCGAATCCATCAAAGACGCCCGCACGCTCCCAAACTTCCTCAAGGGCTCGGTCGATGAATCGACCTATTCGGAAGAACCGATCACCGACCTGAACGATCCCAACGTCGCGGAAGGCGTGAGGTCGGTCATCGATCGGCTCCAGACCGAGCTCGGCATCATCGAGCAGATGGGCTTCGTCAGCTACTTCCTCATCGTCGGCGACTTTGTCCAGCACGGCCGCTCGATCGGTATTTCCTGCGTTGCCCGCGGATCGGCCGCCGGTTCGATCGTCGCCTATCTGCTGGAAATTTCCAACGTGGACCCCATTCGCTACGGGCTGCTGTTCGAACGCTTCCTCAATCCCGAACGCGTTAATCCGCCCGATATCGACATCGACTTCGCGGACGATCGGCGCGCGGACGTCATCGCCTACGTTCGTGAAAAATATGGAGAGGATTGCGTCGCGCAGATCATCACCTTCGGCACCATGGGCGCTAAATCCGTCGTGCGAGATGTCGGACGCGTCATGGGCCTGAGCTTTGGCGAGTGCGACCGGCTCGCAAAGATGATTCCGACCGATCTGAAAATCACGCTGAAGAAGGCGCTCGCCCAGTCGTCGGAATTCAAAGCGGCCTACGAGACCGAGGAAGTGACCCGCGAATTGCTGGACACGGCCTTCGTCCTCGAGGACATGACCCGCAACACCTCCATTCACGCGGCCGCCGTGGTCATCTGGGACCGTCCGCTGACGGACCTATTGCCGGTCAAGCGCGATGAAAGCGGGACCCTCATCACTCAATACGCGATGAATCCCGTGGGTGACCTTGGTCTGCTGAAAATGGACTTTCTCGGGCTGAAGACCCTGACCGTCATCCGCAACGCCTGTGAGATGATCGAGCGCACCAAAGGCATCAAGCTCGACATCGAGAAGATCACATTGACCGACCAGAAGACGTACGAGCTGATGAACCGCGGGGAAACCGTCGGCGTGTTCCAGTTGGAATCCAGCGGCATGCGAGACCTGTGCCGCAAGTTCAAGATCGCTTCGATTGAGCATATCACCGCGCTCATTTCACTCTATCGCCCCGGCCCCATGGAGCTGATCCCCGAGTTTATTCGTCGACGCCACGGCGAGGTGGAGATCGTCTACGAACATCCGCTGCTGGAGCAGATCAACGCGGAGACCTACGGCATCATGATCTATCAGGAGCAGGTCATGCTCGCCACCCAGCTGCTCGCCGGTTTCTCCCTCGGCGGCGCCGACCTGTTGCGCCGCGCGATGGGCAAGAAGAAGGTCGAGGTCATGCAGGAGCAGCGCGAGCTCTTCGTCAAAGGCTGCAAGGAGAAGAACGACATCCCCGCCTCCAAGGCCAACCAGGTTTTCGATCTGCTCGAGAAATTTGCCGGCTACGGATTCAACAAATCCCACGCCGCCGCCTATGCCGTCGTCGCCTACCAGACCGCCTACCTGAAGGCCAATTATCCGGTCGAGTTTCTCAGCGCGATGATGACGAACGACATGAGCGACATCGGCAAGCTGACGATCCTCATCAACGAGGCCAAGCTTCACGGAGTCGAATTGCTCCCGCCGGACGTCAACGAATCCCACATCGTCTTCGCCCCGGCGCGCGAGGGCACCGTCATCCGCTTCGGCCTCGCGGCCATCAAGGGCGTCGGCGAGGCCGTCGTCGAAAAACTCCTCAAGGCGCGTGACGAAGGCGGTCCTTTCGCCTCCTTGAACGATCTCTGCGAGCGCGTCGACGGGCGCACCGTCAATCGCAAAGTCCTGGAAGCTCTGATCAAGACCGGCGCCTGCGATTGTTTCGGCGAAACCCGCGCCTCGCTCTTCGCCCAGATCGACCACTCACTTTCTCGCGGCGCCGCCATCATCTCCGACCGCGAGCGCGGCCAGGCTTCCCTCTTCGGCATGCTCGACGAACCGACAGACACCCTGCCCGAGGCGATCGAGAAACTGCCCGAATGGCCGCAGCATGATATGCTCGCCGCGGAAAAAGAGCTGCTGGGCTTCTACGTTTCCGGACACCCGCTTTCGCCCTACGCGCCCCTGATCGACGCCTACGCGCTGACCAATTCCAAGACCGCCGCGGAATTGGAAAGCCGGTCACCGACGCGCATTGCCGGCATGGTGGACGCCGTCCAGAAAGGCGTTTCCAAGAAATCCAACAAGCCCTACGCCATGGCGACGCTAGAAGATCTGGAAGGAACCTTTCAATTGCTCTGCCTCGGCGAGAACTACGACAAATACGAGCAACTCCTCGAGAAGGGAACGGTCCTGCTAGTCACCGGCGAGGCCAATACGGATGAGGACCCTCCCAAAATCTTTCCGAACGAAATCATTCGCATCGAAGACGCGCCCAGGAAATACACGAAGCAGGTGCATCTGCGCCTTCACACCGCGAACATCGCTCCCGAAAAGATGGACGACGCCCTGGAACTGGTCACGGCCCATCGCGGACCCATTCCACTCTGGCTCTGCATGCTGCCGCCGACCGGAGAGGTCGTCTTCATCGAAACCCACGACCGCTACAACGTCCAACCCTCGATCGAATTCCAGCGCGAAGTCGACGAATTGTTCGGCGACGACACCTACTACGCGAAGGCTGACCACACGCTTCCCGAGCGACAGAAGAAGCCCTGGGAACGCGGCGGTCGAAATGGCAATGGCAATGGCAATGGCAATGGCAATCGAGATTAAACCGCCCGAAGGGAAGCCAAACGTTAGATTCCGTTGGCGCTAATCCTGACCTCAAACAAAAAAAGCGGCTCCCTTTCAGGAGCCGCTTTCGCATTAAACAAGGCTGTTCACAGCTCCGTCGCCGCAGCCTGGGCGCCCGCCTCTTCGTCCGGCGTCAGGAGATGCACCTGTTTGTAGCCGCCCTTCGACCTGAAATACACAATGAGCAGGATATAGCCGATCAACATGATCACAGGAAAAATCACCATGCTGCCCAAAGCGCCCTGACTGCTCGTCGCGCGAGCGTCGGCAATCTCCGCGTTGACCGCAGCGACTTTATCCGCAGGAAGCTTCTCCACGGCCACAGTCAGAGCCGCGTCATCGATCGCCTGATACTTGATGATTTCGTAGATGGCCTTGTCCTCCAGTGTCGTAAGGGTTCCGCCTTCCACTAGCCCCGGAACGGTAATCGCCGCTGGCGTGGCCGCAACCGCTTCAATCTGCTTGTCGGCCTGAAGCGCGCCAATATAAGGGAAGCCAAGCGTGCCGACCGCGAGCATTCCAATACCGCTGATCGCATTCAAGGTGAGCGCGCCGCCCTTCGGCGTTTGCTCGGAAACGACGCCGAGCATCGTCGGCCAGAAGAAGGTCTTGCCGAACGCGTAAATCGTCGCGGCGACGAAAATCATCTTGCCCGCCGCGCTGGACAGCATTCCGAGTCCTGCTATCGCCAAAACCGCGCTCGCGGCCAGCAGCCCCAGCGGAGACAGACGATGCACGATGGGACCGGCGAAGAAACGAAGAACCATCATAATCACGGACGTGTAAACCAGAACCCAGCCGGGATGAAAATTGCCCTTAGCAACGCCTTCCATGATACCGGTGATCCATCCGTCCGTGCCAATTTCGGTCGTGGCCAGAGGCATCATGATCAAAACCAGAACGAATAGGAGAGATCGGCCCATGGCCTTGGTGTAGACGCCAAATCCGACCACAATTCCAACCCCGATTGCGATAAAGAAGGCTTTCTGCCCGCCGGACAGGATGGCTCCGGCCGAATAGAAATCCATCAACTGCAGTGTGACCAGAAAACCAACGACGATTGCGCCGAGAATTCCGAATTCCGAAAGCATCTCCCGATAGCTCACGCCGGACGCGACTCGCTCGCTGACCGGAAAATCCTCGCCAATCAACATTACAAAGTAGACGACGGCGGGCACGGCGATCAGGCCGATCTTGATCCACCAGGCAATGTCGCCAAGAAAAATGGTGACCACGCCCGCCAGCACCAGGCCGCCCGGCCAACCAGCATGGAGAATGTTGAGCCACTTGGTTTTCTCCTTGCTGAACAACGTGGCGACCACTGGATTGATGAACGCCTCGACCGTCCCGTTGGCGAGTCCGAGAATCAGACTGCCCCAATAGAGTAGATTGTAGGCCAACGGCAGGTTCGGCGAGTCGCCGTGCGAGATAAAGTAGGCGCTGACTCCCATCACCGCCCAAATCGAATGGCCGACAAAGGCAATCTTCATGGCCGTTTTGTATCCAATACGGTCAATGAGCAGACTGAATCCAATGATGCTCACGGCAAACGGCCAGATGCCAATGCCCGCCAGACGTCCGGCCTGCGCCGGATCAAGGCTAAATTCAGTGGACCAGGTATTGATCAAAAACATTCGGGCAATAAAACCGAAGGCGGTCGCAATCAGGGCGATAAAGCATCCCCAGAATAGCTTTTGGCTGTGGCCGCCGCCGGATTTAGCCGCGCTGTTGTCGTTGTTTTTTTCGTCGCTCATAGTTGTCGGTTTGGGTGTAGGGATCGGTTCGGGTCGTTAAAATCAGGCGAGGGTAAATTCGGGGAGATTCACGATCTTTCCGCCCTGCTCGGCGGACTCGTGAGCGCAAATTCCGACGCAGGTCCAGTTGGCGGAGGTCGCGGCGTTGGGCCGCGGATCGCGATCTTCGGCCAGCGCGTTTAGAAATTCGTTCACCATGTGCGGGTGGCTGCCGCCGTGTCCCGCGCCCTGCAGGAAGGACAAATGGTCGTCGTCTTCGATCGATTGCGTGAACTTGCGAATCGGTTCGGGCAGCAAGTGCGCGTAGTCCGGAACTTCAACTTTCTCTGGAATCTCCGGCTCCGGCCGCTTGGCCACGTGAAGAATCATCGGCTCGTTTTCCACCAGCGTCCATTCGAAGCTCTTCTTCGTGCCGTAGACATCGATGCTTTCGCGGTATTGTCGGGCGACGTCGTAGAGGAACCGCCAGATGTGCGCGGAGAGGTCGCTGTCCTTGATCTTGATGTGGCAGGTTTCAACGGCGAACTTGTTGCCGCTTTTCTGCGCGATATCAGCCCTCACCGTTCCGCTTCCAAAACAACTCACATATTCCGCCCGCCCATCGACCATGCCAAGGCAGGGGCTCACGACATGCGTCGCGTAGTGCATCGGAATCATTTTCTCCCAGTAGTCGGGCCAGCCGTCCATGTCCTGAGGATGACTCGCGGCGAGATACTGGATCTTGCCCAACTCCCCTTTGTCATGCAGCTCTTTGATGAACAAATACTCCCGGCTGTAGACAACCGTCTCGGCCATCATGTATTTGAGGCCGGTTTCATCGACGGTTTTGCAGATCTCCTCGCATTCGGCGATGGTCGTGGCCATCGGCACCGTGCACATGACATGTTTGCCCGCGCGCAACGCCTTGAGGGATTGGGAAGCGTGATCCGAAATCGGGGAATTAATGTGGACCGCGTCGATTTCCGGATCCTTAAGCAACTCGTCGTAGTCCGTGTATCGCTTCGGAACGTCGAGCGCGTCCGCGACTTTGTTCAACTCAGCCTCATTGCGACGGCAAACGGCGATCACGTTGCCATTGGGATGCGCCTGATGAATCGGAATAAATTCCGCTCCAAATCCCAACCCAACAACAGCAACATTGAATTTCTTATCGCTCATGGCTTGTTTCGGCTTTGACCCAACTCAATCGAACTGCATACGGCGCCCCGACGAGGGTAAAACACGGTGTTGACGAACGCGCGAGATGACAACGATGGGTCGGCAAACTGTCAACGGTAAAGTTGTTTCAAACTCGCGCCTGCGCCTCGTCCGGTTTCAGCGCGTCACCCCGCCCCGCCCGCCCTCACGAAGCGCGCTCGCAACCATCAAACGTCGGGCTTCGACCTGAGATTCAAACATGCCTGAAATTGAGCGCAGGAGACGCATCGGAGTTCTCCGCACGCGAGTGATGCCTGGATGGGGAGAGTTTGGATTGACCAACGCCCCTGTCGGCCTATGGATGCAACCTTTAGCTCGGCGCCAATGCAGGCGTCCTCCGGGCGGCCCCTTACGCGTCCTCTGACGACCCCGAATCAGCCATGCCCGTTGTCCGTTCTTCGATCCCAATCTCCGCTTTCTTGAGAAATTGCGTCAGGAGGCTGAATTTCTGGCTGTCTTCACTGGTCGGCTGTTCAAATTTTTCGCTCAATTCCGCAAATTCTCGTTTCAGATCGGCGAAATAGGAATCCAGTTTTGCCAAACGGCTGGCCAAGATTCGCGCAATATGGAGCCCCAAAGCCGGGTTCCCGGCCAGGAAGGTGTCCGCATCATCGACAATATAGAAACTCGAGGGCTCTAAAGTTCGAACCGTCGCAAAATGAAAGGTCTTCAAAAGCACCGATAACTCTCCGAAAACGGAGCCAGGCTCTGAAATCTCACATAGCCGTTGGCCATTCTTAAGAATCTCAACGGAGCCCTTGGCCAGCACATAAAGCTGCCGCTTCCGCTCTCCCTGGCGCAAAACATCGTGACCTCTTTCGAGTGATGTTGCCTCCAAGTGTTTGACGCTGTCTAAAATCTGTTCCATATCAGTGCTTATATGTCTTTTTTAAAGCCAAATATCGTTGATTGTCAACGGGAAAATGGGATTGCGGGGAATACCGGAATACCTCAATCACCCGATCTGCCATTTCAATTGACGCATGGCGCGTTTATTCTCCCCGGCCTGACTGATGGGTCAGGCAAAGATTTGGAGAGTTGGCCCCAGTTCGGTTAGCCGCCGACCGAACGGTGGATTCCTATCGCTTCTCTGCAAATCCCTCCGCCCGAACGGCGCCGTTCGGGGAACTCTCAAAATACAATTGACTCAATAGACAACATTTATAATCTTTTCATCCATGAATGGAATCCCATTCCAAAACAGACTTCAGAGAGTTAGATCTGGCCAAAATGACGAATTGGTGATGGGCAGAATCTGTCTCGAAATTTGACACAAACAACCAGTAATTGATTGACCCCAAGTCGGTTGATAGCTAAAGTAACGCGTTCGAGAAGACCCAATAAGACCTTATGATACCCGGAGTTAAAAAGAGCGCGCTCAATTGGAACGACGTCATGATGTATTTGTCGTTGATCGGACGACATTTCCGATTGATGACGCTCCTCGTTTGCTTTTCCATGCTTCTGGGCCTCACCTACTACGTCTTCGCCAAGCCCGTTTATTACTCCCGCGCGCACATCAGCCACCAGACCTTCGCCCTACCGCTCGACGACGAACACGTCTACGGACGTCGCAGCCTCCGTTATCAACTGGGCGCCCCTCATATCCTGGAGCGCGCATGCCGTCGCATGGGCATAAATGAGTCTCTGGAAGACGTGATGAAGAATCACATCAAGAACGTCAAGGTTCACGGGACAGGTCAGGGCGACGTGGAGATCGAAGTGTGGCCCTACAACAAGGCGCTAATTTACCAACTCCCGCAGTATATCCTGGAGGAATACATGAAAGCCGAGAAAGAACGCCGCGCCAAATTCCATGAACAGGCCGTCGACAAATGGGAACGGGAAAAAGACCTAATCGAGGCCAAGATCAAGCATATCTCGGACGAGACCTTCGACTTCAAGAACAAGAATAATCTTCTGCAATTGGAGATGCAACTGAAAGACCTCCAGCGCATCCCGCCCTTGATGACCCAAAACCGCTACAAAATTGAGGTCTTCGATCGATTTAAGGAGCAGCTCGAAAGGGATAATTTAACCACAATCGATCGCCTTTCCTTGCTCTACACGGTCGATCGCGAAATCGGTCTTGCGATTGGCGACGTCATTGAGAGCCCCACTCAAATCACCATCGGCAACACCGGCATGACGGCCAAAGAGTCCTACGTCGTGACCCCGTCCGTGTTGAACAAGACCAATCATCAATGGGAATCGCTCGACCGAAGACGCCGTGAACTGGAAAAGGAAGTCGCGAAACTGGAAGAGCTATACTTGCCCGCGCATCCAAAAATCGCGCCCATCCTCAAGGAACTGGCGGACACCGAGGAGAAACTCAGCCTCGAACTGGAGCTTGCCCTGACTCGATTCGATCTTGAATACCGTCGACTGGTGGACAAACAGGCGGATCTGACCAAACGCATTCCAGAATACCAGGACATCGTCAGGCGCCACGACATTGCCCAGTCCGAGTTCCGAAACATTCAGGCCGGACAGCTCTCCTGGAGTTCGCTTTATTCGACCATGGCCAAATCCCTGACCAGCCTCGAATGGGGCGCCGATAGACAACGCACCCAATTGCAATACATGGGTTTGATGGAAGTGCGTGAATTGCCGGTTTCGCCGCACCGCCTCAAGCTTGCGGTCTACTCCATCATTCTGGGGTTGGCTTTGGCGATCGGCATGCCTCTGTTGCTCGAATATCTCGATCACACCGTGACCAACATCGAGCAGGCCGAAGTCGACTTTGACATGCGCGCCCTGGGCATTGTCCCGCAGTTGATCGACGGCGCCCTGGCCAGCGGCAACCGCCACTCCACAATCGAGTCAAAACCTGATCGACACCTGTTGGAAAACTTTCGAGTAATTCGAACGAATCTGCTTTCCAGCGGATCGCCGGCCGGAGCCATGCCGCAAGTCATCATGGTCGCCAGCTCACTGCCTCAGGAAGGCAAATCCCTCGTGTCCGCGAACCTCGCGCTCTCTTTCGCGCAGATGGGAGAAAAAACCCTGCTCATCGACGCCGACCTGCGTCGCGGCCGACTCCACCGCGCCTTCCGGGTTAAAGCAAAACCCGGCCTGAGCAATGTGCTGATGGGCACCGCCACTCTGGAAGACGCGCTCCAGCCGACCAAGCAGGAGAATCTCTCACTGCTCCCCTACGGCAAACACACCGAAGGCATAACCGAATTGCTCGGCTCGCCCAATCTCACCAACACCCTCGCCGAGCTGCGCACGCAGTTTCAGCGCATCATCTTAGACACCCCTCCCGCGCTCGGCCTCTCCGACGCCGCGATGCTACTGCCAGTGACCGATGGCGTCGTGTTCGTCATCTGGAGCAAACGCACCTCAAGTCGAAGCCTCCAGATGGCTCTCCAATACCTGCGCGACAATGGCGCCAACATCTACGGATTCGTGCTCAACCGGATGGATCTCAACGACAGCGCGAACTACTACCACTACTACTACTACTCCAGCTACTACTACCAGAATTACCAGATCGCCGAGACCGTTTCCTGAACTCATGGAGCGACTCAGCGAATGGCATCCAATCACGGGCTTTTTCAACGGATCTCTTTGATGGTCCTTTTCCACGACCGGCGCAATCGGCCGGAAGTCCTTTCCCCTCAGCGGACTCGCCGCAAAATGGGTCCATCGGAGTCGGTCGATTCATGAGCGCCGCGCCCTCAAAATCGAAGCCCCTACGAATCCTGCATGTCGTTTTTTCTCTGGATCCAGGCGGCATGGAAAACGGCCTCGCCAACCTCACCCAGCATTTCGATCCAGATGAATTTGACACTCATGTCTGCTGCCTCGAGCGGGAAGGCTCCTTCGCCAGCCGGTTCCCCAAACCCGAGCAGATCTACACCCTCCAAAAGTCGAACGGATTCTCCATTCGCTCTCTGTTCGGGCTGATCAAACTGATCTGGCGCATCCAACCGCACGTGATTCACAGCCACAACCTCGGCACGCTGATCTATGCGTCCACTGCAACTGCCCAGGGACGTTGGAAACCTATCCTTCATGGCGAACACGGACAATTGACTGGCGAACACAGCGAGCCGAGACGCGTGCGTCAGCGCATGAAATACTTCCCCCATTGCCGCGCGCTCCACACCGTCTCTCACAGCCTTCGCGAACACTTTTCAGAGTTTGGCTTCGCCCCGGCGGATTTCCGGGTGATCGTCAACGGCGTCGACACCGAACGTTTTCAGCCGGGCGACAAAAAGGCGGCTCGGCGCGAGCTGGGTTTGCAGGAAGACGCGCCGACGATCGGCATGCTCGGCAGATTCGGCCCGTACAAACGACATGACCTGCTCTTGAAGGCCTTCGAAGAAGCCACGGCTCGCGTCCCCGACGCGCAATTGTTGATCGTCGGCGGCGGCGGACCGGAGGAGGACAATGTCAAACGTCAGGCGAGCGAGAGTCGCGTCGCGGATCGGATCTGCCTGACGGGATTCCAAGACGACCCGCGCCGACACTACCATGCCATGGACCTGCTGGTGATTCCCTCGGTCAATGAGGGACTTTCCAACGCCTTGCTCGAAGCCATGGCATCAGGCGTTCCGGCCCTGTGCAACGCCGCGGCCTGCGGTTCGAAAGAAGTGATTTCACCGGGCGAAGACGGATTCATCACCGATATCAGCACAAGCTCCGGCCTGGCCAAAGATCTGGCCGATGCCATGTCCGATCCAGCGCGATTGGTTGACATGGGCAGGACTGCCCGAAAGAATATCGAGCAGCACTTTTCCATTGAAAAAATGGTCAGCGAATACCAACGGATTTACCGCGAACTCGCCCACGGCGAAGCCTGACCCGCCTTCGCCCGAGATCACTCCACGCACGCCCCATGGATTTCGCCGCCATCGTCCTGTTTCTGGTCATTTACTACATCCGACCACAGGAGTGGATTCCCATCTTTGCCAAGCTGTCGCCGGTCAAAATCACGATGCTCTTCGCGCTTTTCTCCACCTACACACGCAACAAAGGCCTCTCGCCGAAGGACTTCTTACAAACGCCGCACGACTGGCTTATGGCCGCCTATTTCGCATGGGCTATCTGGTCCGGAGATTCCCTTCAAGGGTCCATCCTGATTTTCGCCAAATACATCATCTTCTACTACATCACTGTGCAGGTGCTCTCCGACATGGACCGCATCAAGGCCTTCCTGAACTGGTGGACGGTCATGATTCTGGTCCTCGCCGCCTTGGCGGTCAGCAGCCTCTACTTCTGGGACCCGATGGGATCCAAGGAACTCACCGAAGGCATTTACAAGGGCCGCCTCGTTCTGAGCACGTCGATCTTCAACAATCCAAACGCCCTGGGGCACGCCGTCGTTCCCGTGCTGCCCATGATCTACTACCTGTTTCTGTGGAAACGACCGGTCTTCATCAAAGAACTCGCTCTCCTGATGATGATTTTCCCGATCTGGTGCATGTACGAGACCCTCTCCAAGGGAGCCTATCTTTCGGGTGGCGTGACCATGCTCGCCGCCATGATGTTTGGCCGCCCCAAAACTGTGCAGATCGGGCTCGTAGTTTTCGCGCTGACCTTCGGCGGCAGCATCATCTCCGCGCTGCCGCGAATGAATGAACTCAACCGCTCCGAAGGCGGCATTCAAGGCCGCATCGCCGCGTGGACCTGGGGGCTCCAGAAAATCGAGGAAGAGCCCGACGGCATCGGTTGGAAGAATTTCGTCGGCGCGTTCCGGGCGGACAACGGTTACGTCAAGGCCGCGCACAGCTCCTATATCCAAACCGCGACCGAGCTCGGAAAAAACGGGCTCTTCTGCTTCGTCGGCATTCTCTATTGCTGCATGAGGACTCTGGTGACCGTGAAGACCATCAACAATGACGAGGAACGCATGCGCCGATTGCTGTTCTGCCTCGTCTCGTCCTTCGCCCTTTCCTCTTGGGTCATCGACTTTGGAGCCCGGTCCACCCTGTTTATCATTCCCGCCGCCGTCGCGGCGTTCCACCGGCAGATCATGAAACGCTGGGAACGCGAAAGCAAAGCGGCCCTCGGGGAACTGGCGACTCTCAACGCCGGCGCCCCCGAATTCAACGAACAACAACTACAGCGACAACCCTTCGACCGGCGCAAGGAAGCCCTCAAGCGCAAAGTGATCACCGACGAACTTGACGCCGCTGCCCACGCCCTCCCGCCCATTTCCTGGAACAAGCTGGGTGTCATCGACATCGTGCTCATGTGGGTGTGCTACAAGGCCACCATCAAGGTCTGGATCTACGTCGTCGAGGACGCCTCTTTCTAGGCCCGCCATGGACGCGGCATCGCTTGACAAAACAATGCTCGCACTGGCCGCGTTCTGGATCAGCTTCGCGTTGGTGTTCCATACATTTATCGGCTACCCGCTGTTGATTACCGCGCTCGCCCGCTGCCGCGGGAACAAGGCTCCCCTCGCTGAACCGCTCGCATCCTCCACCGTCACCGTCGTTCTTGCCGCGCGCAACGAGCAGGATCGCATCGTCCCCAGACTGGAAAATTTCCTCGCCTCGGACTACCCGGCCGATCGGCTTTCAATCATTCTCGTGTCAGACGGCTCAACCGACCAAAGCGCGCGGCGCGTCGCCGATCTGAACGACTCTCGCGTCACCCTGATCGAACGGGACGA